>JAFSDX010000149.1 GCA_017436025.1 Thermoguttaceae bacterium
AAACGCCCAGCGGACGCAGCGTTCGCAACCTTTGCGCGTGTAAATCGCCGTTTGCGTCGCGACTTCGTCCGGCGTTCCCTTCTTCAGGAAACCGCCGATACCAGCGTACCTATCTTCCGTGTTTTCGCGGACGACGACAAAGTCGAGGTCTTCCGGGCCCTTATTGCGAAGCGGAGTCGCGACGCCCGGGAGCAATTTAACGGGACGCAAATTAATATATTGATCGAATTCGAAACGCAAGCGGAGCAAGAGGCCCTTTTCGAGGATCCCCGGCTTCACGTCGACGTGCCCGACCGCGCCCAAAAGAATCGAGCTAAATTGGCGCAGTTGTTCGACTTCGTCGTCGGTGATGATAATCCCGCCGTTTTTCAGGTAGCGTTCGCCGCAAATGTCGAAATCGGTCAGTTCGAGCTTGATATTTTCAAGTTTCGCGACTTCTTTCAGGACTTTGACCGCTTCGCCGACCACTTCCGGCCCGGTGCCGTCGCCGCCGAGGGTCGCCACTTTCAACACATCGTTCATTTTAATCTCCGCAATTTCGTTCCGTTCGACGGCGGCTACGTCCGTTCGGGAGTTCTTCGCTCGCTCCCGAAATTCCGTCGCCAACCGCCGAAATTTCGCCTTTCCCGCCCTTATAATTCCGAAAATTTCGCCAAGCTCCGCCAAAGTTCGTCGGAGCGGAAGCGGAACGGTCGGGACGCGAAAAAAGACGTTGAATCTTAACCCCTTCATTATGACGCGGCGCGCAATTTTGACAAGCCCCCCGACGCGATTTCTCCCGACTTTCGCCGCAACAGCCCGCGCAAGCCGCCCGTCAAAACCGCCAAAACCGTTTCAAACGTCAAACGCGCCGCTGTTTAACGCCGTCAAAATCGTTTCGAGCGTCAAACTTTGCGCCGTCTACCAGCGTCAAAACCGTTTTAGACGTCAAACTTTGCGCCGCCCGCCGTTAAAATCGGCAAAACCGGCGTCAGCGGTAAAACTTACGCACTCGCGAAATCGACTCGAACCCGCCGAGTTCAAGGCATTCGCGGACGCATTCCATCGCCGGCGCGTCGTCGGCCAAAACCTCGTAATTGCGCTTCACCGAACCGACGACGTAATCGAGCCCGAGCGGGAACGCCAACGTCAAGAGCGCGCTTTCGAGCGGACTCTTCACCGGCGAACCGTCGCATTTGCGCTTCGGCGGAAGCATCACGGTGAAATTGCTCAACCCGACCGACGCGTGAACGCCCGCCATTTCCGGGTTCGCTTTGATCATTTTCAACGCGTCGAGCATCCGCGCCAAGTTCCCTTCGAAGTCGCTCCCGATCGGCGCGACGCCGGGGTCGAAGATAATGTCGTCGTTCGGAATCCCGCGTTTTTTCGCTTCGGCGAAGAGGAGTTCGGCGGCGGAGTACGTCTCTTCGGCGGTTCGCGACGGCGCGCCGTTCCCGTCGGCGTCGACGTGTTCCGTCAAGAGCAAAATCGGGCGGAAGGGCGCGATTTCGTACAGATCGAACATTTCCGTTCGCAGCGGCGAAATCGAGTTCAAAATTGGTTTTCCGCGACTCGGGTCGCAAGCGCGAAGCCCCGCCTCCGCAAGCGCAAAGTCCGGCGAGTCGACCGAAATCGGCTTGTCGGTCGCTTCGCAGATCGCCTTCACGACGGCGGCCATAAACTCCGGCGAGCGCGTCCCGACGTTGGCGTCGATATACGCGGCGCCGTTCTCCGCTTGGAAGCGCGCCAATTCCTTAATGCCGTCGAAGTCCGCCGCCTCGAACATCGCGTTCGTCGACGGAACGGAGTCGTTGATCGACTCGCCGATAATCGTCAAACCGGGAAACGCCATATCTTCTCTTATTCCTTGCTTTACGTTTTTGCTTCGTCGACGTTTCGCCCGTTCCCCAAGGAGCGGCGCGATCGCCCGAATTCCGCCGACGATCGACGCTATTATACTCGTTGCGCGAACGTTCGCAAGCCCCCCCGCCCGCCTTTTGCCCGCCGACGCCAACTCGGCGTTTCCGCGTCGAAAAATTTCGCGTTAAAATCTCGAAAATTTAAAAGAATTTCCAAAAAAACGCTTGAAAAACGCGTCCGCGCTTGTTACCATTAATATTAATGTTAAAGGGAGCGCGCCGTCGCGTTTTCGACGTCGCGCCCCCTACCTAATAATTCCATTCGGTTATTTCCCCGTTTCTTACAAGGAACCTTCGTATGACTATCAATCTTGTTAGTTTGGGAAGGCGAGGCAAACAGCGTAAGCGCGGATTTACTCTCGTCGAACTCCTCGTCGTTATCGCCATCATCGGCATTCTCATCGGCTTGCTTCTTCCGGCGGTTCAAGCGGCTCGCGAAGCCGCGCGTCGGATGCAATGCACGAACAACTTGAAACAGCTCGGTTTAGCCTGCATGAGCTACGCCGACGCGCACGGCGACTCGCTTCCGATGGGCTCCGACACGATCGGCTGCGAAAGCAACGACAGTCGCGGCCTCGGCCCCCGCATTTACCTCCTGCCTTACGTCGAGCAAAGCGCGCTCTACGCCGAGACGATGGAAGCGGTTAAGGGCGGCGCCTACGCTTGGACGCTTCCGTCGTCGATCATCTCGGCCGCCGTCGACGGTTACAAATGCCCGTCCGACGGTCAGTCGCGCCAGCTCCGTCAGGACACGCACTCGTCGAACCAATACTCGCCGAACAACTACGTTTTCAGCAACGGCGACTACTGCGCTAAAGACGAAGACTGGAACTGGAACGGCAAAGACGAACCGAACAAAGTTCCGGCGAACTACTCGCGCGGCGCCTTCCAACCGCGTTACTGGACGCATCTTGCGTCGATCACCGACGGAACCTCGAACACCGCGCTGGCGTCGGAAGGCGTTATCGGGCGCGGCTCCGGAGCGGCGACGAACGGCGGGCTCCTCCGAGGCGGCGTCGCGGTCAGCCGCACCGACGTTTTCGCGGGCTCCGGCACCGGCCACTGGACCTGCGAATACTCCGGTTTCAACCCGCAAACCTGCATTAACTTGCGCTCCGGAGCGAACGAGTTCTCGTCGAGCGCGCAAGTCAACCAACAAGACCGCCTCGTCCGCTGGACCGACGGTCAGCCGTATTTCTCCGGCTTCAACACGATTCTGCCGCCGAACGCGCCGATGTGTTCCTCCGGCTCGTCGCACTACGACCCGGCCCTCCTCCCGCCGCAATCGTTCCACTCCGGCGGCGTCAACGTCGCGATGGTCGACGGTTCCGTCCGCTTCGTTAGCGAAACGGTCGACTGCGGCAACCTGACCGGCTCGACGATCGGTTCCAACACCGGCCTCGGCAAACGCTCCGGCAAGTCGAGCTTCGGCGTTTGGGGCGCGATGGGCTCCCGCGACGGCGGCGAAACCGATACGCTCTAAACCTCGTTTTTCTCGACGATACGCCGAAACCCCGTCGCCGCGCCTTCCTCGTTGGCGACGGGTTCTCCGCTTCTCTCGAAACGCCGCTCGACGCGAAATTCGGGCGGCGTTCCCGTCTTTTTGCCCAAATTTGCGTCTTTTCTTAAAAAAATCGCCCCGCCGACGCGTCTCCCCCCTTTGCGCCGCGCAAATTGGCGCTATAATTAAAGAAAGTATTTTTTGCCGTCGAAAGTCGACCCCGTTTAAGATTTTCGGCCTTTAGAAACGCGAACGTCCCTTCGTTCTCGAACGTCGACCCCGTTTAAGACCTTCGAGCTTAGAAACATTTGCGCGCCTAACGCATTTTCACGCTTTAAGGACAGTTTTCCAATGAAAACCAACGCTAAAAACGGGTTTACTCTCGTCGAACTTCTCGTCGTCATCGCCATCATCGGCATTCTTATCGGGTTGCTCCTTCCCGCCGTCCAAGCGGCTCGCGAAGCGGCGCGTCGTATGCAATGCACGAACAACGTCAAACAACTCGGCCTCGCCTGCATGAACTACGCCGACGCGAACGGCGACACGCTTCCGCTCGGGATCGACTGCCGCGGCGCGACGCCGGGCACGGGCGTTACGCTCGGTTACGGTTGGCGTATGTTCCTCCTGCCTTACGTCGAACAAAGCGCGCTTTACGAAATGTTCAAGAGCAATTACTACGACAAAGGAACCGCCGCTTGGAGCGCGGGCGCGGAACTCAAAGAAGCCGAAGTTACCGCTTATCACTGCCCGTCCGACGGAAACGTCAAGGGCGTCGCCGACGGTTACGCGCACGCCAGCTACGTCTGCAGTTACGGCGACTACTGCGTCAAAGCGGAAGAATGGGGTTGGGTCAACGGTTCCTCCGGTCGCACCGACTATAGCCGCGGCGCGCTCCAACCGAAAACTTGGACGCCTCTCGCGTCGCTCACCGACGGAACCTCGAACACCGCGCTCGTCAGCGAAGCGGTCGTCGGCAAAAACGGCGGTCGTCTCGTCAAGGGGAACTACGCGACGAGCCGAAGCGACGTCTTCGGCGCCGGAACCGGCCACAACACCTGCGAACTGAGCGGTTTCAACCCGCAAGCCTGCCTCAACCTGCGCGAATCGGGCGGCGAATTCAACTCGTCCGTTTCCGTCGCCGGCAACTATCGCGGGATGCGTTGGAACGACTGCCAACCGCTCTTCGCGTCGTTCAACACGATTCTCCCGCCGAACTCCCCGACCTGCGGCGCCGAAGGCGGCGACTACCAAGCGACGATTCTTCCGGCGTCCTCGAACCACTCGGGCGGCGTCAACGTCGGAATGGTCGACGGTTCGGTTCGCTTCGTCAGCGAAACGGTCGACTGCGGCAACCTGACCGGTTCGACGATCGGCGACAACACCGGCCTCTGCAAACGTTCCGGCAAGTCGAACTTCGGCGTCTGGGGCGCGATGGGCTCCCGCGACGGCGGCGAAACCGACGCGCTCTAATCGCTTAAACCCCAACGTTTAGCGACAAACGTTAAACGCCGAAACGCAAGCCCCGACGGTGCCGCGACCGAAAAAGTCGCCGCGCCGTTTTTTTCGTTTTTCTCCTTATTTCCGCCGTCTTCGCCGTCCGCCGAACAGCCGACCGCAAAAAAATTTCTCGCCCCCCCTTGGCAAAAAAACAAAAAGCGTTACCATTGATAGGCAAAAGCCCGCGCGCCGCACGAACCTCCCTTGACTCGCGCCGCGCCGCGCCGTTAAATCATCCGTTTCCGCGCAACTCAGCAGAGGCAAATTTATGTTGAATCGCAACGTCAAATTGGGCAAATCGGCTCGCTCCGGTTTCACCCTCGTCGAACTTCTCGTCGTCATCGCCATCATCGGCATTCTTATCGGGCTCCTTCTTCCGGCCGTCCAAGCGGCTCGCGAAGCGGCGCGTCGTATGCAATGCACGAACAACGTCAAGCAAATCGGCCTCGCCTGCATGAGCTACGTCGACGCGAACAACAACAACCTCCCGCTCGGTCAAGACTGCTTCGGCGCGACGCCGGGCACGGGCAACACCCTCGGTTACGGTTGGCGTTTGTTCCTTCTCCCCTACGTCGAACAAAACGCGCTTTACGAGCTGATCGTTAGTTCCTACTACAGCAAGGGAACCGCCGCTTGGAGCGCGGGCGCCGACGTTAAAGAAGCCCAAGTTACCGCGTTCCACTGCCCGTCCGACGGCAACGCCAAGGGCGTTCGCGACGGTTACGCTCACGCGAACTACGTTATTAGCTACGGCGACTACTGCGTCAAAGCCGAAAGCTGGGGTTGGGTCAACGGCAACCAAGGCCGCACCGACTATTCCCGCGGCGCGCTCCAACCGAAAACTTGGACGAACCTCTCGTCGCTCACCGACGGCACGTCGAACACCGCGCTCGTCAGCGAAGCGATCGTCGGCGCCGCCGGAACCCGCAAAGTCAAAGGCGGTTACGCGATCAACCGCAGCGACGTTTTCGGCGGCGGCTCCGGGCACAACACTTGCGAAAAATCCGGTTTCAACCCGCAAGCCTGTCTCAACTTGCGCGACTCGGGCGGCGACTTCCAAAGCTCCGTCAGCGTTTCGGATAAACGTTGCCTCCGTTGGAACGACTGCCAACCGATCTTCGGGGCGTTCAACACGATTCTCCCGCCGAACGCCCCGACCTGCGGTCGCGAATCGGGCGACTACCAAGCGACGATTCTTACCGCGACGTCGAATCACAGCGGCGGCGTCAACGTCGGAATGGTCGACGGTTCCGTCCGCTTCGTTAGCGAAACGGTCGACTGCGGCAACCTGACCGGCTCGACGATCGGCGACAACACCGGTCTCTGCAAACGCTCCGGCAAGTCGAACTTCGGCGTTTGGGGCGCGATGGGCTCCCGCGACGGCGGCGAAACCGACACGCTCTAATCGCTTAAATCCCAACGTTTAGCGACAAACGTTAAACGCCGAAACGCAATCCCCGACGGCGCCGCGACCGAAAAAGACGCGACGCCGTTTTTTCGTCGGCGAACCGGTCGACCGCGCCGCCGACCGGCTCGACCGTCGACGAGGACGCCGGCCTCGGCAAACGCTCCGGCAAGTCGAACTTCGGCGTTTGGGGCGGCGCCGGGCTCCCGCGACGGCGGCGAAACCGACGTCATCTAATCGCTTAAACCCCAACGTTTAGCGCCGAACGCTAAACGCCGAGACGCAATCCCCGACGGCGCCGCGACCGAAAAAGTCGCCGCGCCGTTTTTCGTCTTATTTTGATTTTCGTTTCTCGCTAAAATAATCAAATTTCCCCCCAAAAACCTCCTATCCCCTTAATTTCTCTCGCCGTCGCGTTCGTCGACGGCTCCGTTCGCTTCGTCGTCCCAACGCTCGCCGGAACCGCTCCGCCGCCCGGCGTTTACCGCGTTACGGTCGCTAAATATCGCGTCGAAAATCCTTATACCGACGAAGAAATCGACGCGCTCGCCCGCTTCGACGCCAAGAGCCCCGCCGAACTCTTCCCGAACCGTCCGGAACCGACCGTCGTTTCGACGATTTCGAAGCGTTACGCTCGCGCCGAAACGTCCGGCTTAACCTTCCTCCTCCCGGAAGACGGAACGCAAAAGCTCCGACTCGAACTGACGAGCGACGCCAAGTAACCGCCGCGCTCGTTCGCCTCGCCCTTTCCGCCTCGACGCCGCCTCCTCTCCCGACGCGGCGTTTCTTTTCGCTTCCCCTTCTCTTCTTAACCTCCGCCGCGACGCGTTCTTTCCGCCCAACCGACGCCCCTTCCCGTTTCCGCCCGCGACCGCCACACCGTGTAACACAATTGTTTCCAACGACTTGCCGCGCCCAAAAATTGGAAGTTCGCCGCGCTCCCCCTTGCGGAAAACGCAAACTTCAAGTATACTAATAAACGAAGGGATTTTGCGCCGATCGGTTTCCCGTTGGCCTCGTCGCGACGCAAATCTTCGTCAAAATCCCTAAATTTTACTTACTCCCACACTCCGAGGCAGAATTATGTTGAAATCCAATGTTAAATTAGGGGGGGGGGGCAACCTGCGTAAGGTCGGTTTTACCCTCGTCGAACTCCTCGTCGTCATCGCCATCATCGGCATCCTCATCGGATTGCTCCTTCCGGCCGTCCAAGCGGCTCGCGAAGCCGCCCGTCGGATGCAATGCACGAACAACGTCAAACAACTCGCGCTTGCGACGATGAACTACGTCGACGCGAACGCCGACACGCTCCCGCTCGGTCAAGACTGTTGGGGCGCGACGCCCGGTTCCGGCGTTACCCGCGAATACGGCGTCCGCGTCTTCTTGCTCCCTTACGTCGAACAAGCGGCGGTTTACAACCTCGCGATGGAATATTACAACGACGGCGTTAAGTTTTGGGAATCGGGCGCCGACCTGAAAGAAATCCAAATCGACGGCTACCAATGCCCGTCCGACGGCGGCACGAAAAACCTTATCGACGGCTACCGCACCGCCAGCTACGTCTGCAGCTACGGCGACTACTGCCCGAAAACGGAAGAATGGGGTTGGGTCAACGGTTCCTCCGGTCGCACCGACTACGCTCGCGGCGCGCTCCAACCGAAAACTTGGACGCCCCTCGCGTCGATCACCGACGGCACGTCGAACACCGCGCTCTTCAGCGAAACGGTCGTCGCGGTCAACGGCGCCACGACGTTCAAAAACGGTCAAGCCTGCAGCCGCTCCGACGTTTTCGGCGCCGGCACCGGCCACAACTCCTGCGAACTTAGCGGCTTCAACCCGCAAACCTGCCTCAACCTCAAAGGCGATACGACGTCCTATCGCAGCGACGTTACCGTCTACCAAGCGCGCGGCAAGCGTTGGGGCGACGGTCAACTTCCGTTCGGCACGTTCTGCACGATCCTTCCGCCGAACTCCCCGAACTGCTCGATCGGCGGCGTCGGCGACGACGGCGTCAGCGTCCGTATCCTCTCCGCTTCGTCGAACCACAGCGGCGGCGTCAACGTCGCGATGGTCGACGGCTCCGTCCGCTTCGTCAGCGAAACGATCGACTGCGGCAACCTGACCGGCTCGACGATCGGCGACAACACCGGCCTTTGCAAACGCTCCGGCAAGTCCAGCTTCGGCGTTTGGGGCGCGCTCGGTTCCCGCGACGGCGGCGAAACCGACGTCAACTGAACGCGTTGAACCGGTTCAATCCGTTTAACCGTTAAAATCGGGCGCTTCGAACCGTCGGAGCGCCCTTTTTTCGACGTCGCTCTTTCCCGCCCCTTCCCTTTAACAAAGCGCGACGTATAATTAACGATAAATTTAACCTCGCACCTCTTATCCGAAAGGACGCGAAATGAAAAAATTGCTTTCCCTCGCTCTCGCTTGCTGCGCGGCTCTCCTCGTCTCGACCGGTTGCGGCGGCGCTCCGCAACTCGACGGCCTCGACAACTACTCCGGCGTCATCACGCTCGACGGCGAACCGTTGGCCGGCGCCTCGATCACCTTGGTTCCGACGACGGTCGGCCCCCGCGGCGCGGGCGCGATGTCGGACGACAAAGGCAAGTTCGTCTTCCAAACCCTTCAAGCGGGCGACGGCGTCGCGCCGGGCGAATACAAAGTTACCGTTACGAAAACCCACTGGGAAGACGCTTACACCGAAGAAGAGCAAAAAATTCTCAACGAAAGCGGCGGCAAACGACACGCGGAAGTCTTCCCGGATCGCCCGGAACCGACCGCCGTTTCCGATATTCCGGAATATTACAAAAGCGCCGATATGTCCGGTTTGACGCTCAGTCTCCCGGAAGGCGGCGCTAAAGACCTCAAAATCGAACTTTCGAGCGAAGAATGATCCCGCTTCCGCGCGAAATTCACCCGGCGACGTCGCGTCGCTAACGTTTATCCCGACTTTCGCCGCTTCTCCGGAACCGTCGAAAGTCGGGTCGTTTTCTTTTATCGGCTCGACGCTTCCCGTTCTCGTCGCCGCCGCGCTCCGCCTTTTCGCCCTTCCTTCTCCGAATCGCAAGGACTCCCGTTATGTCGCCGACCTCCGCTCCGCTCTCCGGTTCGACTTCAACCTCGGTTTCGCCGACGTCCGCCGACTCGCGCCGCCGCTTTGTTTCGTTCCCGTTCGCCGCGCGCCTCGCGTTTTTCCTCTTTTTCCTTTGGTTTTGGGGCGTTCGATACGGCGACTTCCTTTACGTCGCGCAAGGGTTCGACATATTCCTTTGGCGTTGGTCGTTTTTGACCGACGCGGTTCGCCCGGCGGAGCTTTCGTTGCGCTTGTCGGCGTTTTTCGTTCAATTTTTCTATTACCCGGCGCTCGGCGCGGCGATTTTAGCCGGATTTTTAACCTTTATCCAGTTCGGAACGGAGCGATTATTCCGGTTAACCGGGCGGCTCTTCCCGTTGTCGTTCGTTCCGTCGGCCCTCCTTTCGATTCAAATCACGAGCGTCGAATATTACGTTTTCGAATATTTCGACGTCGCGTTCCTTTTTAGCTTCGTTTTCCAATATTCGTTTGCTTTACTTTTTGCATTGATTTTCGACACATTAAAATCAGAGCGCGCTCGAACGGCGTTCTTGACGCTCGGCGTCGCGCTTTCCTTCCCGATTTTCGGCGTCTTCGCGCTCCTCGCCGCGCTCTTTTGCCTCCTAAAAGAAGCGACGCGCCCCGTCGACGCCGCTAAAACCGCCAAAACCGACAAAGTCAACGCAAAACGCCGCCGACGCCTCGCCGGGCTCGCTCTTTGGACGCTCGCCGTCCCGACGCTCTATTGGCCGCTCTTCGCCGGAACCGCGCGAACGCTCGGCGCCCTTTACCTCGCCGGACTCGCCGAAGAAACCGTTTCGGAACGCGACGCGGCGACGGAGCAAATTTACGCCGCCTTTCTCGGCGCGCTTCTCGCCTACTTCGTCGCGGTCGCCGTCCTCGACGCGCTCCGTCGAACCGCCGAAAACCGCGCCCCGCAAGCCGTTCAACCGAAACGGTCGGAACAACCCCAACGACCGTTAAAACCGACGTCGCCGCGACGCTCGACGCAAAAAGCCCGAAAAGCGCAAAATCCCGAAACGCCGCAAACCGCGCAAAGCGCCCAAAACGCCGAGCCCGCGCGCCCGGCGTTTTCGCTCGACTCGACCGCGACGATCTCCGCCCTCGCGCTCCTAACGCTCGCGCTCGTCGTCGTTCGCGTCTCCTTTCACTCCCCCGACTTCGCGGCGCTTTGCGGAATCGCCCGCGCTCTCGACCGCGAAGATTGGGAAGCGGTCGTTCGCCTCGAATCGACCGTCGCGGCGCCGTCGAACCCGACGATTACCGCCCGCGTTTTGGCGCAAGCGCGACTCGGCCGCCTCGCCGACGAGCTTTATTTGCGCCCGATCAAGCCGACGCGTCCGCGTCAACACTATCAAACGACGACCTTCTGCATGTGCGGCGACCGAATCCTTTACGAGTACGGCGCCGTCAACCCGGCGATGCGCGTCGCGTCGAACAATTACGTCGTCAAACGCGAACGGAGCGCTTGGGCCGCCTCGACGCTCGCCCTCTGCAACGTCGTCGAAGACCGCCGCGCCGTCGCCGAACGCTACCTTTACCGCCTCCAAGGAACGCTCTTTCACCGGAAAAAAGCGGCGGAGTTGGCGGCTTACCTCGACGCCCGAAGCGCCGAAAAATCGCCGTTTACGTCCTACCTGCGCCAAGCGACGCTCTCCGACGCCCGCCTCGCCGAACTCGACGCGTCGTTCGCCGCCGTCCGCGCGCAAAAACCGAACGTCGACGACTTCGCGACAACCCGCTGCGTCGACCATATCCGTTATCAACTCGTTCAAACGGACGACCTCGCGAAACGCCCCCTTCCGGAACGCGAAACCCGCCTCGCGACCCTCCTGCTAATGCGCGACCTTCCGACGTTCGCCCGCCATTTCGACGCTTACCTCGCCGAAAAAACCGCCCTCGCCGACGCGTCGCGACGCCGAATCCCTCGCGTCCTCCAAGAGGCGATTTACCTGCGCGTCCACTTCCCCAAAATCTTCGAACGCCCCGCCGACGAACGTTGGGAACCGCCGAAAGAAGTCGAACTCGACCCGGCGATTCGCGAGCGTTTCAACCACTGCATGACGCTCCTCCAACCGGAAAGTTTTAACAACGAAGCGATTCAAGCCGCCAACCGCGAACTCGGCGACCGCGAACGCGACCCGGCCAAACGAGCGATCCTCGCCGCCCAATTTTACTTCGGCGACTCCCTTTGGCCGTCGGTCTTCGCCGAACCGCTTGAAAATTATTGACGTCGCCCCGCTCCGCCGGAACAAACCGACAAACGTTCGGAGAAAAACGGAAAAAAGACGCGGAAAAACGTTCGCCCCCCCTTGTAAAAAACGCCGTCGAAGGTAATATATAAGAGGTTTACTTTGCGTCTTTAAAAATCGACCCGGCGCGCCCGCGCTCTCGGGCCTTAAAACGGAAAACAACGGAGAGAGATTATGTCGAAGAAGTGCGTTTTGGCGTATTCCGGCGGTTTGGACACGTCGGTCATCTTGGGTTGGTTGCTGGACAAAGGTTACGAAGTCCACGCCGTTTACGTCGACTTGGGTCAACCGAGCGAAAATCGCGAAGAAATCCGTCAAAAGGCGATTAACATCGGCGCGACGTCCGTCCGTTTCATCGACGTTAAAGAGGAAGTCTGCCGCGACTTCGCCTTCCCGGCGATCCAATGGCAAGCGAAGTACGAAGGCGTTTACCTCCTCGGCACGTCGCTCGCTCGCCCGCTGATCTCGAAGAAAATCCTCGAAGTCGCGAAAGAAGTCGGCGCGACGGTTTACGTTCACGGCGCCACCGGCAAAGGGAACGACCAATGCCGTTTCCAACTCGCCGCCGAAGCGCTCGACCCGAGTATCGAAATCCTTGCTCCGTGGCGTATGGACGAGTTCCGCGAACTCTTCCCGGGCCGCACCGAAATGATCAACTACTGCGAAGCGAAAAACATTCCGGTCAAAGCGTCGATCGCGAAGCCGTATTCGTCGGACGAAAACTGCCTTCACATCAGCTACGAAGCCGGCAAGCTCGAAGACCTGAACGTCAACGGGATGGAAACGGTCGAATTCGGCATTTGCGAAAACACGCCGAAAACCGCGCCGGACGCCGAAGAAGAAGTCGTTATCCGTTTCGAGCAAGGCGTTCCGGTCGCCGTTAACGGCCAAACGATGAGCGCTTACGAGATTATGGACGCGCTGAACAAAATCGGCGGTCGCAACGGGATCGGCATCATCGATATGGTCGAAAACCGCTTCGTCGGTATGAAGAGCCGCGGCGTTTACGAAGCGCCGGGTATGACGATTCTCTACGACGCCTTGCGTTACATCGAACAGCTGACGATGGAACGCGAAGCGATGCGTCTGCGCGACCGTTTGGCGCCGGAAGTCGCCGAATTGATCTACTACGGCTTCTGGTACAGCGTCAAGATGGATATGTTCCTCGCGATGATCAAAGAAGCGCACAAGTGGACGACGGGCGAAGTTTCCTTGAAACTTTACAAGGGCAACATCATCCTGAACGGTCGCACGAGCCCGAACTCGCTCTACGACGAAGGGATCGCGACGATGGAAGGCGGCGGCGACTACAACCAAAACGACGCGACCGGTTTCCTCCGCATTCAAGGACTCCCGTACCGCGTCGCCGGCGGCGTTCACCCGCGCATCTAATTCCCGTTAATTCCGGAATTTAGTTCAATTTCGTTCCGACGTTCGCTCGCTTTTTTCGCCGAGCCGAACGTCGGAGCTTTTTCTATTTCTTGCGCGTCGGTGTTCGCTCTTCTTCGCTCTTCCTCGACGCGTCCTTTTTCTCGCTCTTTTCCGTCGTTCGGCGCCGATTTACCTCAACGTTTTTCAAAAATATCAAACGTTCCGACGTTTTTCGAGCTTTTTTGCGCTTTTTCGTCGATTTTTCGCGCTTCCCCCTCGAAATTTAGCCCGGCTTGAGCTAAAATAGAAGAAAGCGTCGACGCGTTTTCGCCGTCGAGCGCGCGGCGGCGCCGTTCGAGCGTCCCGACCGAATTTTACGAACAACCGTTTGAAACACGTTTGGAAAGATTGCGTCAATGGCCATCGACCTCTACTCCCTCTGCCCCGGCGGTCGCGGGAAGAAAATCAAATTCTGCTGCCCGGATCACGTCAAAGACTTGGAACAAATCGACGCGTTCCTCGAAGGCGAACAGTTCGCCGCGGGTCTCGCTTTCGTCGAAAACCTCGAAAAATCGCGCCCGGACTGCGCCTGCTTGACCGAAGCGAAGTGCTTGTTCCAACGGATGATCGGGCTTTGGGAGCAAGCGTACGAAACCGCCGTCGCGTTCGCCGCTCGCGAGCCGAAAAACGTCGTCGCGCACACGGAGCTCGCAATTTCCGCCGCGCTCCTCGACAAACCGCAAGAAGCCGTTTCGGCCCTTATCGACGCGATCGAAAACGTCGAAGGCGACCAATTCCCGGTCGCGATCGTCCAAGCGATGTTGACCGTCGGCGTTAGTTTCTACGAAAACGGTCGACTTTACCCGGCGATCGCCGTCGCGAAACAGCTCCAAGCGTTCGCGCCGCAAGACCAAGCGTCGAACGAGTTCCTTTACCGCTGCCTCGGCGCCGAAACGGTTCCGCTGATGCTGAAAGAGCAAGTCTTCGACCTCGAAGCGCCCGCCGACTTCGAGAAAAAAGTCGAATACGACGAAGCGGCGCGCCTGATCGCTCGCGGTTGTTGGAAAAAGGGTCGCGCGATTCTCGAATCGCTCCTTCCGCTCGGCGAAAGTTGGCCGAATCTCTTCCGCAACCTCGGAATTCTCGTCCTTTGGTTCGCCGAAGAGGAAGTCGGGCGCGCTTACATCGAGCGTTACCTCGCGTCGCCGAACGTCGACGCCGAAGACGCGATCGATATGGAAACGTTCCAATTCCTCCGCGCCGTTCCGACTTGGGACGACGTCGAAACGACCGTCAAGCGGACGTATACGCTAACCGACTTCGACGCCGCGTTCGAAAAAATCCTCTCGTCCCGAATTTTGCTCGCGAATCCCCGCCTCCGCGCCGCGGTCGCTCACTTGGAGGTTCCGCCGAAAGCGACCTTCAACCTGCTGACCGGCCCGCTCTCGGAAAAGACGGAAAACCTTACGCTCGCGGAAGTTCCGACGCAATTCGCCTTCGCGTTCCTCTTCGGCAAGCAAACCGACCGCGAAGCGCGCATCGAAACTTACGCGCTCCCGAGCGAAACGGCTCGCGTCGAAGCGGCGCTGACCGAAATTCTCGGCGCGTTGCCCCCGCTCGAGTCGGAAGAACCGCAAGACACGACCGTTCTTTGGACGACGAACGAATCGACGCCGCGTTTCCAATTCCGCGACGGCGCCCCGATTTCGCAAGCGACGGTCGAAGCGCTCTTCGACGAACACCTTAACGTCTTCGCCGACAATTGGTTCGAACATCCCTACAAGATTTTAGGCGGCGTTTCCCCGAAAGAAACGCTCGCCGCCGAGAACGGTTCGCGCCGCGTTGAAGCGTTGGTTCGCGTCGTCGGCTCGACCTTCACGCCGGAATTTGCCGATAGGGTTATGTCGGTTTTGCGGACGAAAGCGGGTCTTTCCGCGCCGGAACCGATCGTTCCGCCGGCCTCGTTCGCGTCGAAAGAGGAAACGCTCGCCTTCTTCCGCCGCGTCCCGCTTTGGCGTTGGGGCCGCCTTACGGTCGACGCTTTCCGCACCGACGCGCTCGTCGAACTCCTTCAAATCGCGAATCTTGTCGCGCCTCGCGACGTTAAGGAAAAGTTCGCTCGCGAAACGCTGACCCGTCCGAGCGGCGAAATGGAGTACGAAGCTCGCGCGATCGCTTATTCGATTCTCGTCGACGCCGCCGTTTTGGCGCAAGATTCGGACAAAGCGCTCGAGTTGATCGCCGAAGCGAC
This sequence comes from Thermoguttaceae bacterium, assembly GCA_017436025.1. GTDB lineage: Bacteria > Planctomycetota > Planctomycetia > Pirellulales > Thermoguttaceae > RUG369. The sequence continues at coordinate 15,273 of JAFSDX010000149.1, forward strand.
CGAATACGCCGCGTCGGTCGGTCAACCGGACGCGCAGTGGAACGTTCTGGAGTTCATGACGCGCTTCCATCGCCAAGAATACGACAAGCTCCGCGACTTGGCGCAACACGTCTTTACCGAACACCAAGACGACCGACAAGCGGTTCAAACGCTGCAAGAGTTCTTCGCTCGCTTGAACTCGGCGGCGCAAATGCAAGCGCAAGCGGAAGCCGCGTACCGTCGTCAAGCGCAAGCGCAAGGCGGCGCGGCCTCGGCCTCTCCGTTCGGCGGCGCTCCGTCGCCGTTCGACGCTCCGCAAGCCCCGGCGCAAGAGGAAAAGTCGAGCGGCCTTTGGACGCCCGGTTCCGACTCCGGCTCCTCGAACGGCGGGTCGCGCTTGATCATTCCGGACTGATTCGCGACCGACGCAACCCCATTAACGGCGGCGTTTACGTTCCAACGTTAAACGCCGTCGTTAACGGGGTCGGTTAAGCGACGACGCCTTTCTCCCTTTTCCCGTTACCTTCCGTCTTCGCGCGCCGCCGACGTTTGACGCCGCGTCGCGTCGAAGGCGAAACCAAGGAGCGCAACTTCAATGAAACGCGGTATTTACGGCGGCAGTTTCGACCCGGTTCACTTCGGGCACCTTCTTTTAGCGGAGACGGCGCGCGCCGAAGCGGGGCTCGACCGCGTCGTTTTCCTCCCGTTGGGCGTTCCGCCGCACCAAAAGAACGTCAGAACGAGCGGCGAAGACCGTTTCGCGATGCTCGAAGCGGCGGTCGCGCCCTACCCGGAATTCGAAGTCGGGCGATACGAAATCGATTCTCCGAACACGAGTTACACCGCCGACACGCTTCGTTATTACCGCGAAACTTACCCGGACGACGAACTCTTTTTGATCGTCGGTTCGGAGACGTTCAACGACCTGCCGCGCTGGGTGCGTCCGCAAGAGATTTGCGGGCTCGCGTCGCTGATCGTCGCCCGCCGCGCCGGTTTTCCGCCGCCGGACTTCGACCTTTTCCGCGAAATTGCGACGCCGGCGCGCATCGAGGAGTTCCGCCGCCAAGTCGTCGAGATGCCGGCGCTTGAAATTTCCTCGACGGCGATTCGACAGCGCGTCGCCGCCGGTCGGAGCGTTCGCTTCCTAACCCCCGACGTCGTCGCCGCTTACATCGAGTCGCGCGGACTTTACCGCAGCTGACCGCGTTCCTTTTTCCGCCGCCGTTTCGGTTTCGAAGCGACGGCGTTTTTCGTTTTATCCTCCGTTATTTCAACGTTTTAGCGCAAGGAGTTTTTCCGATGAAACGCCGAGACTTTTTGACCGCGGCCGTCGGGTCGCTCGTTTTAACCGGCGTCGGCGCCGACTTTTCGCCGTCGACGCGTCTTTTCGCCGCTCCGCTTTCCGACGCGACGCAAACCCCGCCGAAACCGGAATTTAAAGTCGCGACGCCGGCGCTCGAACGCTTCCGCGACGGAATCCCGAATTTTCTCGCCAAAGTCGAACAAGGCGCGTCCGTTCGCGTCGCCTATTTCGGCGGCTCGATCACCGCGGCGTCCGGTTGGCGCGTCCAAACGCTCGCGAAGTTTAAGGAGCTTTTCCCGAACTCGGAATTTTCGGAAGTCGACGCGGCGATCGGCGGTACCGGAAGCGACCTCGGCGTTTACCGCTTGGGTCAAGACGTCCTAAAACACGACCCGGACTTGATTTTCGTCGAGTTCGCGGTCAACGACGGCGGAACCGGCCCCGAACACATTTGGAAGCAGTTCGAGGGAATCGTCCGCCAAATTTGGCGTTACAACCCGTCGATCGACGTCGTTTTCGTTTACACTTACCGCGTCGGGCACGAGAACGACTACAAGAGCGGCAAGACGCCGCGTTCGGTTTCGGCGCAAGAACAAATTGCGGAATTTTACGGGATTCCGTCGTTCGACTTCAACATTCCAGTCGTTCAACTCGCCGAAAAAGGCCGACTTACCTATCAAAGCGAGAAACCGGAGGACGGCAAAATTCACTTCTCGACCGACGGCGTTCACCCGCTCGACGCCGGGCACCAGATTTACACGAAAGTCGTTTGCGGCGCGTTCCGCAAGATGCGCGCCCAAGCGAAAACGACGCCGTTCCCCGCGCCGTCGACGCGAACCGCCAAGCTCGCTAAGTCGTTTATCGACGGCAACTTCGAAAACGCGAAATCGGTTCCGCTCAAAGAGTCGCAACTCTCCGGCGACTGGAAGCCGCTTCCCGCCGACTCGCACCTTTCTTGGACGAAGAGGCGCCTCGGCGACGTCGTCTTTACGTCGGACGAACCCGGCGCCAAACTAACGTTCCGCTTTAAAGGCTCCCAAGTCAAGATTTACGACGTTTTAGGCCCGAACGGCGGCCAAGTCCGCGTTACGATCGACGGCAAGTCGCATACCAATCCGATTCCGCGCTTCGACAGTTACTGCACGTACTGGCGCCTCGCGACGCTGACGCTCGCCGACGGTCTCGACCCGAACGTCGTTCACGAAGCGACGGTCGAGATCGACGCGGAGCAACCGAGTCGTCAACCGGTCGCGTTCCGCCTCGCCGACCCGGAAAAGGAACTCGCCGAACCTAAGTACAACGGTCGCAACGTTTGGTTCGGTCCGATTCTCGTTCTCGGCGACGTCGTCGAGTAAAGCTTGTTCTTTCCTTTTTATCGGTTCGCGCGTCGCCGTTTCGCCGTCTTTCCCTCTTCGCCGGAGGGTCGCGATTTTCTCGACGCGCGAAGCTAAAATCGAGGCGTTTTTTTTACATTGTTTAACATTGCGCGACGGCGTTGTAACAATCGCGTTAACGCGCCGTCGCCGCGTCGGTTAAATACGCCGCAATCGTCGGGTCTTTCCGTTGTTTTTAACGTAATAATCGCGAGCGAGGAGAGCGGAGGCAAATTTGCAAAGAAGACAATCGGGACCGGTTTCGACGACCGGGCCGGTCAAATACTCGGCGATCGCGCGTTCGTACTCGGCGTAAGACACCGGAGAACCGTATTTTCCGAGGTAGACTTTGCGCCCGCGAAGAGTAACGTAGACGAGGTTTCGGTCGGCGCGCCGACAGATTTTAGTCAATCGATCCTTCATTTTTCGTCCCGGGACGAAAAACGCGTTGAAAATCGCGAAATTTCTTGCGAGAAAAACAAGCGCTAAACCGTTACAAAACAACAACTTATCGCAGTGGAGCCAACCGGGTTCGAACCGGCGACCTCCGGCTTGCAAAGCTAGCGTCCAAACTTCGCAATTTTATCGCAACTTCATAAAAATCAAAAACTTAACGCGTTTTAAGCGAGTTGTTAAAAACAAGAAAAAACGCGAAAAAGTCCTCGTTTCAGTCCAAAACAGATACAAACAGATACAAAAACGACCGCCGAAACGGTCTCCGCGCACAATAGAGTATAACGCGTCGTCCCCCAAAAGAAAAGGGGGGCGCTTTTAACGCGCTCCCCCAAACGTCCGCCGTTCAACTTTTTACTTTTAGTCGCTCCCAACGGTCGACGCTTGCGAAGTTTCGTTGTTTTCTCGGACGAGGCGGTACTTCGGCGCGCTTCCCCAACACTTCGCTAAGCCGCGGACGAGCCAATACCAAGCGCCCGCCGCGAACGCGCCCCAAACGCCGATCGCCGCCAACGCCGCTCCGGCGCGACGCTTCAAGCCGTCGACCGCCGACGCGACCTTCGCCGTCGCCTCTTGCTCGACGCCGCCGATTAAGGCCGTCGCCGACATAGCGACCGCCAGCGAAAGCTCGTCGATCTCCGCTCGCGCCGCCTCCTCGACCTCCGCCGCCAACGCCTCCGCCTTCGCTCGCGCCGCCGCCTCCAACTCTCCGGCGACCGCGTCGATTCGCTCCCGCGCCGCTTTTTCCAGCTCCGCCGCCAACGCCTCGACCTTCTCCCGCGCCGTCCGCTCGATCGCGCCGCCGATCAGCCCCGCCGTCGAATCGGTCGAACCGCCGACGTCGCCGGAACCGTCGGCCGCCGCGTCGCCGCGCGGTTCCGGAACGCCCCCCGCGCCCGGTCGAAAGGGCGACCAGCCCGACGCGAACGCTTCGAGCGCCTCCGCCGCCGTCGACGGTTCGAAGTCCGGCCCGAACTCGCCGCCGACCGCGACCGCCGGAAGTCGCGCCTCCTCCAATTCGACCGGAAGCGTCGGCCCGTCCCCCGGTTCCGCCGCGACCGTCTCCGCGACAAGCGGCGCCGCGTCGTCCGCGTCGCCTTCCGGCTCTTCCGCGCCGTTCGTTAAGTCGCTTTTCGACGGCGTTTCCGTTTTTTCCGTTTCCGCTGCTTCCTCCGACTCGACCGCCGCGACGCAAGGAACGAACTTCGGCCCCGCTTGCGACGCCGGGCGCGCCGGGTTTGGACGCGGCCGCGTCGGGTCTCGCGACTTGAACGCCGCGAAGTTCCGCTCGATGCGACGCCGCGCGTCCGCCCCGCCCGTCCAAACGTCGAGCGTCGCGAACCAGTCGCCCGACGCGTCGAGTTCGACGAACGCGAACGCCGGAACGAGCCGGAACCCGTACGCCCGCCAAGCGCGTCCCCCCTCCGCGTCGCCGATATTCAAGATTCTAACCGGCCAACCCTTCCGCGCGAACTCTTCGACAAGCGGCGTCGTCGAACGACAAGGCGCGCAATCGTCGGAACGGAAGTAAAGCAGAAGCGGCTTCGTCGCCGCCTCCGCGCTCGGCGTTTCCGACGTTTGCGCCGTCGTCTTCGCCTCCGCGTCGCTCGAACGCCAAAGCGCCGTTTCGAACCCGCTCGGCGACGCCGCGACGCAAGGAACGAACGGAAGCCGCCCCGTCGCGTCGACCGCCGACGTTCGCGGACGCGGAACCGGAACGCCGCCGGAACTCCCGCGTCCGCCGCCGTTTAGCGCGTCGTAAAGGAGCGCGAACTCGAGCGCGCCCCCCTCCGCCGCGTCGAAATCGGCGTCCTTCAACGCGCTCGGGTCGGTTCGGTACGTAACGAGCGCCCGGGTCTCGTAAACGCCGGTTTCGGGCGAAAATTGCAAGATTCCGGAACCGCTTTGACCTTGGAGCGGCGCCGGTTTGAATTGCCGAACTTCCCCAAATTGGCCGGTTACGCGCCCCTTCCAAGCCTGCGGTTCTCGGGCTTCCGGACAGCCGACCGACAAAATCGGCGACGCGGCGTCGAGTCGGGCCCGCTCCGGCGGCGCGAGCGGAGCGACCGGCGGATTGTACGCGTCGAGCGCCGAACGCGACGCGGCAAGGAGCGCGAAATCGAGTCCTTGCGACGAGTCGCGCCACTTCCCGACGAGCTTCGCGTCGACGCAAACGGGCCGCCCGTCGCCGAAATACTGCATCGCGAAAACGCCGCAACCGTCGACGACGTGAGCGTTTGTCGCGCCGAGCCATTCGTTTTTCAGCCGCGCGATCGTCGTTCCGCTCCCGACCTGCGTCGCGGTCGAGCCGTTCGACGACGCGACGACGCGGAAAGCGCAACGGTGCGCGTCGTCCATCGTTACGACCGGTCGCAACGGCGGTTCCGCTCCCGACGCGACCCCGGCGACGCTCCCCAACGTCGCAAGAGCCGCCAAAACCAACGCGACCAACGCAACCGACCGCCGTTTCGACGTTTCCGCTTTCGCCGACTTCGCCGCCGCGCGTTTCCAACTCGCCCGCGCCCGCTTGTAACGCTTCCGAATTTTCCTCTCCATTTTCTCCCCCATTTTTTGTTGATTCTTCCCCCAAAAATTGCCCCGTCCGACCGGCGCGGCCCCATAAGCGCCGTCAAAAACGGCCAATCGCAAACAACCGTCGACGCTCGACTTGCGACGCGTCAACCGAAAAACTTCGCGGCGACAAGCGCGAGCCAAACGAACGCGGCGACCGCCAAAACGACGCTCCCCGGCTCCTCGTTCCAACGCTCCGCAAACCAAGCCGCGACGCCTTGCAACCGACCGCCGACGCGCGACTTGCGTTTCGGCTTCGCCGCGTCGCTTCCCGCTGGTTCCGGCGCTTCAATACGTTCGAAGCGGACGCCGACGCCGTCGCGACGCTCGAACGGAAAGCAAGCGAGTCGCGGCCCGCCGTTCAAATCCGCGTCGACTTGGTTCGCGCAAGTCGTTTCAACGCCGGTTTTACCGACGCGAATCGGCGGCCGCAAAAACGCGCAGCGACCGCACCCGCCGCCGACGCAACGGTACCGCGACCCGTCCGCCGCCGTCCAAACGCTCCCCAACGGAACGTCGACAAACTCCGCGTCGACGTCTGAAACGTCCCAATTCCCTTCCGTCATTTTTCCCCTCTAATTTTCCCCCTTATCTTTCGGCGTTTACGCTTTCGGAACGTCGACCGAAAACGCGACGCTCGTTTCCTCGGAACGCAAACCGGCGGCGTCGGCGGCGGCGAGGAACGCGACGTAATCGCCGCTTTCGGACGCCGTCCAAGTCGCGGCGGTCGTCGTCGGAGCCCAAGCGGCGACGATTTTTCCCGCCAAGTTCTCAATCCGCAACGGATACGACGCCGCGTATTGCCGCGCTCCCCAAGTAAAGGAAACCGTCGCGCCGTCGACCGAAACCGCGAAGTTCGCGGGCGTCGCCGGTCGCGTCGACGCGGTAAAAAGTTTGTTTGTGAACCGCGTCGATTTAGGACCGATCGCGACCGCCGAATACAAAGCGTCCGGCGGCGTTCCGGCGGCCTCCCAACGTTTCTCGCAATACCTATCGCCCGGAGCCGTCTTGAACGGTCGCGTCTCCAAGGCGAACCGAAAGGCGTCGTCCGTTTTGTAAGTCGTTTTAAAATCGAAAATATACTCCGTTTGTTTCGGAACGTAACATACCGGGCAAAGAAGTTGAATCGACTTGCCGCGCAGTCCCGGCAAGAAAAAAACGTCCGGAACGTCGTCGAGCGTCGCAAAATGTCGACGCGGATGATCGATAACAAAGCGAATCGTTTCGGCGTCGGAGTCGTTGTCGAAAGCGGCTCGATACGGGTTAAAAAACGCCCGCTCGTCTTCGGCGTCGTTCCAAGAAAGCGCGAACTCCAGCTTTATCGGGAACGGGAAAAACGCGCGCCCGGTCAGCGGCGGTTTCGACGTCCAGCCGTTGCGATACGACCAAGTCCGGACGTCGTCGGCGACGTATTCGGAACCGGTTAAAATCGTCGCTTGAATTCCGCAACAGACCGGCGTCAAAACGGTCGAACTTCCCGGGTAATAAAACTCGCCGGGCCCGCCGCTTACATGCGTTCCGGCCCAGTCGCGCGCCGTTACGTCCCAACGAAGTTTTTTTGCGAAGAGGTCGCCGAGCGTCGCGTTTTTGTCGTCGTAAAGGTCGCAGTAACAAAGGTAACACTTCAACCCGTTCGGCGTGTATTCGTTAACCCAAGTTCGATTCGAGATATACGAGCCGGTCGGACACGACGGCTGTCGCTCGACGTAGTCGATAACGAACGGGTCGACCGTCTCAAGAACCGGCGTTAAGAGGCAAACGCCGGAATCGGAGCGCGCGACGATTCGGAACGGGCCGCTTCCCGACGCGACGAGCTTTCCGGCGTTCGCGGCGTCGGTCGCGGGCGCCGCAAACCCAAGCGACGCGCCGTCGTTCGCGCCGACGACTTCGGCGAGAAACGCGGTTCCGGTCGCCGCCGCGACGGGCCCGAACTCGCCGGGCGGAATCGGCTCGGTCGCGACGACGAGAAACGCGTCGGCGGAACCGGTCGGCGTCGTTCCGGTCAACTCGATTCCGGACGCGGCGAACCGCTCGACCGCTTCGTCGCGCGTCGTGGCAGGTCGCCAAAAGCCGGAAACTTCGAGCGTTCCGAAACGCGGGACGACCGCGCCGCTTTCGTTCTTAACGGTCAACGTTCGAACCGGACGCCGCCCGGTCGCGTCGCCGGAGCCGAAACGGTTCGCCGCTTCGACCAAGTCGTTCAGCCGCGCCGCAGTCAACGGCTCGCCGCGATAAAACCTATTGGCGTTGCGCATTTTAAAACCTCAAAACTAATCGTCCTAATAAGTTAGCGACCAACGGGAGCGAGGAAACCGAATTCGAGCGGAAGCTCGGGCCCGGAGCCGCGCGGTCGCGGCCCGCGATAAAACCTATTGGCGTTGCGCATTTTATCCCCGTCCCTCTTTTTTCAGCTTTCGAAACCCAAGCGCGCCAGTTTCAGCTCGTCGAAGTCGACGCTCGGGTAAACCGTTTCGGCGTAAGCGCAAAGCGTCTTCAAGCGCCTGCGACCGTCGGCGCCGTCCGTCTCGACTTTCAACGCCCAAACCGCTTCCCAACCGCCCTTTACGAACTTCGCGCCGTCGATATTCGTCGGCTCCGCCCGGCGCGCCGCGAAGTTGAGCCGACCGTCGAAATAAGCGTTCGCGAAGCTTCCGTCGTCCGCGACTCCGGCCAGCGCAAAGTTGTACGACTCAAAAAGAACCTCGCCCGGGCCGTACTCCCAAAAGGGCGCCGCGTTCGTCTTTTGCCGGTACGCGCCCAAGCTCCGTAGGTACGCCAACCGCTCCGGCGTATGTTTCAAGCGCAAACGCACCGAAAAGCGGTCGATCGGCGACGCGATTTGAACGCCCCGCGCGACGCCGTCCGCGACGTCGATCGCGCCGCCGTAATCGACCGCGCAACCGTCCGGCGCCGGAAAGATTCGCGTTCCGAGACTTTGCGTTCGCGTCGCCGACTCGCTCGAACCGTCGTAAGAATCGACGTAACAGTAATCGTACCAATCTTTCGGAACCTCCGCTTTCGACGAGTACCGCGCTTCGAACTTCCAAGCGCGGTTCGCGGCCGTCGTTTCTGCGAGCGAAATCGACGCGATCGGGTTCCCGAAAATATCGCGCGGAAACGCCGCCGCGACGTGTCCCCGAGCCGCCGCGTAAGCCTGCGCCGTCGTCGCGACGCCGGAGACGCAAACGACGTCGAAGGAACGCGTCGACCGCGCCCGATTCTCCGCCGACTCCCGAAAGTTCGTTTCGACCGACTCGCCCCCTAACGTCGGTTCGAAACTGAATTTAACGACGTTCGCCAAAATCGTTTCCCCTTATTTTACGCCGCCCTTAGCGTGAAATCGAACTCGTCCATCCGCGCGACAATACCGCCGAGCAGTTCGTTCGTCCGGAGCGTCGCCTTGACGTTTTCCTCCGCCGGATTGTTCGCGCCGAGCTTTTGCGCGTCGAGCGCCGAAAAGGTCGCGCCGCTCGAAACGGTTCGCGCCGCGACGTTCGCCCCGGCGTCGACCGAGTCGAAAAACGACGCCGCGTCTTCCTCGCCGCCGAACGCGTCGTTCCCGACTTCGGCAAGCTCGCGACGCGCTTTCGCCTCTTCTTCGGCGGCCTTCGACGCGGCGAGAACGGCGTCTTTGCGCTCCTTGGCGGTCGCGTCGGCGGCGTCGATTTTCGCCTGAATCTCGGCGCGCTCCTCCTCCGTCTCCGCCAACGCCAACGCTTTGCTTAACAGCTCTTTATACGCCGCCGTCTCCTTGTCGATTTGAGCGAGCCGCCGCTCTTCGTCGGTTCGCGACTCGTCGGCGACGCGCTCCTCTTCCGCCGCGATTTGGTCGTTCAGCCGCTCGCGCTCCGCGTCTTTTTTGTCCGCTTCCTCTTTCTCGACGTCGGCGACGCGCGCTTTCCCGTCCGCCTCGATTCCGGCCTTCGCGGTTTCGAGCCGGTGAATTTCGGCGAAATCGTCCTCGGTCGACGCCGACGCGCGCAACGCTTCGAGCCGAGCGTCGATCGCGTCGGTCAGCGCCTTCGTCTCTTTCTTGATCGCTTCGATTCGACGCTTCGACGCCGACATTTCCCGCGCCGCCCGGTCTTCCTCCGCCTTCGCGATCCGAGCGTTCAAGTCTTCGACCGCTTTCGCCTCCGCCTCCTTCGCCGCGACCGTTTCAGAACTTGCCGCGTTCGCTTCGCCGCTCGATCCGCCCCCCGTTCCCGAGTCGGTCGCCGTTTCCTCCGGAGCGTTCAAGACGGCGTCGAGCCCGGCCAACTCCGCTTCGAGCTTCTCGATTTCCGCCGCGTTCGCCGCTTTCGCCGCCGCGACTTTCGCTTGGTAATTCTTGTCGCCGCTTGCGATCGCGACCTTCAAATCCGCCGTCGAGTCGTACCAGCCGTCCCAGGACGTAAAGTAGTCGCCCCAAGTTTGCCCGCGTTTTTTGCCGATCAGCGCCTCGTCCCAACCGACTTCTTCGTCGGCGATTTTGCGCTCGATTACGCCGTCGGCGCCGTTCGCTTTTGCTTCGGCCAACGCCGCTTCGGTCTCCTTGCGCTTCGCCGCAAGCATCCGACGATTCAGCTCCGCTTGCGCTCCGGCGGCGATTTTAATCTTCCCGGTCAGCGCGTCGACTTCGACGCCGACGTCGCCGTACCGCGACTTCAACTCGGCGGCAAGGCTAACCGCTTCGGCGATTTCGGTCTTCGTCAGCGCCTGCTTCTCGGCCAACTCTTGAAGCCGCGCGAGCCGCTGTTCGTCTTGGGTTCGCATCGCGTTCCCGGCTTCGAGAATCCCCGCCGCTTCGTCGCTCCAAGACGCCTTGCCGCCAAACGCCGCGTCGCGAACGGCGAAATATCCGCCGACCGCCGCCGTCAACGCGACGAACGTCGCGACCGGGTTCGTCGCCGCGAACGCCAAAAGCGCTTTCGACGCCGCCGCGACCTTCGGAACGAGCCCCAGAAACGCCGCGCCGTACTCCGCCAAACGTTTGACGACGCATCCCGTCCCAAACGCGGACGCGGAGAGCGCGGCAAACTCCGCCAGCCCTTGAACGACTTCCGGACGCGCCGTCGCAAACTCGCCGAACCCTCGAACTAACGCCGTCAACGCTTCCGCGCCCCGCCGAAGCGCGGGCAAAAGCGCGCCGCCCAGTTGAACGGCGACGCCTTGAAGCGAACCTTTCAGCCGGTTCGTCGCCGACGCAAGCTCCGCCGACGCGGCGGCTTGCTCGCCGGACATAACCGCCCCGACTTCGCGCGCTTCGGCGGCGAACGCGTCGAGCGTCGCCGTTCCGTCGGCGAAAATCGGGCCGAGCTTCGCGCCGTCGTCTCCCATTATCTCCATCGCGGCGGCGGCCCGACGCGTCGGGTCTTCGATTCGCCCCAACGCGTCGAAAAGCGCTCGAAGTTGCTCTTCCGGCGACAAAGCGACCAACTTGGCGGCGTCGAGTCTGAGTCGACTCAACTTCTCCGCCGCGTCGGCCAAAACCGACTGATACCCGCGAATCGCGCCTTCGACCGTTTCGACGTCCGTCCCGCACTGCGTCGCCGCGTAAGAAAGCGTCGACAACGCTTCGACGCCGAAACCGGTTCGCTTCGACATTTTATCGAGCGCGTCGCCGAGCCCGACGACCGATTCGAGCGCGTATTGCGCCCCGCCTTTCAGCGCGCCAAGCGTCGCCGCGTTGAACGCCGCCGAAATCGAACTAACGTCGACTTTTCTCGACGGCTTGCCCGGTTTGGGCGTTTCATCGTTCGGCGGCGACGCGCTAGGCGACTTCGGCGGTTTCGAACGCCCGCCGGAACCGAACGCGTCCCGCGCCGCTTCGGCAAGCGGTTTCAGCTCGTCGCCGACGCCGCGCGTCGCCGAACGCAAATCTTGAACGAAAATCTCCGTTTGCCGTCGAATCCCGCCGAACGCCTTGTCGAACGTCGACGCAACCCCTTCGAGTCCTTTGGCCGCGTAAGCGTCAAACGCCGCCAACGCTTGCGACGCCGACTTCACGAAGCCGTCGAGCGCTTTTAACGCCGAGTCGAGCGCTTTTTCGAGCGGCGCGGAGCTTCCGGAGATTGTCAGCGTCGCGGAGCCGTCGGAATTAATTTTCGTTTCGCTCATTCGTTTTCCCGTCTTTTTCCATCGTCCGCTTGACGCAAGCGCGACGGCGCCTATAATAGACGATAGGAGGTCGCGTTATGTCCGTCAAATTCGCGTTCGCGCTTAACGCTGCGCGCGTTCTTTTCGTTGTTTTTTTGCTTTACGTTTTGGCGCTCGCGACGTTTTCTTACGTCTTCGACGCCGGAATCGACGGCGTTTTCAACGACGGTATGACCTGCGTCGCGTTCGGATCGTTTTATCTCGGCTACGCCGTCGGCGCGTTTTTAACGTTTTGGCTTCCCGGCGCCCTGTCGAAAAGTTTCAAGTATCACGTCGGCGACGTTTGGCCGTTTATCGCGTTTTTCGTTCACCCGATTCCTTCGTTCCTTGTCGCCTATCTCGTTAGCTTTCCGTTTCATCGTTGGCTAAGCTAACCGCGAGCCGCCCGACGTTTTCCGTCGAGCGGCTTTTTTTCGCGCCGCGACGTTTCAAGCGTCCGGCGACCGGCGCTCGACGACTTTCGCGCCGAACGCCGCCGCGACCGCCGAAAGCGGTATCTTCGCGACGATCTTTTTACGTCGCGACACGGCGTCGCCGGCTTCGAGCAAGTCGGGCGGCGTAAAGTCGCGCGTCGCCAGTTTCGGGCCGTTTTTGCCGCGATTCGCCGAGTAAAAGAGCGACAGGGCCGACGCCGTTCGACTCCACTCGTCGCGACGACGCGCTTGCGCCGCGACGCTTAATTCTCGGAGCGTTCGTCGGTCGGGATCGAGTCCGGCGATTCCGGCAAGTTCGAAGATAAGTCGCCGGAAACGCTCCGCTCGAGTTTCTCCGCCGTTCCTTTCGCAAGGATTCCCGCTTTCTTCGCGAGCTTCTCCGTCTCCTTCGCAAGGTTCGCCGCGCCGACGATCGCCGTCAACTCGCGCCCCCGATCGATCTTCGCGATCGTCTCGCTCAACCGTTCGCGAGCGCGGCTCGGGAAAAAAGCGACGTACTCCTCCAAAAACGCTCGGCGCGCCTCGTCGACCGCGTCCCCTTTGAAGAGCCGAGCGAACGCCGCCGCGTCGATTCCGCGCTTCGCCGCCTGTTCGCCGACCAACTCGAAAAGCAGGTCGACCAAAAAAACCGCGTCCCGCGTCTTGTTGTAACAATAATCCGGGTCGAGCAAATCGCCGAACTTGTCGCGCGTCCGCTTGAACTCGAACGCCGTCAACTCGAACGACCATTCCCCGCCGTTCGCGTCCTTGAAAATTTTCATTTTATCCCCCTTTTTTCGTTACTTCGTTCGCTATCTCTTCGTCAAGCGGCGACGCGCGGCGTAAACGTCGGCTGTTCGTCGATGGACGCGGTCGCGCTCAAGCGGAGCGAGAACGAAATTTCCTCTTCGCCCGAAACCGGCGACGCGAAGCCCGGCTTCGTAACGATAAACGTTCCGGTAAAAACGTCGCCCGACGCCGACGTGAAAGTCGTTTGGACATTCTCCCGCTTCGCCCATTTCCCCAAGAGGAACGGAACGCAAGCCGCGTCCGCCTCCGCCGTAAAATCGATCGGCGCGTCGCGCTGTCCCTCCAAATACCGCTTAAAATCGAATCCGCGCGAAGAAATTTGAACCTCTTCCCCCGCGATTTCCAGCGACAAATCTTTGATTCCCGCGCCGGAAATTTCTTGGTCGCCGTCCATAAAGGTCAGCGTCGCGTCGATTCCCAGTCTTGCCATCGTTTCCCCCTTCTTTCTTTCAATCGATTTAACCGCTCCGGCGCGACGGTCGCGACAAAGCGATTTTCCCCCAAGTTTCGAGCGGTCAGTCCCGATCGAGCCGTTCTTTGAGCGCCTTCAAAAACGGTCGCGCGACGACCGAAACGGTCGAAACCGGCGTCGCGTAACGCGGGACGATTCGCCGCCGCGCTCGCCCGTATTCGCGCCCCGGCGTCCCGTATTTCTTTCGCTTCGACGCGCTCTTGCCCGCCGCGTTCAGTCGGTAATAAACGACCGTATACCCGACCAACTTGCGCCGCCGCTTGCGCCGAACGGTTCCGCCGAGTTCCAACGTTTTGAGGACGTTTTTCCCCTCGCCGCTCTTAAAGAACGGTTTCAAGACGAGTTCCCAAGTCGTCGCGTCGACGCGATTTAGCTTCATCGACGAACGCAGGTAATAGTCCGGAATGTTCCGCCGCCCCGCTTTCGCCGGATATTTCCAAGTGATCGGGAAGTCGCCCGGCGCCGCCGCGCTCTCCTTGACGTATCCGTCGAACCCGTCTTTCAGCGCCGCGTCCAGCCAAGCGGTCGACTTCGCTTTTTTGCCGGAACTCGCTTCGGCGGCGGCTTTGCGCGCCTCGAAACGACGCTCTCGCGTTCGCGACAGCGCGCCGACTTCGACGCCGCCGAACCCGCCTTTGCGCCGCTCCTTTCGAACCGCTTTCTTAAATTCCTTGACCGTCCCGATCTTCTCGACGCGTCCGCTCCGGACTTGCCAAACGAAAAACGGATTCTCCTTCGGCTTCGCCCGTTTGAGCGTTCGACGTTTCCCGGCGGCCGAAAACATCGCGCGCCATTCCTTCAACGCCCGCTTCGCCTCCGCTTCGGTCGACGCCTTTAAAAGCGCGTCCGCCTTCTTTTCGCAAGCGTCGAGCGCCTTGCGGAGCCCGGCGGTCGAACCGCGAACCTTAGCCAACGCCCGCCCCCCGCTCGACCTTTTCGCTGATCGCGACGCGAACGCTTCCGAGGAACCGCCCGGCGAGAAGCTCCGTTTCGTCGTAAAGCGGCTCCGGCTCCGTTTCCTTCGCGTAAAGCCGCGCGGTCGCTCCGCTCGTTTCGTCGACGACGACCGCTTCGGTCAGCGCCGCCGCGATCGCGTCGAGCGTCGCGATCAACGGGTCGACTTCGGCGAGGGGCGCGAAAGTCGCCTCTCCGGTCGTCGACGCGGCGAAGTCTTTCAGCAGGACGAGCCGACAAACAACCGACCGCCAAAACCGCGCGCCGCCTCGCCCGCTTCGGCTTAACGGCTCCAACGCGAACGACTCCGGAACGACGGCCAACCGCGCGCCGGTCGTCGGCTCGTCGCGTCCGAGATACGTTCGCCAAACGGCGAGTTCCGGAAAGCGCGCCGACAAAAAGCGGACGAGCGCGTCGGCCATCCCGACCGTTCCAAGCCCGGCGTTTCCGACGTTTCCGGCGTTTTTAACGTTCCCTTCGCTCATCGCGTCCCCCCTTCCGTTTCGCTCTCGACGATCTTCGCGACGACGAAACGCGGGTCGCCGTTCCAAAACCGCCAAAGTCCCGCGTCCGCCTCCGCGAACGCCGAGTAAACCCGGGCGCCGTTCCCGTCGTCGAGTTCGAACCGGTCGCGCGGACGGGGCGGATAGAGTTCGCCGAGCGCTTCCGTCTCGACGACCAGCTCGCGCGTTTCCGCCTCGCGGTACGTCTTCGCGTCGACGACGACCAGCCGGTCGCCCGCGACGCAAAAGCCGCGCAACCGCTTCGCGACGTCGCCGCGCCGCGCCAACACGTCGACGCCCGCGAAACTCAACCCGCTCCTAAACGCCGCCGCGACGACGTTTCCCCTCGCGTTCATTCGCTTGTCTCCTTAAAATCTTCAAAACGCCCGCGAACTCGGCGCGGAAGCGAGGATAAAACGGCCCTCGGCGGCGCCGCGACGACGTTTCCCCTCGCGTTCATTCGCTTGTCTCCCCAAAATCTTCAAAACGCCCGCGAACTCGGCTCCGCTCCGTTGGGCTCAAAAATCAAGCGACCAACGGGAGCGAAGAAACCGAACTCGCGCGGAAGCGCGGATAAAACCGCCCTCGGCGGCGCCGCGACGACGTTTCCCCTCGCGTTCATCTTCTTAAACCTTTCAAAAACGTTTTCCCGCCGCCGACCGCCGTCGAAACGTCGGAACGTCGGTTAAATCACAATCGTCGAGACGCCGCGTTCGAAGCGTCCGGACGACGGCGGGAAAACCGTTAAACAAAGTTGGGCGAAAGCGCCGTCGACCAACGGGAGACGAAACCGAACTCGCGCGGCAGCGCGGATAAAACCGCCTTCGGCGGCGCCGCTTATTCGCCGTCGTCTTTGCGCTTCCGGCGCGTCGTCCGCTTCTTCTTAACCGGCTCCGCTTCCGCGATCACGCCGCGTTCGGAATCGCCTTCGTCTTCTCCGGGAACGGCTCCGGCGCTTCCGCTTCCGTCGCTTCCGGCGTTTCCTCCGTCGGCGGCAAGAGGTTCAACGCTTCGAGCGTCTTCAACGTCGTTCGCGCCTCCGCTTGGAGCGCCTTCGTTCGCGGCTCCGTCAAGAGGCGTTCCGTCAACTCCGCCAACAAGAGAACCGCGTCCAACAAAATCGGTTCCGTCATTTTCTTCTCCTTTCGTTTCTCCAAAAATCGCCGCCAATTCGCGTTCGACTTCCGCGTCCGGCGCGTTGTAAAAATTCCGAATCAGCCGCCCGCGACGCGCCGCGAAAAGCCAATAGTCGCGGACGACTTCGACCGTTCGCCGCGTCGGCGCCGACAACGACCAAAGCGCGTTTTGGACGCGAAGCCGCGTCGGGCGTCGGCGTTCGGCGACGTCGATTAGCGCGTCGAGAAACGCGACCGCGTCCGCCGTCCGCTTCAAGTAAAGTTGCGCCGCGTTCGGACGCCCCGGGTTCCAGCGCTGAAGCTCCCCGGCGCAATCCGCCGCGCAAAGAACCGACGTCGTTTCGTCTCCAAAGAGCGCGTCGAGTTCCCGTTCGAGGTCGAGTCCGCTCGGATAAAGGAGCGCTCGCGGTTCGAGAACGAGAACGCGGTCGAACGACGCGTCGAGCCCGTCGGCGATTCGCGCTCGAACCGACTTTAAAAACGCGACGTCGTCTTCGCGAAACGCCCCGAACGACGCGCCGAGTCGCTCCGCCGCGTCGGCGTTCCGGGCGCGAATCGATTCGGAAATCGGGTCGTTCTCGACCCGTTGCAAAATCGCAGGCGTCGGCGCCCCCCTTTCAGCAAACATACGCCAACGAATATTCGAGCGCGTCGCTCCCGGCGCCGGTCGTTCCGGTCGTCTCGCACTCGACGCGCCAATATCGGTTCGATTCGAGCGTCGGACGGAATCGGAAACGCCGCGCTTCCCCCGCTCCGGAGAGCGTCCAACTCTTCTCGACCGTCGGCGTTTCGAAGCTCGGCGAATCGCTCGAAACAAGTTTCAACGTCGCCGACGTTCCGCTCGGCAAATGCGCGCTCGTCGTCTCCGGCGCGGCGACTTCCAACTCGAACCGCTCGGAGCGAACGCCGATCGCCGAACGGACGCCCAAATCGATCGCGTCGGTCGCGGTCGACCCGGCCTTTCCGGCGGTCGGGAATTTTTGCGTCTTAACAAGGGTCGCGTCGCGACTGGTAAAACCGCTCATCGTCTTCTTTCTCCTTCCTTATCTCCGTTTTCTCAAACGCTTTCCGTCGACCAAGCCTTTTCGTTCTCGACGAGCGAATCGGTGTAAAGGATCGGAACGCCGTACGCTTCGTTCGGGAGCGCGACGGAGCCGGTCGAAATCGTCGTCCCGGAAATCTCGATCGTCGGACGGCGCGACGCGGCGAGCAAAATCCCCGCTTTGCGCGACATAAAGAGCGCGTCCGGACGAGCGCCTTTGAACTTTTCGAGCGCGACCAAAATATGCTCGTCGGTGAACGCGGTCGAGGAAATCCCCCCCGGCGTCGCGGCGGTCGAAACGTCGACGTTCGCGACGCGGACGGCGGCGTACTTCGAGAAGTAGCCGAACCCCGGATAAAATTCGAGGAACTGCTGGTAAACCGGAATCGTCTTTTCCGGGTCGCTCGGGTCGGGAACGTCTTTCTCGACGACGTCGGAGAGATAGAACCGTCCGTCGCGCCCGAAGAGCCAAGAGACGCCGTCGACTTCGTTGAAGCGAACGAAGTACGCGCTCGTCAGCGCCGACGTTCCGCCCCAAGAGCCCCCGGCGTCGAGAACGAAATCGTCGCCGACGAACTTTTGCAAGCCTTGGAACCCTTTTTTCGACGCGCCGGAACCTTCGACGCCGCCGTAAAAGAACTGCGTTCCGAGCGTTCGAATCGCGTTTTCGAGGACGCGGGTCGCCTCCGCCTCCATCAAGCGAGCGCCGCGCGCTTTGTCGCGGTCGATCAAGGCGCGGTCGTATCGAACGTAACTCCCGGCGTTGTAAAGTTTGAAGAGCGTTCGCTCGTATTCGCCTTTCGACGTGCGAACCCCTTCGTTGACGTCGCGAAAGACGTCGACCGGCGTCGTTTCCTTCCGAATCAACCCCTCGACGTAATCTTGCGAAATCGTCGCTTGCGCCGCGCCGATATTGAAACGGTTCCCGTAAATATCCTCGCCGGTGAACTCCGGACAGTTCAGCCGAACCTCCGACGCGATCTCGCGTCCGCCGCCGAACCCGTCGAATTTCAGAATATCGCACCAGTTAACAGCCGTCGTCATTTTCCTTCCTTTCTCCTATTTCCCCCGTTTTCTCCGCCCCGCCCGACTCAACCGCCGACGGCGCGCTTGAACGCCTCGCGGTAAGACTCCGTTTTCGACCGGTTCGCGCTCTCGTCGGCGGTCGAAACGCCGTCCCGGTCGGCGGCGGCGAAGGTCGCGAAGTCGCGGCGAAGCGTCGTCAGTTCGCGACTCGTCTTTTCGAGCGCGGCGCGGAGCTTGGCGAGTTCGCCGCCGTCGCCGTCGCTCCCCGACTTCGGCGCGTCGCCGTCCTTCTTGCCGCCGCCGTCGTCCGGTTTCGGCGCGTCCTCTTTCTTCGCCGCGTCGCCGTCGCCGCCGTCGTTCGCAAGGCGCGACTTCAGCTTTTCGTTTTCCTCTTTCAACGCTTGGAACGCGTTCGACGTCGCCTCCGCGAGGTCGGCGCCCTCCTGAAAATACTTGACGCCCAGTTCGAGCCCGAAGCGGTCGACGTACTCCTGCAACTCGGCGTTCTTGACGCTCGACGGCGCGTCGCTCGTCCCGGTCGCGCCTTCGCCGTCCGGCGCGTTCGCGGCGTCGTCCTTCAATTCGGTCGTTTTTTCGTTCTTTTCCTCGGCCATTTCGTTACCTTTCGTCAACAAAGTGAAATCTTTCCCCAAGAGCGCGAACGCCGTCCCGTCGTCGGTCGGATACGGACAGACGGAAAGCCCCAAAAGAGGCGCGTTTCGGAAGACGACGACCGGCCCGACGACGCGTCGCCCGTTCGCTTCGAACGCCTCCCCCGGCGCGACGTCGACTCGCTCCGCCGCCGCGAAGTCGAACGTCGGCGAAACCCCGTAAGGAACGCCGCGCGACGCTTTCGAAACGATCTCCGACGCGCGGTCGTCGCTCAAAAACGGGGTCAACTCCCCGTCGGCCAAGAGCGCGAACCCGTCGGCGCGAACCCTCGCCGCCCCGACGATCTCCGCCGGGTCGTGATTGTAGTCGACGACGAGCGGCGTCCGCGTCGGCGCGACCGTCGCCAAATCGACGACGAACTCGAGCGTTTCGCGCCCGCCGTCTTTCGTCGGAACGCCGTGCCGCAAGACGTTCCCGGTCAACGCGACCGCCCGAAACGGCGCCGTCGTCGCCGTCCTTTCTTCGTTAAAAATATCCATTTTCCCCTTATTCCTTGGAAACCGTTTTCGTTCCGCTCCGTTGGGCTCAAAAAATCAAGCGACAGCGGAGCGAAGAAAACGAACTCGCGCGGTAGCGCGGGCCCGGAACCGCGCGGTCGCGGTTATATTCCGATGTTCGTTTTCCCGGCGTACTCCGGCGCGTAAGCCAACGAAACGCCGTTCGTTCGAGCGTCGTCGAGCGCTTCCGCCGTTCGCCGAAGCGTTCCGCGCGGGTCGACGCCGTGCAGTTCGCAAGCCGTCCGCTGGTCGGCGAACCCGTTCGAAATCGCGACTTGCCAATCTTTCGCGTCGCCGACCAAGAGCCAAAGCGGAACCGCCGCGCCCGTCCAACGGAACGGAATCGACGCCGCGCCCGACGGGATTCGCCCGTCCCGCTCCCAACATTCGAGGAGCCAGCGCGTCGTCTTGTTCAGGAACGGGAAAAACGCCCGCTGCTTCAACTTGCAACGCTCGACGTAATGGTTCAGCTCGCCGCGACTTCCGTAAAAGTTCGTCGACGAACCGTCGTAAAACGAGTACGGAACGTCGAGCGCGGCCAGCGCCAGCCGCGTCGTCGACTCGACGAACGACTGGAAGTTCTGCGACGGCGTCCCGTCGTGAAAAACCGACGCTTTCTCGTTGAGCCCCAAGTCGAAAAGCATCAGCCCGTCGCCGTATTTCTCCGACGCGGCGCGAGGGTCGAACGCGTTTTCGGCCCGCGCCGCCCGCTCCGCGTCCGTTCCGAACCCGTCGTCCGACTTGTCGCGGTTGACGATGAGGCCGATCGTCATTTCGCTCTTCATCTTGATCAGCGCGAGGTCGAAACACTCGTACAAATGCCAATATTCGCGAACCCCCGACGGCAGCGGCGAAACGCCCCGGACTTGGTCGTGCGCGTCGAAATAGCCGATCAAATCCATCTTGCGCGCCGAGATCCAACGCTCGAACGCGTACCCGTTTTCCTCCGGCGTTCGACGGTAAATCTTGTACGCGAGGTTTTCGCCGCGCCGCCCGATTCGGACGCCGTGTTTCAGCTCTTGCGTCGCCGAGGGCGCGTCTTCGTCGCGGATTCGGTCCCCTTCGATCAACTGAATCGCCTGCGTTTCCCCGTCGTCGACGCGGAGCGCCCCGACGTCGCCGTCCCGAACCCGATGCGTTTCGATCAGTCGCAAAAGCGTCCAAAAGTCGTGTCGCTTCGAGAAATGGCAACGCTCCGGCTCGCGCGCCCAAGCGCCGAACTCCCGCTCGACCGCTTCGTCGAGCGTTCGGTCGCCCGACGCGCAAGCGAACCGGAAGTTCGAGACGAAACATAAATGTTGGCGGAGCGCGAACCCGAAAAGCGCGAAGTTGCGCGCCAACTCCCGAGCGCTCGACGACAACGCGAGCCGGTCGCGCCGCGAAAGCTCCTTGTCTTCCGTTCGCGCCGAAACGACGAGCGGCCGCGCCATTCCCCGTTCCGAAAGCGCGTCGTATCCGAGCCGCGTCGTCGGCCGCTCGACCGCCGCGAAGGCGCCGCGTTCGCTCCCCGTCGTTCGCGCCGTCGCCGCCGTTTTCGCCGTCGTCGTCTTCCGTTTCTTCCGCTTGCTCATCGCCAAGGCCCGCCCAACCCGAACGTTTTCAAGGAACTCGACCGCCCTTCGAGCGCCGCGATTTCCCGTCGATACTCCTTAATCGTCGCGAGCGTTCCGGCGCGGTCGAACGTCGTCGAAACGCCGTCGACCGTAATCGACGCCGTCGCGCCCGCCTCCGAAAGCGCGTTCGAAAGCCGCGTTATCTCGTCGTAAAGGAAGCGGAGCCGCGCCGCTCGCCAAGTCGCGCAACTTCCGCCGTTTCCGCCGTTTCCGCCGTTTCCGTTGTTTCCGTTGTTTCCGCTCATTCGTCTCGCTCCTCTCGTCGCCGCGTCGGACGTTCGCCCGGCTTGCGCAACCCTTGGACGGCGGCGCCCGCGAAACAGCCGACGACGCAGTCGAAAAGGTGGTTGTCGCGCCCCGGAATCGCCGTCCATTCGGCGACTTCGTTCCCCGCCGCCTTCACCAGTTGGCAACGCTCCGCGCAGCAGTGATCGGCGAACATCCGATGACGCTCCCCGACGCTCCCCCAAAGGGACGCGCCCGCGACCGAGCCGACCGGCGCCGCGAACGCCGCGTGAACTTCCGACTTGAAAAAATTAACGTCCGTCGTGATCGTCTTGAACGCGCGCCCCGGCGTCGGCTCCGCGATCCAGCGGTTCCCAACCTTCGCGCCCGGTTTCGGCGTCCACTCGCTCATCGGTTTGCGCGTCGCGCCGATCGCCCGCCCCTTCGCCGGACTAACGACCGGAACGCCGACGCGGCGAATCGCGCTTTCGACCGGGTCGCGCCGATAACCGACGTCGACCATCAACCGCGAAATCGACAGAACGTGTCCCGAAACCGAAAGCCAAGTTTCCCCTAAAATCTGATGTATCAAGGAGAAAACGCCCTCTTGGATTCCGCCGTCGACGTCCGCGAACGCGAACGTTTGCTTGAGCGTCGCGTTTCCGCTCCGCCCTTTGAAAAAATACTCTTCGCGCTGTTCCGGAAAGGCGCCGTAATCGACGACGAAACAGGTTCGGTCGTCCTTAAACGCGCAAACGGCGTAATATAGGACGTCGGAGTGAACGTCGATGAACGCGGTTAGCGTCGTCGCGTCGTTCGGAACTTGGAACCGTTCGAGCCCGTTCGTTCGCGACCGAATCGTCCGCGCGTCGCAAACGAGCGACGCCGTTTCGGGCGCGCGCGGCTCGTTTTGCCGCTCCGACCAAAAGGACGCTTCGTCGTCGATCAAGTAATTCATCGCCCGCTGGAGTCGCGACGCCTCTTTTTTCCGGTCGTAATTTTCCGGCCAATCGACGACGGCGCCCGCGTCCATCGCCTCCCGATGTTCGGCGTAAAAGGCGTTCGCCTCCTTCGCGCTCTTGCGACGCCGCGACGCGTACTCGCGCAGCCAAAGGTCGTCGAGTCGGTCGGGAAAACGCTCGACCATCTTGAAGCGCAAGCCGTTCCATTGCGGCCGCGTTTCCGGACTCAAATAAATCGCGGAAACGTCGTCCGGCTCGATGCAAGTGCAAACCATTACGACCGTCATCGAGTCGCCGTCCGCCGCGAGTCCGATAATATCGCGCTCGATTTTATCGCAAATCTTTTTGACGCGCTCCGGGTTCTTCGCGTCCTCGATCTTCTGCAAGTCGTCGCAAACGACGAGCGAAGGTCGCGCCGTCTCCCCGTCGACGCCGTCGGTCGACGCGCCGCGAATCGCGCCGTTAATCCCGACCGCTCGAATCGTCGCGGCGCTCGCGGCGGAACCGGGAATCGTCGGCGTTTTGATTTTGTCCGTTTGCCAAACGATTCCGGTCGCCTCCCCTTCGAAGAGTTGTCCGCGCGCAAGCAACGCCGAGCCGCCGAGTCGCGCGAGCGGAACGGCGACTTCCGGGAAGTCTTCGCGAATCCGTTCCGAAACGAACGACTTTTTGACGTCGGCGAGGAGTTCCGTCGCCTCCGTTTTCGTCGCCGAAACGACGAGGACGTACTTGTGCCAACCGTAAAGGATCGCCCAAACGACCGCGCCCTTGACGATCGTCGTCTTCCCGGCGCCGCGCGGCATCGCGATCGCCCGCAAACCGCCGTCAACGATCGCGTCTTGAAGCGTTCGTATATAACGCAGGTGGTTGCGGCTAAACGACTTCTTAAACTTCTTCGGTAAATACGTCCGAAGGAAAAGCGCGAGGTCGTACTTGCAGGCGGCGCGACGTCGCGCGTTAAAAATCGGCGGAAGCGGCGCGATTTCCCGACCGGCCAACGACGTTCGCCGCGACCGTTCGGCGGCGCGCCGTTTTTGCCGTTCGTAAGCGGCGGCGCCCTTATCGCCCGCCGTCGCGCTCGTTCGTCGTTCGCTCCCCTCCATCGCCGCCGTCGTCCCTTTCTTCCGTTCTTTCCGCTTCTTCCGCCGCGTCTTTTCTCGTTTCTTCCGGCAAAATCCGGTCGACGACGTACTGCGCCGTCAACCGCGCCAACTCTTCGAGCTTGAGCCCCCGCCGAAAGAGCCCGGTCGACTCCAAATAACCGCGAACGATTTCCTCGCGCTCCGTCGCCTCCGTTTGCGCCGCCGAATCGGCGTTGGCGAAGTCGCATAACCGCAAGACTTCCGCCTGTTGACGCAACGCCGCGAGCGCGTTTTTAACGTCGCCGGTCGCGAGCGCGTCGGCGAGGGCCCGTTCGACAAGAATCAAATTCTTGCCGAGCGCGAGCCGTCCGTCGGTCGACGCGGTTCGAATCAAATAATCGCGGGCCGCGTCGACTTCCGCCGCCGACCGTCCGGCGCAAGCGACGTCTTCCCCGTCCCGCGCAATCCGAAACGCCAATTCGCGAACCGCTTCCGGCGCAAGCCCGCGAACCGTCCCCGCAACCTCTTGCGTCGCGCGAGCCGTTTGCGCCTCCCCCCGCTTCGTCAACCGCTTGCTCCTGTCTCAATATCAAACAACAATCAACTTTTTGCAAGAAAGAAACAAAACTCCATTTCTTGCTCGATACGTTTGGGGTGCAAATCGCCCGCTCGAAAGTAGTACCTTGCCCCCCTCCGCTCGCTCGACCGCTCCGCTCGGCCCGCTCACTTGACGACCGCTCGGAACGTGAAGTAAATCGGGTTGCCGCCCGACTTGCGTTTGAAGCAAACCTGAACCGCGAACGTTCCGGAGTCGCCGAAAAGCGGTCGCGTCGCCGCGTCCGGCGTCCAAACGAAGTTCGGCCCGACCGCGTCGAGCGTCCAGCCGTCGATTTCGACCGGCTCTTCGAGAATCGCGTCGAGCGGAACCGCAATATTCTCCCAACCGTCGACCGGCGACCAAATTTCCCGCGCGCCGAACCCCGGCGACACGGCGTAAACGGTCGCGGTCGCCGACTCGACTTCGTCGCGACTCAAATAGGCCGCCGTCATTTTATTCTTGACCGACGCCAAAAGCAAAACGTTTTCATTCCGATACATAACGTTCCCCGCCGAAATAAGTTGCGTCGCCGTCTCCCACTCGACCGCGACCGTCGCGACCGCCGAAATATCGTCCGCGACGTAAACGTAAAAATCGCCCGTCGGGAAATACGCTTCGTCGACGTAAAACGTTTGACCGTCGAAGATTCGGAATTTTTCGCTTCCCGACAACGCGACTTCGAGCGGCGACGCTTCGGCGGTCGCGGCGACGGCGACGACTTCCCAACCGTTTGGCGCGGCCGCGTTTTCACGTTCGACGCAAACTCTTGCCGTCGCGTCGGTTGCGCTCCAAACAACGCTGGCCGCCGTCGAGCCGGTCGCGGTCGCGGTAAAGTCGGCGACTCCGGCGGAGTAATCGACGCTCCGGACGTAAGCGCCGAACGTCGCGTCGGTTAAGTTCGTTCCGGGCGGCGTCGCGAAATAGCCGACGCCCGAAAACGACGCGGCGCCGACGGTCGCGCTCTCCGTCGCGGCAAGCGTTGCGTCGTCGCCGGAAAACGCGACGTTCGCCCCGTCCGCGACGGTCAACGATTTAACGCAAACGCTTGCGCCGTCGACGGTTAACTCAGTTCCGGCTCCAACGCTAAACGTCGGCGACGTCAGGTCGCGGTCGGCGATTTTCGCGCTTCCGGTCAACGAAACGGCGGCGCCGGTCGGAGCGTCGCCGCAAACCGTTTGACCGCTTAGCGTTAGCGCGAGCGTTCCGGTTGTTCGCGCGTTCGAAACGTCGCCGATAAAATCGTCGACGGAACCGACGCCGTCGACCGTCGCCGAGCGACTCGGCGCGAAAACGACCGGCGTCGAGCCGTCGACAAGTCCTTTAAAATCGGACGTTGCGTCCGTCGGCATTATCCATTTGAACTCGTTGCAAAAAACGCGCGCGGCCCCGGCGACGGC
>JAFSDX010000150.1 GCA_017436025.1 Thermoguttaceae bacterium
CCCGGAATGGG
Source organism: Thermoguttaceae bacterium (assembly GCA_017436025.1). Taxonomy (GTDB): domain Bacteria; phylum Planctomycetota; class Planctomycetia; order Pirellulales; family Thermoguttaceae; genus RUG369. The sequence continues at coordinate 12 of JAFSDX010000150.1, forward strand.
CGGCGGCGCGCCCGGCGGTATGCCCGGAATGGGCGGCGGTCGACCCGGAGGCCCCGGCGCGGGCGGCGCTCCCGGCGGTTTGCCGGCCGGCGTTACTCCGGAAATGATCGCGCAATTCCGAGCGATGGGCGGCGGTCGACCCGGCGGTATGCGCGGGCCCGGCGGCGCCTCGGACGATCCGGAAGCGACGGCGCGCCGTCAAGCGGAAGCGAACGAAATCGCCGAGAAACTCGAAACGCGACTCGGACGCTCCGCGAAAATCGCCGCCGTTCAAGGCTTCTTCGACCGTTCGGTGATGGAAATGCAACACGAACTGCTCGGCGCGGTGAAGACGAAAGTCGCCGCCTTGCAAGCTCGCGTCGCTAGCCGTCAAAGCGAAATCGTTCGCCGTCAAGAGGAAATCGGCGTCCTGCGCCGCCTCGAAACGCCGGACGAAACGAAAATCGCCGCGTTAATCGAAGAAATCAAAACGCTCCGCGGCGACTCCGACGCCGATCCGCTCGAACGCGTCGCGTATTGGGATTCCGTCGATTGGAACAAATACGTTCGCGACGATTCCGCTTCCGGGCGGCGCGATTCCGATATCACCCGCGAAGGCTTGGAGCTTCTCGCGCAAGATTCCGACGAATTCTTCGCGCAAATTTTCCCGAATTCGAGCGAAATTACCGTCGCGTCGCAAACGACCGACGAGAACGCCGAAGCGAACGCCGAAACGGAAGAAGTCGCCGCCGTCGACGCGCTCGACCCGGTCGACGAAACGGAAGAAGCCGCGTCGAGCGAAGGGGCGGTCGATTACGCCGCCTTCATTCCGCTCTTCGACGATTGGGACGCCGACGGAGACGGCGCGCTCAAGCCGACCGAGTTTGTGATCGGCTTCTTTAGCGATCGCAAAACCTTCCAAGACGCCGGCGAAAATAAAGTCGGCGACGAACTCTTCGCCTCTTGCGACGAAGACGCCGACGGAAACGTCGCCGTCGACGAACTCGCGACGAAGTTGAACGCCGGAACTCGCGGCCCGCGTCCGAACGCCGGCGCGCCGGAAGGCGACGAAGCCCCGCAAGCGCCGGTTCCGGAACTTCCGGCGACCTTCGCCGACGCGAAAAACTTGAACGAAGCGCTCGCGTTTTACGCCGCTTCCTTCGACTTCGACGCCGACGGAAACGTTTCGAAAGACGAGTTTGCGGTCGGGTACGCGGCGGTCGACGAACTCGCCGGTTCGCTCTTCAACGCCGGCGGAGGCGGGAACGGCGGCTCCGGCGGCGGCCCGGGCGGTTTCGGAGTCGGCCCCGGCGGCCCGCCTCCGGGACGTTAATCGAACCGACGGCGCGGCGGACTCGGCGCGAAAACGTCGAGTCCGACCGCTCTTTTCCCTCTTTCCCGCTCTTTTGCGCGACCGAAGCGCCGTCGACGAGGCGGCGTTCGGTCGAACGAAAACGACAACGATGAAAGATTATAAGAATAAAAAGACGAACCCGGTCGACGAATCGGGCCAATTTTTCGCGGCGAAGCTGACCGGCGTCAAGCGCGAATACGTCCTGAAAGGCGAAACGGTTTACGCGCTACGCGGCGTCGATTTGGAGGTGCCGCAGGGAGACTACGTCGCGATTATGGGCGCGTCCGGTTCCGGGAAGTCGACGATGCTGAACCTCCTCGGCTGCCTCGACCGCCCGACGTCCGGAAAAATTTGGCTCGGCTCCGACGACGTTACGTCGCTCGACGACGACAGCCTTTCGGAAATCCGCGCGTCGCGAATCGGTTTCGTTTTTCAATCGTACAACCTTATTCAACAGCTGACGGTCATCGAGAACATCGAAGTGCCGCTCTTCTACCAACGGAACGCGAACCTCCGCTCCCGCAAACGTTGCGTCGAGCTGGCGAAATTGGTCGGATTGAGCGAACGCTTAAACCACCGTCCGACGCAGCTTTCCGGCGGTCAGCAACAGCGCGTCGCCATCGCCCGTTCGTTGGTCAACGACCCTTACTTCATCCTCGCCGACGAACCGACCGGGAACCTCGACTCGAAAACGACGGCGGAAATTTTGGATCTCCTCGACGAACTGAACGCGCAAGGCCGCACGATCATTTTGGTTACGCACGAAGACGACGTCGGCGCGCGGAGCAAGCGCATCGTCCGCCTTCGCGACGGTTTGATCGAGTCGGACGTCCGTTTGCGCCCGAACGACCCGCCGAAGCGCGATCCGAAGTCGCTCGTTTGAGCGGCGTTAAGTCGCCGAAAATAAAGCGTTAAGCGGCGTCGTCGAAGCGTCGGAAACGAGCGAGACGACGGCGCGTTTGAAAATAGAAGCGAAATTATGAGACACGCGTTGCGAACCCTCCAATCGGGGGTCAAAAGCCTTTATTTGCACCCGATGCGGTCGTTGTTGACCGTCTTGGGGATTTTCATCGGCGTCGCCAGCGTTATTTGGCTCCTCGCCATCGGCGAAGGAATCAGCCGCAAAGCGCAAGAGCAGATCGAGAGTTTAGGCGCCGACAACATCATCGTCAGCACGATCAAACCGCCAAACGAAGCGCTCTCCGCCGGCGGCGGGGGCGGGCGTATGCAGTTCCCGGAATACGGCCTGACGCGCGCCGACTACGCTCGCTTGACCGAGACGATTCCGACGGTTGTTAAGTCCGCGCCGTTGAAGGACTTCCAAGAGACGTTCCAAAACGGAAGCCGCAAAATCGACGGTCGCTTGGTCGGTTGCACCGCCGATTACGTCGACGTCGTCAAGATCGAGATGTTCGACGGTCGCTTCTTCAACGACCAAGAGAACGACGAAGCGCGCGACTATTGCGTTTTGGGCTCCGGCGTCGCGGAAAAGCTCTTCCCTTACGAAGAGCCGCTCGGGAAGCTGATTCGCGTCGGCGAAAACTATTTTTACCGCGTTATCGGCGTCGCGAAGTCCCGCGCTCCGTCGGCGGCGATCGGGTCGTCGGTGAAGTCGGAGGACTATTCGTTCGACGTGTACATCCCGCTGAAGACGATGGAGACGCGCGTCGGCGACACGGTCGTCGTTCGCCGCAGCGGCTCGATGGAAGGCGAAACGGTTCAGCTGAAACAAATTACGTTGAAGGTGAAAGACGTCGCGTCGGTTATGGAGACCGCCGACCTCATCAAGATGACGCTGGACGACTATCATACGAAGTTCGAGGATTACGGCGTTACGGTTCCGCTCGAGTTGCTCGAGCAGGCGAAGACGACGCGGATGATGTTCAACGTCTTTATGGGGCTGATCGCCGGGATTTCGCTGGTCGTCGGCGGCATTGGGATTATGAACATTATGTTGGCGACGGTTACGGAGCGCACCCGGGAAATTGGGATTCGGCGCGCGCTCGGCGCGAAGCGCGGCGACATTGTGCGTCAGTTCCTGATCGAAACGATCGTCTTGTCGGTCGTCGGCGGCGGGCTGGGCGTTTTGGTCGGCTTGACGTGTTCCCCGGCGACGACGTTCGCGATGGGCTTGGTGAAGCGGATGAATCCGGACTTGATCGCGAGTTTGCCTCCGATCGTGCAGGAGTTGAAGCCGATCATCGTTTACTGGTCGGTTCCGTTGGCGTTCATGATTTCGATTATCATCGGCGTCGTGTTCGGCGTTTACCCGGCGATCCGCGCCGCGAAGATGGACCCGATCGAAGCGTTGCGCCACGAGTGATTTTGGCAACGTAACGCTTGCCGCGTCGGCGGTTAACGCGTCGACGTTTTTTTCGGACGGACGGTTTTCCGAACGCTTTTCGACTTTTCCGAAAGGCGGGCGGAGCCGTCCGTTTCGGCGTTTCTTGGCGGCGTTGGGCGGCGCTTTTTCAACGTTAAAATAGGGGGAACGGC
>JAFSDX010000151.1 GCA_017436025.1 Thermoguttaceae bacterium
AGAGCAAGTTCAAGAGCAAGTTCAAGAGCAAGTTCAAGAGCAAGTTCAAGAGCAAGTTCAAGAGCAAGTTCAAGAGCAAGTTCAAGAGCAAGTTCAAGAGCAAGTTCAAGAGCAAGTTCAAGCAAACGAGAAAACGAACGACGCGGCGCCGCTCGAAACGTCCGCCGCGACCGGGTTCGGCGTCGAAACGTTGGGCCGCCGAATCGCCGACCGACTCCGCGCCGAAATGGAAAACGGCGAAATCGTTCCGTCGACCGCCGTCCGTTGTCAAGAATCGCTCCGGGAGGCGAACGACGCGCTCCGCCGAGCGCTCGCGCTTCTCGACGGAGCGCTTTTCGACGAAGTTTTAGTCGCCGCCGAGATTCGCGTCGCGCTCGACCGAATCGGGCTCGTCGTCGGCGCCGTTCACACCGAAGACTTGCTCGACCGTATTTTCAGCCGATTCTGCGTCGGGAAATGAATTTCGGAACCGAAGCGCCGGATTCGCGACGGAAATCTCGTCGTAATTCGCGACGGAAATCAACCCGAGTTGTTGGAGGAACTCGACGCGGGCGCCGACGTCGGAAATCGCGAAAAATTCCCGGTTAGGTCGTCCGCTCCAGTACATCCGCCGCGCGATCTCGAGCGTCGTCAACGGTTCTTCCGCTTCGTCGAGGAGCGCGAAAAGCCGAGCGTTGCGCCGCTCCATTCCGCGAACGACCTGCCGAACGCGGTTCGGAACGTCGAAAATCGGCGCTTCGTGCGCCGGAAGCGCGACCAACTTTCGCCCGGCGGCCCGTTCGTACCGCTCGCCGATTCGCGCCAACGTTCGCAACGACCGAACGTAATTCCAAACGCCGGTTCGCGGCGTCATTCGCGACGGCCAAATTTGCGTCAACGTCTTCGAAAGGAGCAAGTCGCCGGTCAAAATAACGTCGTCGAGTTGGAACGCGAGGTGCCCCGGCGAGTGTCCCGGCAAGTAAAACGTCTTCAACGCGCCGAATCGTTCCCCGCCGAGGAGCGTTTTCGCAACCGGCGTCGACTTCGCGCGCCCCGGGCGGAACCCGAACCCGTCGAGAATTCCCGGAATCTCCGCCGCCGGAACCCCGGCTTCGCGCAAGAAATGAAACGAACGGACGTTCGAAACGCAAGCCTGTTCGTTAAACGACGAAACGACGCGACTTTCGAACGAATGCGACCAAACCTCCGCGCCGGTTCGCCGACGCAGTTCGTTCGCGCCGCCGAAATGATCGATATGCGAATGCGTCAGCAGAATCCGCCGAATTTTCTCCGGCGCAAAACCGGGCTCGAACTCTTCGCGAATCGTTCGAAACGCGCTTTCCAAGTCGGCGTTCGACTCGTCGCTTCCGCTCCCGGCGTCGATCAGCCAATATTCCGCCGGACAAGTTCGAATCGCCGGAGCGCCGCTTTCGTCCGCCGCTCTCCGAGACGCAACCCCTGCGTTCGCAACGTTTAAGAGGCCAACGCTTAAACCGGCGACGTTCGTCGTTTCCGTTCCAACCGCCGCTTGGCGAAGCGCGCCGTCCGTTTTTTCAACGCTTCGAGCCGCCGTCGAATCCGCGAACGTCGAACGCGGCGACGCGGTCGGGTCGGCGAACAAGTAAATCGAACCCGGCAAAATCGGCAAAACCCGCGCCGCGATCCGATAAATAACGAACCCGGAACGCGTTCGCAACCGCTCGACGCGACCGTCCGACGAGACGTCGTCGCCAAAAATCTCGACGCGACGCGTCGCCGCGTCCAACCGATTCGCCGCCGCCGTTCGCTCTTCCATCGTTCTCGTTCCTCTCTCCGTCGTTAGCTCACTCGACCAACTTAACCCTTTTAACGTCGACGCTTAAACGCCTCCGAATCGTCAAACGAACGAGCGGACGCCCGACTTTGTTCGTCGACCGTCCGCGTTCTAAAATTCGCCGTTCTTTCTTGCCGTCGTTCGAATTCGATTCGCGCTCGACCGCCGCGCCGGGCCAACGGAAAGCCGCTCCGCGCTAGCGCCCGCGACGCCTTGAAGCGCTTAACGTCGAGCGGCTTTTTCAGCGGCTCGAACCCGAGCGCGCGCCGTCTCGACCGCTTTCGTCTTGATTTCGCGCAATTCCGGAGAAGTCGCCGGACGATTCAGCGCGTCGTTAAGCGCTTGCGTCGCTTCGTTTAAGTCAAGCTCCGAAAACTTGCAGGCGCGCGTCGTCAACAACGAAACGACGTCGTTCGCCGCTTCGACGAACCCGCCCTCGACGTACCAACGCTCGATCGAGTCGTCTTCGAGCGTCAAGCGCAACTCGCCCGCGCCCAAGCGTCCGACGACCGGAGTATGCCCGGCGCCGATCGCGTATTCGCCGTCGTAAAGCGGAACGACGACGAACTTCGTCTCCCGTTCGACGACCGTTTTTTCCGGCGTTACCGCAACGCATTTCATTTTTTCAATCTCCTCGTCGGAACCGACGCGACGCCGACGCCGCCTTTCTCGCCGAAAAGCGCGCCGACGTTTCGTCTTTTCCAAACGTTGCCCCTTATTTCTTGCGGGCTTGCGCCGCCATTCGTTCCGCTTGCTCCGCCGCTTGCTCGACGGCGCCGACGTACAGGAACGCTTGTTCCGGCAGGTGATCCCATTTCCCGTCGCAAATTTCGTTAAACGAACGAATAGTTTCTTTCAACGGGGTAATTTCGCCCTTCTTGCCGGTGAAGACTTCGGCGACGAGGAACGGCTGCGACAAGAAACGCTCGACGCGGCGCGCGCGGTGAACGGTCAGTTTGTCGTCTTCGCTCAGTTCGTCGACGCCCAAAATCGCGATGACGTCTTGCAGTTCGCGGTACTTTTGCAACATCCGTTGAACGCGGCGGGCGCAGTCGTAATGCTCTTGCCCAACGTATTGCGGGTCGAGAACGCGGCTCGACGACGCCAACGGGTCGACCGCCGGATAAATCCCCTTTTCGGAGATCGAACGGTCGAGGTAAACGAACGCGTCGAGCTGACCGAACGCGGTCGCCGGGGCGGGGTCGGTCGGGTCGTCCGCCGGGACGTAAACCGCTTGAACGGAAGTGATCGCGCCGCGGTTCGTCGACGCGATCCGCTCTTGGAGCGCGCCCATTTCCGACGCCAACGTCGGTTGGTAACCGACCGCCGACGGCATCCGCCCGAGCAACGCGGAAACTTCCGAACCGGCTTGCGAGAAGCGGAAAATGTTGTCGACGAAGAGCAAAACGTCCGTCCCGAGGTTGTCGCGGAAGTACTCCGCCATCGTCAGCGCCGACAACGCGACGCGGAGACGGGCCCCCGGCGGCTCGTTCATTTGACCGAAAACCATCGTCGTTTGTTCGAGAACGGAACGACCGGTATCGCCGATTTTCGCCTCTTTCATTTCGCGCCAAAGGTCGTTCCCCTCCCGGGTGCGCTCGCCGACGCCGGCGAAAACGGACGCGCCGCCGTGCGCGCTCGCGATACGGGCGATCAACTCTTGCAAAATGACCGTTTTCCCCAACCCGGCGCCGCCGAAGAGCCCCGCTTTACCGCCGCGAACGAACGGGGTTAACAAGTCGATTACTTTGATACCGGTTTCAAAAACTTCGGTATTCGTCGAAAGTTCCGAAACTTTCGGCGCCGGTTGGTGAATCGGGCGAAATTCCTTCGCGTCGACCGGGCCCGCTTTGTCGATCGGTTCGCCGAGGAGGTTGAAAACGCGCCCCAACGTTTCGTTTCCGACCGGAACGCTCACCGGAGCGCCCGTGTCGACGCACTCCATTCCGCGCACCAACCCGTCGGCGTTCCCCAACGCGACGCAACGGACGCGCCCGCCGCCCAAGTGTTGTTGCACCTCGCCGACCAAACGCGAAACGGCGTCCCCCGTTTTTTTCTCGACGTAAAGGGCGTTGTAAATCGCGGGAAGCCGCCCTTCGGCGAACTCCGCGTCGAAAGTGGAGCCGATCACTTGAGTAACGCGACCGACGTTTTGATTTTCATTTTGATTCATTGGTTACGACGCCTATTTTCTAAACGCTTGCTTCGAACGGAAAACCCCGCGACGCCGAAACGCCGTCGGAAACGCCCCCAACGAAGCGCCGCAAAACAATATTTGTATTCAACTTTCAAAAACGAGTCGCGTTTTCAACTCAACGCGTTCGCGCCGCCGACGACTTCGAGGATTTCGTTGGTGATCTGCGCCTGCCGCGCTCGGTTGTACGTCGTCGTCAAGGACGAAATCATCTCGTCGGCGTTTTCGGTCGCGGCCTTCATCGCGACCATTCGCGCGATTTGCTCGCCGACCGCCGCGTCGAGGAAACATTTGAACGCTCCGACTTTAAACGCGGTCGGCACGATCTCCTCCAAAACGCTTCGCGGAGACGGAAGGAACTCGAATTGCAGATTTTCCGCGCTCGACGCTTCCTCGGCGGTCTCGTCCGCGACGGCCTCCGCCGCCAACTCCGTCAACGGCAGGAGCGTTTCGGCGGTCGGACGCTGTTTCGAAATCGAGTAAAATTTCGAATAAGCGACGTCGAGTCGGTCGATTTCGCCGGTTTGGTAACGCTCGAGAAGTTCCGACGCGATCGCGTCGACTTCCGCGAACGCCGGTTTGTCCTCAAACTCGAAGAACGAGCGCGCGATCTTATAATCGCGGTACGTCAAGTAGGAAAAGCCCCGCTTGCCGACGACGTAAAGTTCGACTTCCTCGAACGTTTGCGCCAACTCCTCGAAACGAGCGACCGTCGTCCGCAGAACGCCGCCGTTGTACCCGCCGCACATCCCGCGATTCGCCGTTAAAATCAGCAAAACCGCCTTTTTCGAACTTTCGCGCTTGTCGAGGAGCGGATGCGAAACGTCGCCGCCGGCCCGCGCAAGGTCTCCGACGAGGCGAACGATTCGCTCCGAATAAGCTCCCGCCGCGACCGCGCGCTCCATCGCTCGGCGAAATTGAGCGGTCGCGACCAACTCCATCGTCCGCGTGATCTTGCGAATATTTTTGATCGATTTTCTACGTTTGTCGAGCGCTCTTGCTTTTGCCATTGGATTCGAGGTTCGTAAAGTTCGACGACCGACGTTTCGACGCTTTTCCCGGCGCCGCGATTAGGCGACGACGGCGAAAAACGCGTCAAAATCGGCAAAGTCGGTAAAAAATTCGGATAATACCGAACGCTCCGTCGCGCCGCGCTCTCGTTTAAGAGTCGGCGACGCGACGGCGTTCGAGTCGGCCGCTCCGCCCGCCCGTTTACGACGCGGAACGGCTCGCGAAATTTTTGAAGAAAACGTCGTCGTTAAACTCGGTCAACGTCGCTTCGATCGCGGCGGTTTCGTCGGGGCCGAGTTTTTGCTTCGACGCCTTCAAACGCTCCCAAAGCTCGGCTTTGTTCGCGCGGAGCCAAGGCAAGAATTCGCTCTCCCAAAGTTGCACGTCGTCGAGCGCGACGTCGTCGAGGAAGCCCTTCGTCCCGGCGTAAATGACGAAAATTTGGTCGATTTCGTCGAGCGGTTGGCAAACGCCTTGAATCAGTAGGCGGTTCATTCGGTACCCTCGATCGAGGCGCGCTTGCGTCGCGGCGTCGAGGTCGGAACCGAGTTGCGCGAACGCCTCCAACTCGCGGAACGCCGCCAAGTCGAGCCGAAGCCCGCCCGCAACCTGTTTCATCGCCGGAATTTGCGCCGACCCGCCGACCCGCGAAACGGAAATCCCGACGTTCATCGCCGGACGTTGACCGCGGAAGAAAAGGTCGGGCTGCAGGTAAATTTGGCCGTCGGTGATCGAAATGACGTTCGTCGGAATGTACGCCGACACCTCGCCTTCCTGCGTTTCGACGATCGGAAGCGACGTCAGCGACCCGCCGCCCAAGTCGTCCGAGAGCTTCGCGCTCCGTTCGAGCAAGCGGCTATGACAGTAAAAAACGTCCCCCGGATACGCCTCGCGCCCCGGCGGGCGACGCATCAAGAGCGACAGTTGGCGGTACGCGACCGCTTGCTTGGAAAGGTCGTCGTAAACGATCAGCGCGTGTTCGCCCTTATACATAAAGTATTCCGCCATCGCGGTTCCGGCGTAAGGCGCGACGTATTGCAACGGCGCCGGCGAACTCGCGCCCGCGACGATAACGGTCGTGTACTCCATCGCGTCGTGCTTGCGGAGCGTTTCGACGATCCCCGCGACGGTCGAGTCTTTTTGCCCGACGGCGACGTAAAAACACTTGACGCCCTTCCCCTTTTGGTTGATGATCGCGTCGACGGCGATTTGCGTTTTGCCGGTTTTGCGGTCGCCGATGATCAACTCGCGTTGGCCGCGCCCGATCGGCGTCATCGCGTCGATCGCTTTGAGCCCGGTTTGGAGCGCTTCGGTAACCGGCTGCCGGTCGGCGACGCCCGGCGCGTCGCTTTCGACGAACCGGAATTCGTTCGTTACGACCGGGCCGCGACCGTCGAGCGGGTTCCCCAACGGGTCGAGAACGCGACCGAGAACCGCTTCGCCGACCGGCGTTTGCAGGAGCTTGCCGGTTCCGCGGACTTCGTCCCCTTCGCGAATTTTCAGGTAGTCGCCCAAAATGATGACGCCCACGCTGTTCTCTTCAAGGTTGAGCGCCAATCCCTTGACGCCGTTCGGGAACTCGAGCATCTCGCCGGACATCACGCCGGAAAGGCCGTAAACTTGGGCGATGCCGTCGCCGACCTCGACGACGCGCCCGACTTCGCGGACGTCGATTTGGGTCTCGAACCGTTCAATTTCCTTCCGAATGACGGAAGCTATCTCGTCGGCTTTGAATTTCATGAACGCTCCTGTTAATCGTTTCTTGGCGCGCGTTGTTGAGTTGGGTTGCGATGGAAGCGTCGTAGACTTTGTCCCCGACGCGAACGATAACGCCGCCGATCAACTCCGGATCGACGACGGCGAAAAGCTCCGGCTCGCCGCCGACGAGTTTCCGCAACTTGGCCGCGAGGTTCGCTTTAGCTTCTTCGGATAGGGGCGTCGCCGTCGTAACGCGAACGGCGACTCGCCCTTTGCGCTCCGCGTCGATTTCTCGGCAACGCCGCCGCACGTCGCGAAGAAGTTCCGCCCGCCCGCGTTTGGCGAGCGTTTTGAGGAAGTTTTTGAAAATCGGCGTCGCGTCGCGGCAAACCGCGTCGACGATTCGGATTTTTTCGTCGACCGAAACCATCGGGGACGCGAGGATTTCCTCGAACTTCGGGAACGGATCGCAAGCGACTTCGACAAACGCGTCGAACTCGGCGAGAAACTCGGCGGTCGCGACGCCTTGCGAATCGCAGGCGCCCAACGCGGCGACGGCGTAAACGTCGGCGAGTTTCGCTTTCGTCGCGTCGGCGTCGAACGAAGCGTCGAGTCGCGCCTCTTGTTCTGTATTCTGTTTCATTATTCATCTTTTCAACGACGCGTCGTTTTTTGTTTTCGCGACGCGTTGTCCTTTTCCGCTCGTTGTCCTTCGTTCGCGACCGCCGTCGACGGGCCGCGCCGCGAACGCTCGTCTTGCGCCCTACTTGCGAGCGAGTTCGTCGACGGCTTCCCCGAGCAAGCGTTCGCCGCGCGTCGGGTCGATCGTCTCCTTCAAAATTTTCCCGGCGAGGTTCGTCGCGAGTTCGGCGCTCTTGGCGGCGAGCGTTTGGAGGGCGCCGTCGGTCGCGATTTCGACGTCTTTCAACGCTCGTTCGCGCTCCTTCGCGGCGGCTTCTTTCGCTTCGGCGACGATTTCGCGCGCCATTTTCTCGGCGTCGGCCCGCGCTTCGGCGACGACGCGCCGCGCCTCTTCGGCGGACTCGTCGAGTTTGCCGCGGTACTCGTCGAGGAGAGCGCGAGCGTCGGCGTTCGCCTTTTCGAGCGCGGCGCGACGTTCGATTTCGGTTCGTTCGCGTTCGTCGAGCGCCTTCGCGATCGGGCCGAAAGCGAAGCGTCCGAGAACCGCGACCAAGCCGAGGAAAACGACGGCGGTCCAAATCGCCAAGTCGGTTTGCCAAACCATCGGGTTCAGCGTCGCTTCTTCGCCGCCGCGGTCGGAGGCCCAAAGCGCCGACGTTTGCGCAAGGAAAACGCCGACCGCCGCCGTCGCGCCGACCGCCGCTCGCCTTTTCGAAACGCGGAACCCGCTCGCCGCCGCGTTAAACTCGTTAAACTTCATGTCAACACCCCATTTTCAATTTTGGGTCTTGCGCCGACGCAACGCCCGGCGCGTCGAACGGGCTTATTTCAACATGCAGACGATCAACGCAAAGAAGGTAACGCCTTCGACGAGCGCGGCGGAAATAATCATCGCGGTTTGGATTTTGCCGGCCGCTTCCGGTTGACGCGCGATCGCTTCGACCGCGCTCGCGCCGATGCGCCCGATCCCGATCCCAGCGCCGATCAACGCGAGACCGCACCCGATACCGAAAAGGCCCGAAAGATCGAAACCGGCGTTTTCCGAAGCGGCGACGGCGGCGGTCGCGGCTTCCGAAGCGACGGGAGCGTCTTGCGCCAAAACGGCGAGCGGAGCGCAGAAGAGAGCGAAAACGAACGTCAAGGCGACGAGTTTAGCGAACTTGTTCACGGAAAATCTCCTAAAACGGTTGAGTTTATCGTTCGCCGCGCGAACCGTTCGAGGTAAAAACCGAACGTTCGGCGGAAAACCGAGTTGTTATTCAATATTTGTCGCGCTTCGACGTTCGCTTCGTCGCGGAACCGCCGATTTAGCGCGTTCGTTATTTTGTCGTTATATTATATAGTAGGGCGGCGACGTTGGGAAAACGCCCGTCGCGACGCCGCGTTTGCGCCTTCGTTCGTCGCCCCTTAGTGTTGATGTTGCGCCATCCCAATGAAAATCGACGCGAGGAACATAAAAATGTACGCTTGCAAAAAAGCGACGAACAATTCGAGCAAACTCAACGCGACGCTCATCGCGACGCTCCCGACGGTAACGCCGACCCAAAGCGCGAAGTAGTCCGCCGTTCCGGCGATAAAACCGAGCAACACCGCCAAAACCAAGTGCCCGGCGAACATATTCGCCAAAAGACGCACCGCCAAGACGACGTGTTTAATGAAGAGCCCGACGACCTCGATGACGAAAATCATCGGCTTCAAAACGACCGCGAGCGCGATCGGAAGCTCCATCGACGGAACCTGCCCGAGCCAAAAGCCGACGACGCCGAATTTCTTCATCCCGGAAGCGACCAATACGACGAACGTCGACGCCGCCAAAACGGAAGTCGTCGCGAGCGCGCCGGTCGGAGAGGCGCCGAACCAAGGAATCAGCCCGGCCAAATTGCAAAAGAGAATAAAGAAGAACAGCGTCCAAAGGAACGGCGCGAAACGCCCGACGTCCTTTTTGCCGATCGCCGGCGTCATCACTTCGTCGCGCAAGTAAAGAAGGAAAACCTCGATCAGGTTCCAAAACCGTCCGCGCACCGGCTTTCCCGACTTAATTTTCGCGGCCAACGGGAAGAAAATCGCGACCATCAAAATCGCTACGACAAGTTCGACCAGCATAAACCGCGTAATCTGAACGCCGCAAATCGTCGGCAACTCGGGCAAATGCCCCATAAACTGCGGAACGTGGTACTCGGAACCGTCGGAAACGTGTCCCGCCAAATCGCTCATATTGATCAGTTCGCCGCTCATAATCGCTCGGTTCGTCTTCCCCAACGTCGTTGGTTCTTAGCGTTGAAGCCAATGTCGCGCCGATCGCCGCTCGACCGCCGCCGCCAAAATCGTTATTGTCGTTGTTATTGTTATTATTACTGTCGTCGCAACCGTTTTAACGATCGCCGAAACGCCGCGTTCCGCCGACCGTTCCGCCGCCGCGCCGCGCTTATTCGCCGCAATCGTTGCAATCGCTTTTCTTCGCCCGTTTTCCCCAGCGTTTCAAACGCCGTTCGTCGACCGGAAAAATCGCCGCGAAGTGCAAGGGCGCGGTCGCAAAATACGCGATTAGAAGCGCCTTCAAACCCGCCCGAAGCGCCGACGGCTCGCCCGCGACGACGAACGCCGCCGCGACGACGCAAAAAACGCCCGTCCGCGCCCAAATGGCGTAAAAAACTTCGCCGACGCCGATTTCGCCGCGACTCCGGAAATACGCCGAAACCGCGAACGCCGACGCGCCGTTCGAAACGCAAAAAACCGCCGCTAAAATCCACGGAACCGTTAAAGTCGCCGCCGCGTCGCCTAGCGCAAATCGCCAAACCGCCGCCCAAACGACGCTCGAGTAAACGCTCCACCCGACGACGCGCGCCGTCAACCTAGCGACGCATTCGGGTTTTAACGTTTCTTCTTTTTTTAACGAGCTAAGCGGTCGCGCCGCTTCCGGAACTTGGGAAACGCCGTCGACTCGTTTCATCGACGCCGCTCCGCTTCGCCGACGTCGGGCGAAATTCCAGCTTGCTCCGACGCCTCCGAACGTTTCGACGCTTCCTTTTTTTCCGCTAAAAACGCCGCCGCGCGCTCTAAGGTTTCCTCGAACTCGCCGCGCAAAGCTTCCGTTTTTAACGATTCGGCGGAAATTTCCGCGTCGACGTCGACGCTATCGGGTTTTCGAACGCTTTCCGACGTTTCCGAAGCGGTCGCGCCGTCGCGTTCGAGACGCTTAACCGCCGCGACCAGACCGACGCCGAACGCCGCCGCGCCCCCAAGAGCCCCGACGACCGTTCCCCAAGGCGTCGTTCCCCAACGCCGGTCGACAAAATAACCTAGAGCCGCGCACAAAGCCGCTTGCGCCGAGACGGTTGAAATACGTACAACCGCCGCGTATCCGACCGCTAGGGACGAAAAATCACCGTTGCTATTACTCATTTGTCGCTCGTCGGCCAACTCGACGCGCTCTTAGGAAAACGCGACGTTTTTCAACGTCGATTCCGTCCGCTCCGTCTCGTTCGCTTCCGTTTCGTCCGTTCGGCGGCGTCGTTTTCGCGTTGGAAAAACGTTCGTTTCCCCACAAATAGCGTTTGCGACGCGCGTCGTTCGGCAAGCGTTAATAATTAGTATGCAAAAAAAGTTCGCTTTGTAAAGGCAAAAAACCTTTATTTTTCTATTTTTTTCTAAAAACGCGGCAAATTCGGCAAGATAGACAAATTACCCCGAGTCTTTTTTTAAGATGTTTGTCGACAAAAGCGCCCATTTTCTTTTTCTCGCCGAAACGCGACCAAAACAAACGCCACGCTATCGATATTTTTTTATTTTTTCTTACTCAAAAGCATTTTCGGCTCCGCGCATAGGGTTCGCGGAACCGAAAAGACGCTCGAACCGCCGAACGCGCTCGTCTCGCAAGTCGAACGCGTTCGCGACGTTAAACGATCAAGCGCAAACGATTACGCTTTTTCCCATTGTTCGCGGAGGAAAGCGATCGTCTTCTTAAACGCTTCTTCCTTATCTTTACCGGCGCAACCGCATTCGAACGAGCAGAAGTCGTTGTAACCGATATATTTCAAGCCGCGGAAACCGTCGACGTATTGACGATCGTTTTCGCCCGGGAAGGTACGGCGCGGGTTCGAGACGCCGCCCGCGAGGTGAACGTGTTTCAGGTACTTCTTACCGGCGCAGATGAAGGCGCCCATATCGTTCGCTTCTTCGGTATCCATATGATAGAAGTCGCCCATAACGGTAATGCCCGGGTTGTCGTCGGACGTCCCGGCAATGCGTTGAATGTCGCGGCAGAGCGACGCGCCGTCGGCGACTTGACGCAGGAAGAACGCTTCCATACGGCAGAGCGGCTCGAAGATAACGGCGGTGTTCATACTGGCGGCGAATTTCGCGACTTCCGGCATAAACTCGAGCAAAAGCGCGCGAATTTCTTGGTTCGTCAGCTTCGTTTGGCCGTTGAACGCCGGGACGTAAATGACGCCGCGAGCTTCCATTTCGGCGGCGGTTTCGAGCGCGCGTTTCAGAGCGTCGACGCCCGGTTGACGTTTTTCCTTGACGTCGGAGCAGAGGTCGCCGTTGCAGGAACCCCAGCAGATGACCGAAACTTCGAGCCCGGCGTCGTTCGCCATCTTCTTATGTTCTTTGCCTTTGCCGACGCAACCGCCGTGATATTCGACCGCTTCGCAGCCGTATTTCTTCATATTGGCGAGCTTTTCGGCGTCGTTTTTACCCGGCGCCGGGCCCATTTGGCTCGAAATGCGAAGTTTCGCTTCGGCGCGACGGTCGGTTTCGGCGGTCGTTTGCGCGGCGGCGAAGTTAGTCGAAGAATTCAAAGCCATACCGAGGCCCATCGCGGCGCCGGCGCCAAAGAAATCGCGTCGATTCATATTACAGCTCCTAATAATGCGACTCCGCCGAATAACGGAATCTAATAACGGCTTAAAAATTTAAGCAAATTAACGCTCGAAGGAACGCGCCGCCGACTCGTTGCCGCGACGTCGTCCGTCGTTATATTCCATCCAGAACGTTCAACCGTTAAAATCGCCAACACGCAACGGTTTTTCGCTCTTATCGTCAACTGTTATACAAAATTTTTATCGCAAAATCAAGCGACCGGCGGCGATTTTTTTCAAAATTTATCGTTTTCGCCCAAATTTTCTTCGAAAACGCGCTCCGACTCGACTCCAACTCGCCTCGGCGCGCCGTCGGACGACTTTTCGGGCGCCGCGTCCGCCGCTTCCGCCCTTATTTTTCACCCCGACGCTCGGAGAATCGGCGACGCGTCCGCTTCCGCGTTCGCCGATTTCGCCCTTACTTTTCACCCCGACGCTCGGAGAGTCGGCGACTTTTCCGCCTTCGCGTTCGCCGATTCGCCCTTATTTTTCGACGCCGACGCCGTTTTCGCGGTCGTAAAATTCGAGCGCTTCGCGCAAATTCGCCCGATAATACTTCTCGTCGCAAGCGGGCGTCGTCGCTCCGGCTTCGGCGAACCAAACGTCGAGCGTTTCCGGGGCGAAAATCGCGTCGTGCAGGTTCGACTTCATCGAAACGGGCCGCTTCAACGTCTCGATCAGCGTCGGGACGTCGATTTTCCCGAAATTTTCGTTCAAACGTTTGAATAACGTGTCGGCGCGTTCCCCCGGCCCGGAGATATAAACGCAATCGTCGAGGGCGCCGGGAAGTCGCGGGTCGCATTCGCCGGGCCGCATAACCCGCAAAACCGGGTCGCGTTCGGCGATCGCCTCGACGGCGGCCATATTCCCGGCGGCGTCGGAGAGGACGTAATAATAATCGCAGGTGAGCGGCGTCGACCGCATCAACGCGAGCGCTTCGTCGACCGTCGCGCACTCCTCGACGACGCGGCGCATCAGGTACGCCATCGGAAGCCCGTCCCACTTCCCTTCCCCGGCGCCCCCCATTTCGCCGATCGCGAGCCCCTTGTCGTTCATCGCGGTTACCGTCCCGACAAAACCGGCGTACGAGACGCTCAACCAAGCGTTGCGCCCTTCCGGACGATAAACGATTAACGCGGCGTTATTTTGCAAACCGACGTCGCGCATATAATCGAGAACGCGAGCGTGCAGGACGCGCCCGCCGACCGTCGCCGAACCTCGAAGCGCGACGCCGCTGCAGTGAAACAGCTCCGGAAACGTATTGATTCGCCGGACTTGCGACGGTTCCAAGCCGGTCGCCGCCGCCAACGCGTCCATCTCCTCGAAGAAGCGTTTCGGAACAAACGGCGCCGTTCGTTGCGTCGCCTCCTCGATTCGCTCCGCGAAATTTTCCCCCGTTTTTAGCGACGCCGCGACGCCGACCGCCGCGATTCGCGCGTTCATTTCGCGAACGTCGTCGCCGAGAAGCCGCCCGTGCGCCGCGCCCATTTCGGCGGGCGTTCCGGAGAGAATCAGGACGTTCCGAACGCCGTCGAGCCGCGCCAAGACGCCGTTTTCCGTCTTCGCGACGACTTCCAACCCGGTCGACGCAGCGGCGCTTTCCGCGTTTTCGCTATTTCCGGAACCGCCGTTAAATTCGGAAGCGCCGTCGTCGCCGCTATTGCCGTTGTTTTCCGCCGACTCTTCGCGGTTTTCCGCGTCTTCTTCGAACGTCAACTCTTCGTCGAACGCGCTCCAATCGACGCCGACCTCCGCTCGCGCCGCCGATTCTTGCGCTTCGAGGCGAACGTCCGCCGCGGAACCGCTCCAACCGCCGAATCCCAACGCCGCCGCGACCGTCCAAACCGCCGCGCTCGCCGTCGCTTTTTTTCGCCGTCTCCGACGCGCCGTCTTCGTTTCGCCCGTTTCGCCGCTCCAAACCGCTCGCATTTTCCCCCCTTATTAATATATTGACGTTTTCTTCTTAATAATAAACGCCCCGACGCCTCAAAGAGACCGCCCGATTCGCCGCCGCAAGGACGCGCCGCGAAAAAAGTCCCGTTTGCCAACCGCTTCAACCGTTAAAATCGATAAATCCCAACAACCGTCGGCTAACTTGGAACCCGAATTTGCGCGTCCAACCAAGCGGCGTAACTCGGCGCGACGAACGTCAACGGAACGCCGACGATTTGCGGAACGTCGTAAGAATGTCGTTCGGAAACCGCCGCCGCAACCGAGTCGAAGAGAGCGGCTCGCGTCTTCGCCAACAAGAGAAACTCTTCCGAATTTTCCGTTTTTCCGGCCCAAACGTATCGACTCTCGATCGGCCCGCAAAGTTGCGCGCAAGCCGCCCAGCCCTCGCCGACGAGAAAACGCGACGCGGCCTCCGCCTCCTCTCGGGTCGGATACGTTATTTGCAGCTGAATAAATTCCGTCGTCATTTCCGCCCCTTCCGCTAAAATCGCCAAAATCGCTCGTCTTTTCGCCGACGCGCCGACCGTTAAACGCCGCCCCCCAACCGCTCAACGAGTTCCAGCGCCGAGAATCAACGAAAACAGCCGTTGCAAACGCCGTCCCGCTCGCCGCCGCGCTCCGAAAAAGGTTTAAATTTCGCCGCTTTGAAAATACAAAAAACGCAACGAAAAAACGCAACCTTTCGAATCGCGTCTTTTCCGCGCCCTTTCGTTCAACGTTAAGCGCCAAAGAACCAACCGCTTAACGCCGCCCAGCAACGCCAACCGACAAAAACCGCCGTCGCGACCGCCGCCGGGAACGCGAACGCCGCCGCAACGACCGCCGACCCGCTCAACGGAATCGAACGGAAGTAAAAGTCCGGACGCGCGCCGAAAAACCAGCCGAAACGCCCGTGCAGTTTGCGGAACTTGACGCGAACCGTCCAAAAGCCGAACGCTTGAATCTCGGCGCGATAAACCGTCCCGCCGCGCAGCCGCTCCGCGACCGCAACGAACTCGTGCAGCGCGTCGGGGCGGGCGTCGACGACGGCGCGCTCCCATTTCGCCCGCGTCGCGTCGTCGAGTTCCGGCGCCTCGGCCGGACGCTCCGAAAATTTGCGGTTTTCGATCGCCTCTTTGACGAACAACACCTTCTCCGCCGCCTCGTCCATATACTCCGGCGCGGGGGTTTTCGGCTCGGTCGCGGTCGCGCTAAAAACGCTCCAAGTCGTTATAATCGACTGTTTAAAGAGGACGCGTCCCTTCCCGCCGCAACGCGGGCAGACGCCGCTTCCGTCGGTCGTCCCGGACGCTTTCCCCTTCCCGCCGCAACGAGCGCAATCTTGAACGACGTCCCATTCGTCGCCGAGTTCGAGCCGGTCGACGCGCGTCTCGTACCCGTCCGGGAGCGCCAACGGGAAAAGATTTTCGTTCCAATAAGGAACGTTCGGCGACGCGCACTCGCGATCGGTTCCGCCGACGAGCCGCCGCTCGAGCTTCCGGGCGACCGTCGACGCTCGAAACTTAACGCCGGCAAAGGGTTCGCATTCGGCGACGACGCTTTCCAAGTAACGCGTCATATTGCGGAGCGCGGCGAAGTCGGCGAACTCGACGGCGTCCCAACCTTTTTCGATTCGGCTCTCCAACGCGCTCTTTTCGACCGGCGCCAACGCTTTGCCGAAAACGGGTCGGGCCCCTCTCAACGCGGCGCCGAAAACCCGCTCCAAACCGCGCGAAACCGGGAGCGATTCCGTCGCGACGTTCGCCTGTTTGAACCGATAAGCGCGGTACAAGTCGAACGTCCAACGCGCGAAAAACGCAAGGTTTAGCGTCGCGATCAACGCCGCTCGACTCCGGAAATCCTCCTCGACCGAAAACCCGCCGACGACGACCGCCGACGACAAAAGCGCGCCGCAAACGAGAACCGTCTTGAATCGCAAAATCAAATAGGACGCGTTGCTCGCCAACAAAAGGGCCAACGCCGACGCTCCGGCGACCAAAAAGACCGTCGCCCAAGCCGGCGGCGCGTCCGGAACCTTCATAAAAAGCTCTTCGACCCAATGAATCGCAAATTTGTCCCAAGAATGTTCGCGTCCGTACTCGGTCGCCGCAAAAATCGCCGCCGCCGCGACCGCCGCCTGCGCGATCA
Organism: Thermoguttaceae bacterium; assembly: GCA_017436025.1. Classification (GTDB taxonomy): domain Bacteria; phylum Planctomycetota; class Planctomycetia; order Pirellulales; family Thermoguttaceae; genus RUG369. The sequence goes on from JAFSDX010000151.1 coordinate 16,280, forward strand.
CCAAGAAAACGCGAACTTTAATCCCGTTCGAACGCCCGCGCCCCAACGCCTCCGGAAAAGACTCGCGCCCCAACCGATTCAAACGTCGACGCGAAATCCGTTTGCGCAACTTCGCTCGAATCAGCGGAACGTCGAAATCGTCGAGTCGCGCCGGCAACGCGACCAACGCCTGCAACGGTTTGCGAACCAGCCAATAAAAAAACGCCGTCGCGACGATCGCGAAAAGCGCGAACGCGCCCGAAGCGGCCGTCCCGCCGTTTCGACCAAAATCGACGACAAAACGCAACGTCAAAAACGCCCAACCGCCGACGAACGCCCAACAGAAAATTCGGAAAACGCGCAACGGAACCCGAATTTCCGGAATCTCGTAAAATCGCGTTTTCAGCAAATACGCGGGCGACGCGCCCCGCAAAATCCGCGACGCTAAATTCCAAAACGCCGAGATTGTCGCGACGATAACGCAATAAAGAAACGCTTCCAGCAACGCGGTCGGTCGCAACGCGCCCGAGAAGAATTCCGGCCAAAGCCGCGCCAACTCCGACGCGAGCGGGGCCCGCTCCGTTTGAATTTTGCGCCCGACCCAATTCGCGTTTTCGGCGACGCGACGCTTGATTCGCTCCGCTTTTTCGTTTTTCTTGGACGGTTTCGCGGCGACGGAAGGGGCGACTTTGCCGCTTTTGACGGTTTCGCGGATTTTTTCGTCTTCCGCCAACGTCGCCGGAGCTTCAAGCGCCGAAATATCGACCGTTTGAACGCGCGGCCCCGATTCGTTTCGCAAGAAACGCGCTCCCAACGCAAACGCCGCAAGCAAAATCGCCGCTAAAATCCCCCAACGAAGCGTCGCGCGCCTTCTCGCGACGCCGTTTTTTTTCGCTTCAACGTTCGTTTTCATCGCCCTTTACGCCCCTAACCGTCGTCGATAAATTTTGCAACTTTTTTCAAGACGCGCCGTATTCGCGCCGACGTCGCCCATTATAAAACTTTTTTCGATAAATTGCAAGAAACAACGCGAAAAAAATAAAACGCTCGTCCTCGCCGACGCTCCGCCGCGTCGACGATACGCCGCGTTCCGCTTCGCTCAAATAAACGGCGCTGATTTCAAAAAATCAAAAAGAAAAACGGCGCCCAACGCAAAAACGCGTCGAACGCCGCCGAAAAGCTCCGACTTTTCCCGCCGCAACCGCTTATTTCAAGCGACTTGCCGACGCTTTCTCGTCAAACGGCTCAATAAACCTTGTTGACGACGCGCGGGTAAAGAATAACGTCGCGAATATTTTCGATCCCGGTAACGTACATCACCAAGCGTTCGAGCCCGAGCCCGAACCCGCCGTGCGGCGTCGAACCGAAGCGGCGCAGGTCGATGTAATTCTCGTATTCGGCGGTCGACATTCCGCGATCTTGCATCGCTTGGAGAAGTTTGCCCAAGTCGGCTTCGCGTTCGCTCCCGCCGATGATTTCGCCGACGCCCGGCGCGAGCAAGTCGGTCGCCGCGACCGTTTTGCCGTCCGGATTCTGTTTCATATAGAACGACTTAATCTCTTTCGGGTAATCGGTAACGAAAACCGGTTTTCCAAACGCGACTTCGGCGAGGTATTTCTCGTGTTCGGTCGCCAAGTCGCCGCCCCACTCGACCGGGAACTCGAACTTAACGTCGGCTTTCTTCAAGATTTCGATCGCCTCGGTGTACGTAACGACGCCGAAATCCTCCGAAACCAAGCGGTTGAGTTTGTCGATCAAGCCGTTTTCGAAGTTCTTGTCGAAGAACGCCAATTCGTTCGGGCAGCGTTCCAAAACCGCCTTCACAACGTATTTAATCGACGATTCGACGACTTCGATAACGTCCGGCAGTTCCGCGAACGCGATTTCCGGCTCGACGTGCCAAAATTCGGCGACGTGTCGCGGCGTGTTGCTGCATTCGGCGCGGAAGCTCGGGCCGAAGGTGTAAATCTTCCCGAACGCCATCGCGGCGACTTCCCCTTCGAGCTGACCGGAAACGCTCAAACCCGCTTTTTGCCCGAAAAAGTCGTCGGCGTAATACTCTTCTTCGCTCTTCGCTTCGGCGTTCCAAGGTCGGGTCGTAACGCGGAACATTTCGCCGGCGCCTTCGCAGTCGCTCGCGGTAACGATCGGCGTGTGAACGTAAACGTAACGGCGGCCTTGGAAGAACTCGTGAATCGCCGCCGACAGAACGGAACGGACGCGGAAAACGGCGTTAAAAGTGTTCGCGCGCAGACGCAAGTGCGGAATCGTCCGCAAATATTCGAGCGTATGTCGTTTCTTTTGAAGCGGATATTCGGACGGGCATTCGCCGATCAACTCGATCGACTCGGCGTTCATCTCGACCGAACCGTTGCGCGACGGAACGATCCGCCCGACGACGCGGAGCGCGGAGCCGAGCTTCAGGAACGGCGCCGGATTCGCGATTTTCTCTTTATCGATAACGATTTGCAGGTGTTTGAGCGTCGTTCCGTCGTTGAGTTCGACGAACGCCATCGTTTTCGAATCCCGCGAAGTGCGCGCCCAACCGCAAACGGTCGCGGTCGCGTTCACAAACGACGCGTCGTTCATTACGTCGAAAATATCGGTGTGTTTCATCTTTTTCCTCGCCCGCCCGACTCGCCGCGAACCGCCGCCGTCGAGCGCAAAACCTCGGTAAATCGCGACTCTTTGAAAACAAAAATTATCGCGACGTTTTTAAATTAATCAAAGCCGACGTTTCGGCTCGCCCCGACGCTCCGCTTCCGGTCGGAAACGCGCTAAAAAGCGCCGCGCAAAATTTAACGTTATCATTTTACCCCGACGCGATTTTTTGTCAATCCGGGCCCCCTTTTCTTCCGCCGATTCTTCGAGCGCGCGCCAATTTTTTCCGCCGACGTCGCCCAAAGAAGCGAAAAAAGCGTTGAAAACGACGCTCGAATCGGTTATAATGTCCGCAACGCGGCGCCGTTTCCCGAAAATTCGCGCCGTTTCCCCTTAAGTCGCCCTTATTAATAACGAACAACGCCCAAACCGAAGGAATCGCAATGCCCGCCGAACGCCCCGACGCGATCGAATCCCCGCTGAACGTCCCCAATATCGACCCGAACGAGCCGCTAACCTCCGCCGAACGCCAATTCGACGCGCAGGGCCGCCCCTTTGTCGTCGTCGACGGGCGCCGTTACGTTCTCGCCGACGACGAGCCGGAAATCGACCTCGCGTCCCTTCCGCCGAACCCGAAACTCGCGGAGCTGCCGCCGGTTCCGCGCGACGTCTCGACGACGGCGAAGCTCGCGCTCCTCTTCGGCTCGACCGCGACCTCGACCTTCGGCTGGTTTTGGCTTTGCTTCTCAACGATCTTCGTCGTCGCCTTCTTCGGAACGACGCGCGTCGGAACCGCCCTCCTCGACCGCGGCGCGACTTGGGAGCCGTATTCGATCGCGACGCTCGTCGCCTGCGACGACGGAAACGTCGAAATCAACGGACGTTCGGCGTATCGCTGGAAGTTTGCCGGCCCCGGCCCGGACGGAACCTACTTCGAAGGCGTTTCGCACTCGTTTTCTTACCGCGAGCCCGGAAGCCTCGTCGCCGTCGAGAAAAAAGCCGGAACGACCGACGTTCTCCGCGCCGAAGGAACGTCGACCGCGCCGTTCGGCGACTCGCTCGGATCGCTACTTTTTGTCGCGGCGTTCCTCTCGATCTTCTTAACGATCGGCGTTTGCTTAGCGATTATCGGCCCGGTTCGACGCGGCTTGCGAACGATTCCGCTTCTGCGTTCCGGCGCTCCGGCTCAAGCGGTTCCCGTCGACGTTTCCCCGACCGGAACCCGGGTCAACGGTCGCGCCGAAATGGAGGTAACTTACCGTTTCCAAGCGGTTAACGGCGCCGAGTTCGAAACGTCGGCGCGCGGTCTCAAAATCGACCGTCTGACCGACGACCCGGCGGAAGTTCTCCTTTACGACCCGGAAAACCCGAAAAAATCGCTCGTTCTCGACGAGTTGCCCCGGAGCGTCAAAACCGTTCCCGGTCAAGGCTTTACCGCGCGACCGTTCGGCTTGATTTTCCCGCTGATCGGCGCCGTCGTCTTCCTCGCCGAAGTCGGTTACGCGTTGAAGCTGTCGTTCCAAGTCGACCGCGCCGTCTTCTCGACCGAGCCGCCGACCGCCGCCGCCCAATTCGACCCGAGCGCCGCGTTAAGTTGCCCCGACTGCGAAAGCGGAACTCCGCACGATCATTCGCAACATTCGCGTTCGCAAGGGTTGCATGTTCATTCCGCCGACTGCGAACACGAACGTTCGGACGACGCCGCGTCGCCGACGCCGTCCGAACGCCCCGTCGACGCCGAGTAACGCCGCCTTAAAAGAAAACCGTTTCAGTTTCAACATTTTCAAAACCCCTTAAAAACGCCGAGCGAAACGCACCTCTTGACGTTTCGCTCCCAACCGAAAAGGAACCGCAAATGAGCGCGAAAACAACGACGACCGTCGGTCTGTACGGAATCGGTCTCGAAACGTATTGGCCGCAATTCGAAGGTTTGCGCGAACGTCTCGTCGGCTATCAAGGCGTCGTCGCCGACAAACTCCGCTCCCTCGGCGCGAACGTCGTCGACGTCGGCTTGATCGACAATCCGGAAAAAACCCGCGCCGCCGCCGACCGTTTCCAACGGGAAGACGTCGACCTTATCTTCCTTTACGTCTCGACTTACGCGCTTTCCTCGACGGTTCTTCCGGTCGTTCAAAAACTCGGCAAACCGGTCGTCGTCCTCAACCTGCAGCCGACCCGCGCCATCGATTACGCGACCTTCAACAAACTCGGCGACCGCACCAAAATGACCGGCGAATGGCTCGCGAACTGCCAAGCGTGCAGCGTCCCGGAGATCGCGAACGCTTTCTTGCGCTCCGGCGTCGAATTTTACCAAATCACCGGCGTTCTGCAAGACGACCCGTTCGTCGACGACAAACTCCGCGCTTGGATCGAAGCGGCTCGCGTCGCGTCGATTCTTAAATCGAGCAGAATCGGGCTCTTAGGTCATTATTATAACGGGATGCTCGACATTTACTCCGACCTGACCCGCCTCTCCGCGCAACTCGGCCCGCACTTCGAAATCCGCGAGTTCGGCGAAGTCCTCGAACGCCGCGAGCAAGTCTCCGAACCGGAAATCGACAAGCGCGTCGCCGAAATTTGGGACGAGTTCGACGTCCGCCCGGACTGCGTCGACTTCGAGCTGCGCCGCGCCGCCCGCACGTCTGTCGCGCTCGATAAGTTCGTCTCCGACTTCGACTTAGACGCGCTCGCCTACTTCTACAACGGGCACGGCGACGAGCGTTACGAAGACCTGATCGCGTCGGTCATCGTCGGCAACTCGATGTTGACGGCGCGCGGCGTCCCGGTCGCGGGCGAGTACGAGGTGAAAAACGTCTTGGCGATGAAAATCCTCGACTCCTTCGGCGTCGGCGGGGCGTTCTCCGAATTTTACGCGCTCGACTTCGACGACGACGTCGTTCTCCTCGGGCACGACGGCCCTTGCCACCCGAAAATTGCGAACGGAAAAACGAAAATCAAACCGCTCGAAGTTTATCACGGGAAAGTCGGCGCCGGTTTAAGCGTCGAAACGTCGGTGCAAGCGGGCCCGGCGACGTTGCTTTCGGTCGTCGACGCGCCGGACGGCAACGTCAAACTCCTTGTCGCGCAAGGCGTTTCGGAGGAAGGCCCGATCCTCGAAATTGGGAACGCGAACAGCCGTTATCGCTTCTCGACCGGCGCTCGCGAGTTCGTCGACGCTTGGTCGCGCCGCGGCCCGGCCCACCACTGCGCCATCGGCGTCGGACATATCGCCGACCGACTCGAAATTTTGGCGCGCATTCTTAAAGTCGACTTTATCCGCGTTTGTTAACGCCGCTTAGCGCCGCTTGTTAACGTCGTCGTTTTTAACGCTTTTAACATTTTTAACCCTTTTAACGTCTTTAACATTTTTCCCCTTCCGGCGCCGCCGTCTCGGTCTCTCGAACGGCGCGCCCGTTTTCCTTTTGTTGCCCCGTTTCTTCCGTTTTCCCCTTATTTTCAAGGAGTTTTTGATTTTATGAAAACGTCGCGATTTTTCAAACTTTCCGCCGCGCTCGTCGCCGCCGCCTTGGTCGCGACGTTCGCCGTCGGCGCCCCCGTTTCCGCGCAAGACGCTCCGGACGCCCCCTCCGACGCCGCGCCGAAATACGCCGTTGATTTTTCGAAAACCGTTGGAACAATCAAACCGCTCAACGGCGTCAACCTTTGGACGCGCCTTTCTTACCAACGTCTCCAAGACGATCAGCCGGTCGCCGAAGCCTGCCGCTTCTCGACCGTTCGTCTGCACGACGCGCCTTGGGACAACAACGGTTTACGTCTTGTCGACGTCCACCAAATTTTCGGCAATCTCGAAGCCGACCCCGCCGACCCGAAAAATTACTTTTTCGACGCGACCGACGACTATATCGAAGCGATTCTAAAAGGCGGCGCCGCCCCGATTTACCGACTCGGCACGAGCATCGAGCACGCGCCGCGCGGCTACTTCGCGAAGAAGCCGAACGCCGAACAATACGCCGAAATTTGCGCCGCGATCGTCCGCCATTACAACGCCGGTTGGGCGAACGGACACAAGTGGAACCTCCAATATTGGGAGATTTGGAACGAACCGAACCTCGTTCCGCAGATGTGGGACGACCCGGACTGGGCGTCGTACTGCCAATTTTACGTCGTCGTCGCCAAGCGACTCCGCGCCGAGTTCCCGACGATCAAGATCGGCGGCCCGGCCCTAACTCACGCCGATCCGAAACTTATCGGTTGGCTCGCCGACGTCTGCAAAGCGAACGACGCGCCGCTCGACTTCGTTTCTTGGCACTGTTACGCCAAGGGCCCGGCGGACGTTCTCAACCCGCCGTTCGCGATGCGCAAACTCTTGGACGACAAAGGTTTCCCGAACGCGGAACTTCACCTCAACGAATGGCATTACTTCCCGATCGGTTGGGACGAAGTTCACGGAACGAAGGGCGGCGCCGCGCGCAAACGCGAATTTTCGACGTCCGAAGAGGGCCTGCACGGCGCCGACGCGGCGGGCTTCAACTGTTTCGTTATGTCGCGTTGGCAAGACGGCCCGCTCGATATGTCGAACTATTACGCTTACGGCTTGCACAACTGGGGCCTTTTCGACCCTTACGGCGAACCGCGCAAGACGTATTACTCGATGGTCGCGTTTGGCGAATTGGCGAAACTTTCCCCGAATCGCGTCGCGACGGTCGACGGCGGAAGCGGCTCGGTCGCGCTCCTCGGCGGAATCGGCGGCGACGGTTCGAGCGCGAACGGCGCCGCGAGCAAACGCCTTCTCGTTTCGTTTTTCAAAAACGACGCGACCGACGCCCCGATTGAAATCGCGCTTTCCGGCGTTCCGTCGAGCGGTTCGGTTAGCGTCCTCCAAATCGATTACGAAAACGCCGCGCTCGAACGCGACGTCGACTATTCGGACGGCGTTCTCAAGCTCGACGCGCCGCGTTCCGGCGTTTATTTAATCCGTTGGAAATAAACGTTTTACCGTTTTCCGACAACAGCGGCGTTCGCGCGTTATTAATATTGACGTCGAACGCCGCGTTTTTTAAGATACCGCGTTCAAGCGCGCGCCGTTCAAGCGCCGACTTTTCGGTTTGCGCCCGTTTTGCCGCGCCCGTTTTACCGCCCAATATTTCGGGAGAAAGGATTCGTTATGTCGTTTTCGCCCCCGTTCGCGTCCGTTTTTCGACGCCGCGTCGCGTCGTCGTTCGTCGCTCTTTTCTTCGCCGCGACGCCCTTTTTCGCGTTTGCTCAAAACGCCGCTCCGGTTCCGCCTCCCGCTCCGCCGAAACCGCTCCCGAAACCGGCGCCGAAACGTCCCGCGTCGGTCGATTGGGCGCTCGACGTCGCGAAGTTCTTGACCTCGTCCCCGAAAGAACCGGGCCCGACGCCGCCGAAACCGCCGCGTCCGGACGCTCCGCCGACGCCGCCCCAACCGCCGAAACCGCCCAAAACGGCGACGCCGAAAACGCTCCCGCGTCCGGAATCCGCCGCGCTGCTCGCTCGCGCCTCCTCGTTGCGCCGCTTTGAAGACGACCTCGCGACGTTCTTTCAACAAACGAGCGGCGTCGAGTTCCGTCCGTTGACCGCGATGCGCGCGACTCCGTTCGGCGGCGCCGTCAAAGCGCTCGATCTCGACGCGCCCGCCGGTCTTTTCCTCTTCTTCGACGCGGAATCGCCGCGCGCCCGAGCCGCTTTCGTTCTCCCGATCGACGACTTCGCAACGTTCGCCGGAGCGCTCGGCGGCGACGCTAAACGGCCCGACGCCGACGGTTGCGTTCGCGTCAAACGTCCCGTCGACGCGTTGGCTCGCCCCCTCGACGGCGGTTTCGTCGCGCTCGCCCGTCCGGAAGACGCCGACCTCCTCGCCCGCTTCGACGCCCCGCCGAAACCGAACGCGCCGCGCCCCGGCGGCCCCCGTCGCGACCGCCCGAACGCCGTCGCGCCGCCGTCCGCGCCGGTCGCCGAACTTGCGCCCGGTCTCGTCGAACCGACGTTAACCTTCGAAGCGACGCCGCGCGGCCTCCTCGAAGCGACCGAACGCAACCGACCGTTTTGGAACGAGTTAGCCGCGTCGACGCCCCCCGAACTCGCGCCTCTGTTCGCGTCCGAAAACAACGTCGCCCCCGACGTCGACGCGCTCCGCGAACGCCTCCGCTCCGAAATCGCGTCGATCCGCTGCGACCTTTCGCTCGACGAATACGGCGCGTTCGTTTCCTTCCAAACGGAGCCGCGCCCCGGTTCCGCGACAGCTCGTCGCTTGGCGTCCTTGCCCCCCGCCGCGCCGATCGATTTGACCGCCGACCGCTTCTTCTTCATCCTCCCGGACGCCGAAGCGCCCCTTTCCGGCCAATTCGACCTCGCGCCCGCGCTCGTCGCCGACTTGCCGAAACCGTTCGACCGCCTGCGCCGCGTCGAATATTCGCTCGCTCTCCCGCGACGCGGCGAATTGGCGGCGGAGTCTTGGCTCTTTTACCTCGAAGTCGACGATTCGCAAGCGTTTATCCGCGAACTGACCGTCCCGAAAGCGCAAGAAATCGGGCGTTACGTCGGTTCGAAGCAAGCGGCGGAACTCGGCGCGGAGCTTTTCGGCTCGTTGGCGGCGCGACGGCAAGAACGGCAACTCGCGCGGCGCCGTCCTCCGCGCAATCCGGCCGACCCGGAAGCGGCGGCGGCGCGCGGCGAAGCGCTCGGCGCGTTGATCGGCGGTCTTATCGGCGAGTCGGCGGGCGAAAAAGAAGCGCTTAAAGAGTTTGAAATCGACGGTTACCGCGCTTATATTTCCGACTTGGAAACTTACGTCCGGCAGTCGGCGATAATGCGGGCCGACCGCGAAGGCCGAATCCCGCCGAAACCGCTCGGCGGCGGCCCCGGCGGCGGTTCCTTCGCGTCGCTGACGGGCGCCCTTCTCGCCGGAATTGAAAACGGCGACCTCGAAGACCGCCTTCGTTTCGCGATGTTAAGCTCCGCCAACGCCGACGCGCGCTTCGCCGACCCGACGCCCCTCTTCGCTCGCCGGAGCATCGCCGTCGTTCTCGACGAACGCCGCCTCTTGCTGAGTCTCGGGAACGACGTTTTCCTCCGAATGGCGCTCCAAAATTGGCGTTCCGAAACGGAGCCGGGCCGCCGTCGCGCTTACAAAACGACCGTTCCGGACGTCGATTTTAGCGTCAACTTGAACCGGCTCGCCGCGAAACTCCCGCCCCGCGACGCGTTCAACGTTCGCGGCGCGGTTCGGTTCGACGCCGCCGACGCGCAAACGTTCGCCGCTTGGCTCCGCGTCAATTATTTCCCAAACCTTCCCGATTTCGCCGCTCGACCGCTCCCGCCGGACGCGCCGCAAGCGCTTTGGATTTGGAGCTTTAGCAAAGATCGAGATTTCGTTCGCGGCGTCGTTCCGAACCGAACGATTGCGAGCGTTAGCCGAGCGTTTTTCGACGGCGCGACTCCGCTCGAACTCTTGACGCGACCTCGTTCGGCAACTCCGGCGGCGGTTCCGGCTTCCGTCGACGGCGGCGAGAACGACGAAGAGATCGATTTCGAATTTGAGTAACCGTTTCGTAAAATCGCGTCGTTTTTCCCGAGCGGCGCGATTTTCGTTATTTTCGCCCCGCTCGACGTTCGCCCGGCGTTCGTTTAACGTTCGTTTCGTTTTTCGCCGTCGAGCGGTTCCTTGCGTTTTTTTTCGTTTTCCCTCCTTTTTTATTCAATCGAAAGGCGTTTATGCACCGTTTATCGTTTTTTGCGCCGCAACGCGTTTTCCGAACGCTCGCCGCGCTCGCCGCCGTTTCGTTATTTTCCGCAAACTCCGCCCCGTCGTCCCATTTTTGCGCCGCCGCGGAGCCGACCGACGTCGCCGCTTGGAACTTCGACGCCGACGCCGACGCGACCGCTTGGAGTCGCAACCATTTGGCGACGCCGACCGTCGAAAACGGCGTTTTTAAGGCGCGTTTCGAGGGTTGGGACCCGTTCGTCGTCAGCCCGCAATTCGAACTGAAACCGCGTCCCGGCCAATTTATTGAAATTCGTTTGAAATCGTCGAGCGACGGCGTCGGCGAACTTTTTTACGCGTCGTCGAACGAAGGCCAATACGGCGGTTTTTCGCAAGCGAAGTCGCTAACTTGGACGATTAAGGGCGGCTCCGAGTTCGCCGTTTATCAAATCGCGCCGAACTGGCTCGCGGAACCGCAAATTATCAAGTTCCGCGTCGACTTCGGCCGCCCGACGGAGCAAGAGATCGCCGCCGGTCGCGACGTTGAAATCGATTATATCAAAATTATCGATCTTAACGTTGAAAACGCCGAGCCGGTCGCGACCCCTGATTGGCGCGGCGCCCGACTCGACGCGCTTCGCGACGCGGAGGCCCCGTCGCAAAACGTTTGGCGGAGCGAAGTTTTCGCGCTCGACCCGGCGCAAGTCGGCTCCAACCTTTACTTCGAATGGGAGCGCGACGAAAGCGTCCCGGACGAAACGCCCTTCCCGCTCGCTTCGCTCCGCTTCCTGACGCTCGACAAAACCGGCGTCGTCGCTTTCGACGTCCCGATTTTCGACGTCGGCGAACAATTCGACGCGACGAGCTCCTACGCGAGATTTTCGCCGCTTTACGCCAAAAACGTCGACCTTGCGCTTTTCGCCGGTTGGGGCGGCCGCGCTTATCGTTGGGAAGTCGCGCTTCCGAAAAATTGCCAGTTGCGTCGTCTTTCCTTCTCGCCGACGCCGCAAGGCCGGGGCGCGTTCGACGTTCAACTCGCCGGGCCGAAAAACTCGCTTCCTCGACTCGACGCGAAAACCGGAACCGCGACGGTCGATTTCGACTTGACCGTCCGCAACGCCGGAGGCGCGCCGATTACCGACCTTGTCGGCTCCGTCTTCGATACCGTTAAAATCGCTAAATCTCGCCAAGTCGGCGTCTCCGACGCGTTCGTCAAACTTGTCCGCGTTTCGGCGCAAAAAACGGCGGTCGACCCGCTTTTCGGAACGAACCCGACCGGCGACCGACTCGCGTTTTCGCGTCCGGACGACTCAAACGTCGACAAAACCGTTTGGACGGTCGACGCGAACGCCAAGAACGAATTTAAGTTCCCGTCGGAACTCGCCCTCGCGCCCGGCGAAGCGTTGCGTCTTACCGCGACCTTTGAAGCGCCGGTCTCCGGTCAATTTGCACCGACGCTCGTCCTTACCGGCTTGACGCGAGAAACTAGCGAAAACGCGCAAAATTTTACGTCGCGCCTTAGGCCCCGCCTTTCCGTCAAACTTCCTTTCGAAATTCTTCCCCCGCCTAAGCTCGCCCCGGCGTCTTACGTTCCGGAGCCGCGCCCGGTCAAGAGCGAATACGAGATCGGCGCCTATTACTTCCCCGGTTGGTCGCGCCGCAGCGGTTGGGACAAGGTCGACGCGACCGCCCCGATTCGCCGCCCGCTCCTCGGTTATTACGACGAGTCGAACCCGGAGGTCGTCGACTGGCAGATCAAATGGGCCGTCGAAAACGGAATCCAATTCTTCTTCGTCGACTGGTATTGGAGCGCGGGCCGCATCTCGCTCGACCATTGGGTGAAGGCGTTTTACCAGGCAAAATACAAAAAATATTTAAAATGGGCGGTTATGTGGGCGAATCACAACGGCCCCGGAACGCACTCCGAAGCCGATTGGCGCGCGGTAACGCAATTTTGGCTCGATAATTATTTTAAGACGCCGGAATATTACCAAATCGACGGCAAGCCGGTCGTCGTTATTTGGGACCCGGCGGTTATCGACTCCGACATGATCGCGGAAGCGAAGAAGAACGGCGTCGAGCTGAAACCGGGCGAAGGGCTCGCGCGGGCGTTCCAAATCAGCCGCGACCTTTGCGTCGAAGCCGGGCTCAAGGGCGTTTACTTCGTCGCGATGAAATGGCCGGAACACGCGACCGACGCCGCGACGATTCAAAAGCTCGCCGACGCAACCTTCGACGCGACGACGATTTATCATTATATGCACCCCGGCGACAAGGTTCTTCCGAACCCGAAACTTTACCCGTTCGACGACGTCGTTTCGTCGGCGCCGGCGCATTGGTCGAGTTGGGAAAAAGCGGGCGTTTTGCCGTTTATTCCGAATTTGTCGACCGGTTGGGACTCGCGACCTTGGCACGGCTTCCGTCAAACGGTCGTTTACGACCGCGACGCCGAAAAATTCCGGAAACATTGCGCCGATTTTAAGGAATTTGCGGATAAAACGGGGGTCAAGCGGTTTGCGCTCGGCCCGGTCAACGAATGGGGCGAAGGCTCTTACGCCGAGCCGAACCGCGAGTTCGGTTTCGGGATGTACGAAGCGGTTCGCGACGTCTTCTGCGAGCCCGGCCCGGACGGTTTCCCGGCGAACTTCGCGCCGTCGGAAGTCGGTCTCGGCCCTTACGACCTCCCGCCGACGCCTTGACCTTCCGGGAACGCGTCGTTTTGCGAGTTGAAAAGCGCCGTTAAAACCGGTTCGACCGTCAAAGTCGCGCCGCTCGCCTCGGTACAACCGACGCGACCAATATAACCGACGCAACCGGAAAACACGCCTCTCTCGTTTGACTCGCCAAAACCGGCTCGACCGTTTTAATCGCTAAAACCGTCAAGCCCGACGCCGACGTTTCCCGCGATTCGCCGCCGTCGCCGCTTGACGGTCGAGCGTTTAACCGGTAAAATCGGCAAAACCGGCGTTTTAAGCCTCCGACGTTCGCGCCGCCGATTCGTTTTCGCGGGCGACGTTCGCCGACGTTTCGCCCGTTCCGCGTCGCGCCGCCGATTCGTTTAACGGCGCGCCCTGCCGCCGACGTTCGCTCGACGTTTCGCGGTCGGTCGCCGTTCCCGCTTCGCCCGTTCGAAATCGACGTTTTCCCGCCGATTTTCAGCCGTTTCGGTCGCCGGTTTTCGCGATTTTTGTCAATATTAATTAATACAAGAAAAAACCGATGAAAAAAACCGCCTTCCTCGCCGCCGTCGCGACGCTCCTCGTCGCCGCGTTCGCGTCTGTTTGGCCGTCGACGTCCTTTGCCGTTCCCGCCGATTCCCCGCAATCCGCCCCAACGACGCAAACCGCCGACGCCGCCGATTCCCCGCAATCCGCCCTAACGACGCAAACCGCCGACGCCGCCGATTCCCCGCAATCCGCCGCGACCGCCCAAAGCGCTCCGTCGCCCGATTCCGCGCAACCGCAAGAACCGTTTTATCTTTACGATCTAACGCAATTTCGCGATTTTGACCGCGCCGACAAGACCGCCGTTCGCCGCGCTTGGGACGAAACGTTCCTCGTCGCCGCGCTTCAAGGGCTCGCAAACCGCGACGCGGCCCGGCTTTACGTCTTTTTCGTCGCGGCGCAAGGCGTCGAAACCGACCGTTTTTGGCTCGAACAATTCTCGAAGGAGATTCCCGCGAACGGCTCCGCCCCGGCGCGCCCCGGTTGGCTGCAAGGTCGCGAACGCCGCAAAATCGGCTCGCTCGACGAACTCTTAACCGTCTTCGCCGACTCCTTCGACGGCGTCGTCCTTTACGACGAAGCGGTTCCGTCGACGGCGAACGTCGCGGCGAGCGTCGCGGGCGCCGACCGGCTTCTCCCGATTCGTTTCGACCCCGCGCCCGGCTCCCTTTATTCGCGTCTCGTCGCCGACCCAAACGGCCCGCGCCTCCCGGTCGTCGTCCGGCTCGTTAACGCCGACGGCTCCCCGCTCTTCGTCGGCTCCGGCAAAATCCCCGGAACCGACCTCGACTCGACCGGCTCCGTCAAGTGCGACCCTTATTATTGGCTAATCGAAAAATACCTCAAAACCGGCAAACTCAACCCAACCGAAGGGGGATATTACCTCGACGCCGACTGGATTCGCCGCCCGATCGGCGCGACGCAGAACCACTGCCTGACGAACCGCGACTTCGGAATCTCCCGCGCCGCCTTCTTTTTCGACCTGAGCCCTTGGGACGACGAAACGCCGAACGACGACCCGAATCAGCCGCTCGGCGCCGATTATAACGCTTTTAACGCTGTTCTTCGCGCCGCATACGACGCGACCGGCGGACGAAAAATGATTCGCGTCGCGGGTTTCACGCCTTGGGACGCGAAATACACCGATCACGGGAACGCCGGCGGCAAACACGGCGGCGTCCAAACCGAATGGCGGCACGCGGAAATTCTTTCCAATTACAATGCCTACCTCGACGCCGACGCGCTCGGGCTCGGCGCGATGGCGAACGCTTCGTTCTTCAAACATTTCCCGATCGACGCCGTTTACCCGCAGCGCAAACCGACGGTCG
>JAFSDX010000152.1 GCA_017436025.1 Thermoguttaceae bacterium
AATCGAAAAGATTCTCCGAAAATTTTCGGCGTTCTTCCGTCCGTTCCGTCGCGTTAACCGTTGCGGCGCAATCGTTTTCGTTCCGTCAAAATTTTGCGCGACTTTTCGTTTTCTCGCGAAACGACGACGGTTCGCGCGTCCCCTTTTTGCGGAACGTCGACGGCCAAACGGCGAAAGAAGAATAAAGAAACGCCGCGTTTCCGCGACGTTCCTTCGGTTCGACGACGCAAAACTCCCCCGAAACGCCAACGCGCCGCGCTCGACTTTTCGTCGAGCGAAGCCGTTCGCGCTCTCAACGTTTCGTCGTCAAACGGTTCTCGGCGAACTATTTAACGCGACGCAGCATAATGCGGCTGTCGGCGACCGAGCAACCTTTGCCGTCGACGTGAACGATCAACGGGTTAATGTCGCATTCGGCGATTTCCGGATGGTTGACGAGCATCGTCGAGAAGCGCAGGAGCGTTTCTTCGAGCGCGGCGACGTCGCACTTCGGAGCGCCGCGGAAACCGTCGAGCATCTTGAACGTCTTGATTTGGCGAACCATACGTTCGGCCGAAACCTTTTGCATCGGCGCGAGACGGAACGCGACGTCCTTCCAAAGTTCGGCGTAGGTGCCGCCGTGCCCGATCATGACGAGCGGACCGAATTTCGCGTCGCGGTTGCAACCCAAAATGACTTCGACGCCCTTTTCGGCCATTTGTTCGATCAAAATCGCGTCGATTTTCGCGCCCGGAACGTTCTTTTCGACGTTCGCGTAAATTTGAGCGTAAGCGGCCTTCGCGGCGTCCGGGCCGTCGACGTTCAGGATGACCCCGCCCGCGTCGAACTTGTGTTTGACGTCGGCGGACATGACCTTCATAACGACTTTCGCGCCGATCTTCGAAACGATTTCGGCGGCTTCGTCGGCGCTCGTCGCGATTCCGCTCGCGAGAAGCGGGAGGTTGTAGCAAGCGAAGAGGTCGCGGCAGTCGGCTTGCGTCAGGTATTTTTCGTCGGCGTCTTTAAGGTAATCGGCGACGATCGCTTTCGCTTTTTCGAGGTCGCAGTCGGCGGACGAGAGGTATTCGCGGCCTTCGAGCGCGCGGAACTCGGTCAAGCGGACGTAAGCGCCGAGCGCGGCGACGGCGTCTTCCGGGAAGGAGTAGTTCGGAACGCCCTTCGAAACGAGCGTGTCGACGCCCTCTTTGACGTCGGCGGCGCCCATAAACGCGCAGACGACCGGTTTGCCGCAGTCTTTGACCGCTTCTGGAATTTGCGCGCCGATGACGTCCGTGTCGGTCATCGATTGCGGCGTCAGGACGACGAGCCCGATATCGACGTTCGGGTCGGCCATCACGAGTTTCGCGGCGATTTCGTAACGGTCGCTGTGCGCGTCGCCGAGGACGTCGACCGGGTTGCGGAGCGACGCGGCGGCCGGCATCACTTCGCGGAGTTTCGCTTTCGTTTCTTCCGAAATTTCGGCGAGTTTCAAACCGTTTTTAACGGCGGCGTCGGTCGCCATAATGCCGGGGCCGCCGGCGTTCGTGATGATGGCGAGGCGTTTGCCTTGCGGCGCCGGTTGCGTCGTGTAGAGCGCGGCGCGGTCGAAAAGTTCGGAAATGGTGTCGACGCGTTGGACGCCCGATTGGGTGAAAATAGCGTCGTAAACGGCGTCCGAACCGGCGAGCGAACCGGTGTGGCTGCTGACCGCTTTCGCGCCTTCGGCGCTGCGCCCGGATTTCAAGCAAAGAATCACTTTGCCCTTTTCCCAGAAGATTTTCGACGCGATATTAATGAAGCCTTCGCCGTCCGCGATATCTTCGAGATACATCGCGATCGCCTTCGTTTTCGGGTCGTCGGCGAGGTATTCGAGGAGTTCCGTTTCGTTGACGTCCGATTTGTTCCCGAACGACACGAACTTGCTGAAGCCCATTTGGCGAGCTTCGGCGAAGTCGAGAACGGAGGTGCAGAGCGCGCCCGATTGCGAAATGAACGCGAGCGAGCCTTCGTTGCAGATTTTCGACGCGAAGCTGGCGTTCAAACCGCATTCCGCGTTGATGACGCCGAGGCAGTTCGGGCCGACGAGCGGAATCCCGGCTTCGCGCGCTTTGGCGGCCATCGCTTTTTCGATTTCCGCGCCTTCATGGCTCGTTTCTTTGAAGCCCGCCGAGATAATGACCATCGCCTTCGCTTTTTTGGCGATCGCGTCGTCGACGACGCCCGGGACGAACTTCGCGTTGACGAGAACGACGACCAAATCGACTTCGCCCGGAATTTCCGCCAACGAAGTATAAGCCGTCAAACCTTCGATTTCGCCGCCCTTCGGGTTGACCGGGTAAATGGCGCCTTTGAAGTCTTTGATCAAGTTGACGAGGACGTCGTTACCGACGACGCCTTTTTTCGCCGAAGCGCCGACGACGGCGACGGATTGCGGGTTGAACATACGGTCGATATTGGCGAAACGTTCTTGCGACAACACTAGAAAGCCCTTTCTATAATGACAAACTTGCGGCGGAAAAACGGCGCGTTCGCGTCGAACGCGGCCAAGCGGAAACGCTCGGCGCGCTCCGTCGCGCTGGTAACGTCCGCAAAAAAGCGGGCGGGTCGACCGTTCGGCGCGACCTCCTTTATATTATTATCTATCGTACCCCTTTTAAAAATTTTGGGAAGCGACCTAACGCCGACTTTCTCTCTTTTTTTCCAAACTTTCTTCAAAAAAACGTCGGCTCGGCGTCGCCGCAACCCCCGCGCTCACCCCATCTTACCCAACTTCGCCAACATCCGCCTCTTCAAGTCGGCAAGCTGGGCGATTTACGCAAAGTTTGCCGACGCTTCGCAACGCAAAACGGGCGCTCGAACTCGAAAGCTCGAACGCCCGCGACGTTAACTCGACCGTCGCGCCGCTCCGATAAGCGAACTCAACGCGACGTCGGCGACTTATCTAAATTACGCGTCTTTCCCAAATTGACCGTCGAAATCGACGTCGGACGGCGGCGCGACCAACGCTTCGATAAACGAGAACGACTCGGCGGCGCCGACCATACGGAACATCGTCGAGTCTTCCCACTCGACCGAAAGCGGAAGCTCAAACGAGTGTTTGAGAGCGAACAACGCGTCCGAAACGGCTTCGCGAGCGGCGGAACAACCGGGGGTCGCTTCGTGTTTCGCGATCGCTTGTTGAACGCCTTCCCAGAAGGTCGCCGGGGTGTTCGAGCGGGAGTCTTTAATCGAACGGTAATCTTTTTCCCAGTGGAAATCGGCGGTCTTGTCGAGCGCGGCGCGGACGGCGTCGTACCCTTGCGCGTCTTTGCCGACGTTCGCGAACGCTTTGTAAACGTCCTTAAACCATTCGGTTTTCGCTTCTTCCAACGCGCGACGAATCCCGTAGAAATCGACGTCGCCGCGACCGACCGAGACGAAGTCCCAACCGCGACCGCGCGCCGCGAACGGAAGGTGCCCGCCCAGAATGCCGTTGCGCCCGCTCGCCGTTTTGACGACGACGTCTTTCATATGCGTGTGATAAATCCGTTCCGAAAATTCATTAATAAACTCAATCGGATCGACAGACTGCCACACTAAGTGAGACGGGTCGAAATTAAAGCCGAAGGCCGGGTGATAGTCGACCGCTTCCAACGCCATACGAGCCGAATGAATATCGAACGCGATTTCAGTCGGGTGGACTTCGAGCGCGAACTTGACGCCGGCTTTTTGATATTCGTCCAGAATCGGAATCCAACGTTCGGCAAGGAGTTTGAAGCCGTCGTCGATCCAGCTTTGCGGAACCGGCGGAAAACTGTACAAATACGGCCAGATCGGCGAGCCGGTGAAGCCGGTAACGACTTTCGCGCCGAATTTCGCGGCGGCCCACGCGGTATCCTTCATTTCTTGCGCGCAGTTTTTCCAAACCGTTTCGGGCGAACCGTCGCCGTGCAGACGCGGCGGGATAACCGTCAGGTTGCGGGAGTCGATTTGGTCGAGAACGCCTTGACCGACGCAGTGGTTAGAAACGGCGTAACAGTCGAGGCCGTATTTTTCGAGTTGAGCGCGTTTGGCGGCGCAGTAACCGTCGTCCTTCAACGCGAGTTGCACGTCGAAGTGGCATTGGAGCGGGTCGTCCGCGCTTTCGCAGGCCCCGCAAGCAAGTTCGAGACCGGTATATCCGATTTCGGACATAATCTTGAAAAGTTTTTCAGACGGAATGTCCCCAAATTGTCCCGTAATAATCGAAATAAGCGGCGGATTCCAACCTTGCAAACGAGGCTCCAT
>JAFSDX010000153.1 GCA_017436025.1 Thermoguttaceae bacterium
AGGCCGGTAACGTAAATCCGCGAACGGTCGACCGGGTAATTGTCGCAAATTTGGTCGATCAAGACGCGCAGTTGAGCCGGCGACCAAAAACGAACGCCCGGGCATTGCGGCGAAACGGTCAGGAACGGCCAATCCTTCGCTTTTTCCGGCTTCGAGCAAATCATCGCCGGGCCGTGAATCTTCACTTTTTCCGGATTGTCGCCGCGTTCGCCCGCGCCGTGCAGGAAGAGCATCAATGGGAAACCCGCGTCGGTTTTCGCCGACTCGTTCGACGGGAGGAAGAACCAAAACTTAAGCGTTTCGGTCTTCGTTTCGTCGATCGGATTCGGGCCGCCGAGCGGCATAGCGTCGCCGCCGGTCCAAGTTCCGCCGGTCGCGAGGGGAAGTTCCGCCGTCATCAACACTTGTTCGCCCGCTTTCGGGGCCGGATTTTTCTCTTTCATCGTCTCCGCTTTCGCGACGCTTCCCGTCGAAAACGCGGCGCAAAGGGCCGCGAACGCGAGCGCCGACGTTAATTTCGCAACACTTTTCATCTTAACAGTCTCCCGTCGACGCGGAACGCTCCCCGCCGACTCCCTTATTTTACCGATATTGCCTAAATTCCGTTTGCGTTCCCAAACGAACGCCGAGCGACCGTCGCGGGCCGCCGCTAAACGTTAATATAAAGGAAAACGCGCAGCGACGCAAGTTTCTTTTCGCGCTTTCCCGTTCTTTTCCGCAAAATAACGGGCCGCCGAGCGTCGGAAGCCGCGCCAAGAAGTTAATTTAGCGAAAACAAAAAAGATAGAGAAACCAATCGACGCCGAACGCGCCGCCAAGAAAGCGTCAAGAAATAAAAAAACCCCTTTGAACGCGACGAGTCGAAACGACTTGGCGAAGGAACGGGCAAGGTTTCCTAACGCCACCCAGCGCGCCGCGCTCTTCAGGGGTACGCCCGCAATTAAGCAATCGCGGCGCCAAATCGAAAAAACGCCGTTTTTTCTTGCCGCGCCCATCTTCGCCAGCTCCGCAACCCGTCTAACGGCAACGCTTTCCGCCGACGCAAAAAACGGAGAAAAAATCAACGAAAATTTTCGACGTTTCCCTCCGCCGCCTTTAACCGCCGAAAAAAAGCCGACGCCGCGTTTTAAAGCGCTTCAAAACGCGGCGCCGCGCCTTTTTGCGCCGACTCAACGAACCAACGCCGGGACGCCTTGAATCGTCAGATGGTAATCCTCCAAAGCGCCGACGGTCGGACGTTCGAACCGAACGCGCCAAAATCCGGCTTGCGGCGGCGCGGTCGGTCGGCCCGTTTTCTCGTCGACCGGAAGCGTCCAAGTCGCGACGCCGTCGACGTTTTCGCTCCGCCAAACTTGGTTTCCGCTCGGGTCGAAAAGGGTCGTCGAAACGCGTTCCGCGCCGTCGCCGATAACGCGAACGCCAAAATCGGGCGCGTTTTTCGGGACGTAAACCCAATAATCGCCGATTGTTCCGACCAAGTTCAACGTCGGTCGCGCCGCGGTCAAAATCGGCGTCGACTCCGCCTCCCAACGGAACGCGTTGACGCCGACGTCGACGGCGACTCGAAACCAGCCGCTCTCCTCGACGCGAACGGCGAAGCGCGTCAAAACGCCGTCTTCCGCCGCTTCGCCGGTCGGCGTCGACGTTTTCCCGCTCGGCGTCGTCAGCGCGACCTTCGGCGCCGTCAACTCGTACCGCCCGACTCGCCGCAAACGAACCGCAAACGAAACGTCGTTCCCTTTTTCCGCGTAAAACCAGCCGACGCCGCCGTTTCGGACGCGCAGTTCGCTCCGCTTTTCGCCGACTTCCGCCCCTTTCGAGCGCCAAGCGTCGACGAGTTCCGCGGTCGTTTCCTTGTCGGCGTTCAAACGTTCCAGGTCGAACGGCGCGACGCGGCGAAACGCCAACTCCGGGAAGAGACGGGCGAAATCTTCGCCGTCGAGCCGCGTTTCGGTCGCTTTTTCTCCGCAAACGATTTTAAGCGCTCCGTTAATTTCCGCCGCTCCGCAACCGTCGCTCGAACCGTCGAAAATCGAGAAAAGACGCGTTTCTTCGGGGCCCGCGTCGACGATTTCAACATTCTCGAACGCGACGCCGCCGAGCGGTTCGTTCCCTTCCGCGCTCGACCGCAACGTTATTCCGCTTGTTCCCGTCGTCGTTTTGTCGATAACGAAATTCGGCGTTTCTCCTTGCGACGTCGAGCTTTCCGCGTCGGCGCTCGGCGTCGTCAAGCGAACGTTGCGGAAGACGAGCGGGCCGCAAGCGGTCGTTTTATTGATCAAGACGACGCCGCGCCCGTTTCCGCTTAACTCGCAATTCTCGACGAGCGTTCGTCCCGGGAGCGCCCGGTTCTCGCCGCCTTTGGCCGACCAATAGAACCCGCAACCGCGATTCCGGACGGCGACGCAATCGACGATTTCGACCGTCGTTTCCGGCCCGTCGGAGTCGAGGTTCCCCAAGTAAAATTGGAACCCGTCCCCGGCGTTGTTTTCCGATACGACGCGCCGCATCACGACGTTCGAAATCTGCTCGTCGGCGCGATTCGGCTCGAAATCGATTCCCGATTGAGGCGCCGTCCCGAACGTGTCGCGCAAAACGCAGTCTTCGATCAAAAGCCCGTCGACGCTAATGACGCTAATCCCTTGTCGGTTGTTCGCGACGCAGTCGACGCGGCGTATTGCGACGTCGCGGCAAGGAACGCCCCGCGTCGCGACGCCGAGGTAAATTCCGTCGCCGCCGGTCTCGGCGATTCGCAAGTTCTCTATGTTAACGTTCTTCGAACTCAAAATTGCGACGCCGTGCCGCCATTCCGACTTCTCGTAAGGCGCTTCCCAATACTCCGACTTGCGCATTCGGAGCGTCGCGCCGGTTCCTTCGCCGCGAATCGTCAAATTCTCGACGTTCTCCGCCCGCATCAGATTGTCGCCCTTAGGAAGGAACGCCCCGGCTTTCGCGACGATTTCGACGCCCTCCTCCAAAACGAGTTCCAAGTCGCTCCGAAGCGTTAGCGGCGTCGTTACCCAAGGCCCGTTTTGCTCGTCGACGACGACCGTCCGCGCTCCGGAGTCGATCGCCGCCTGCAAAAACGCCGTCGAATCGGTCGCGTCGAACCCGAACGCCGACGCGACGACGCGTTCCGGCGCCGCCGCTTGCGCCGGTTTCTCCGTTTCGTTCGCCCAACTAACCGACGCCAAGCCAAGAATCGCCGCCGCCAAAATCGCGCTTATCTTCCAACGCATCGCTTGTCTCCTTTTTTAAAAAAGCGCGACGCCGGTCGAACCGACGTCGCGCCAACTCGCTTTAATTAACGATTTCCGCTCCATTTCTTCGCGCCCGGAACCGGGTAATTCCGCGACGCGTCGTCGAGAACGAGAACCCAGTCGAGCGTTTCGCCCGGCGTCGGCGGGAGGAAGCTCCGTTCGCCGGTATTTTCAAATTCGCCGATCAAACGCGCTTCGCCGGTGCGCGGGTCGAACCAATGCGCGCGAATTTTTTTCGCCTTGATCGCTTCCGTTCGGACGCTAAATTCGCGCCCCAACGGAACGTAAACGAACGCGTAAGTTCCGGCTTCGTCGCGGGTCGCCGCGAAACGTCGCGTCCCGGCGCCCGGTATCGAACTTTGAATCCGGTCGGCGATAATCAGCGACATATCCGGAATCCGCGTCAGGAACGGGCGCGACTCGATCAACGCCTTGCCGTATTGCATTTGCGCGGCGCCGGGCGCTTCGATTCCCTCTTTCCAACTCGTCAACGGTCGGTTAACCTCCCATTGCGCCGGGTCTTCCGGGTCGAACATTTGCCAAACGGAATGGCAACCGTAAGTATGCCCGAACGCGCCGTTGAACAAGTCCCAATAGAGCGGGCGGCGGACGTCGGCGGCGGTCGTGTGTCCGAGATTGTCCGGATTGAACGCGACCGGGTGGTCTTCGTAAACCGGCTCGCCGTCGATAATCGGCTTGACCGGCGTTCGCTCGTACTCGCGGCGCGTCCCGTCGTAAACGTTGTACTCGACGCCGTGCCCGTTTTGCCGCATATTGAAGTCGAGCCAATCGTCGTTGTGGAAGTAATCCGCGGAGCTGCCGCCGCCGCGCGGGTGGAACGTGCGCAGACGCCCCCCGCCGTCGCCTTGGCTCAAACCGCGCGCCATCGCGACGACCGTCGCCCGTTCTTCGTCGTTATCGATATTGCGGTCGCCGCCGAGAATCCAAACGACGCCCTTGTCGCGGTAACGCTCGCCGAGCCAACGCCCGTAACGCTCGGCGTTTTCCGGGTTGAAGAAGCCGCCTTCGCCCTTTTTCCACCAACGGCCCCAAGTCGGCAGGAACCCGACGTACATTCCGCGCTTGTTCGCTTCCTCGACGACGAAATCGACGCCGTCCCAATAATCGTCGTTCGCGCCGGGCCCGACCGCCGGTTCGAGCGACTTCAAATCCTTAAACGGCAAAAAACCGTAAGGGTTCGGGCGCGTCGGGCCGTCGAGTTCCGCGATCGCGACCGCTTGGATTACCGTAAACCCTAACTTTTGCCGATTATCGAGATAACGAACCGCCTCCGCGCGGTCGAGCCGGTGGAACAGCTCCCAAGCCGTGTCGCCGAGCCAAAAGAAGGGCGCGCCGTCTTCGGTCGTCAAAAAGCGCCCGTTTTCGCTAACTTTAAGACGCGGCAAGGTTTCCGCCGCTCGAACGTTCGCGGCTCCGAACGCGACCGCCGCCAAGACGGCGCAAGCCGCCGCCCAACGTCGTTTCGCGTTTCTCGTCGTCTTTCTTTTTCCGTTCATCGTTTTTCCTTTTCATTGTCGTTGCGTCGTTTGAAGCTAAGGACGCGTTTTACGTTCGCGCCGCTTTTATTGTAAAGGAAACGCCGACGAAAATCAAGCGACCGCCGCAAACGCAAGAAAAAAAACGCCGAGACGTCGACTCGCGATCCAACCGGAGTCGAACGTTCGGCGTTTTCGCTTCTAAAGTCGCTTAAAGCTAACGCTTAGAATTCCAAATCAAAGTCGAACTTGTTTTTCGAAGCGTCGTCCGTAACCGTAACGGTCAACGGAGTGTCCGCGGCGCTGGAATAAATTTCCGGAACGAGGCTTTCGCCGACCGGAGCGCCGCCGCTAAGGCCTTTTTTCGCTTTGCGCGCCTGCAGTTCGTCGTAATCGATTTCCCCCGCTTCGTAGGCCGCCATATCTTCGTCGACGACTTGTTCGCGCTTCGAAATCGTAACTTTGTAATCGCCCGGTTTCAGACCTTCGCCGACGCTCCCGGAAACCGTCGAGTACGCGCCCTTCGCGTCGGTGATCGCGCTTCCGCTTTCGCCGCCTTGCGCCGCCGGAACAAAAACAAGGGTAGCGCCTTCGATCGGCTCGCCGTCGACGGTAACGACGCCCGTCGTTTTACGGTGGCCCGTGTCCGCGCCGCAACCGGAAACTAAAACGACGCTCGCCGCGAACGCCAACAACGCCAGCATCTTCATTTTCATTTTATATTCTCCTACAGTCGACGTTAAGCCGACCTAATTTCGCGTTATCTTCCAAAAGGCAAAACGACGCCGCCGACTTTCGTCCGCGACGTCGTTTTTCAACGTTGTTAACGTCGCCGTCAGGTCTTAGAGGCTTTCGGTTTCGCCGCCGGACTTGGCGCCGAGAGCGTCCCAAACGCCGTACGGAGATTTCCCGCCGTAGTCTTGCGGACGCGCTTTGTTCGTCGCGACTTGGTCGGCGGAAATCGATTGGTCGCCCGCGTCGACCGTTTCGTTAACGAAACGAACGGAACCGTCGCACATCAGGACGTTAACGCCGCCCGAGCGATAACTCGAAGCCGCCGCGATACACCAGTCTTCGCCGCTGCCGTTCGCGCAGGTCGGCGAGTTCGGCGGAAGAATCGTAAAGAAGAGCGTGTAGTTCCCGTTGCAGTCGCCCCAACGGCAACCGTTTTGCCAGTTGCCGCTCCCTTGCGCGCTCGCACCGGTAACGTATTCGCCGTCCGAACCGCGAACCGCCGCGCAGTTGACCGGTTTGAAGCCGAGCGCCGGCCATTCGCAGGAGTGCGAACCGAAGTTCCCGCCGAGGATGGCGATACCGCCCTTGACTTTATTGACGTTGCTCGGCGCGCCGATGCAAACTTCCGACGCGAACATCGTGTTCGACGTGCCGTCGGTAATCGCGGAGTAGTTCACCGAGATTTTATTGCCGTCGGAAGCGACGCCGCGGCATTCGTCCCATTCCCAACCCATCGCGACGTCGCCGCAGTTGACGCGGTAGCTCGTCGGTTTGATTTCGCCGTCGCCGCGATTCGAACCGCCGTCGGACGGGCAGAGGAACGCGTCGATTTTCTTAACCCAAACGTAGTCGCGGTTGGCGTCCCGCGGGCAGGAGTTGAGACCGGCTTCGGCGTCGGAAATAAATTCGTTATACAACGCGGTTTGTTCGATGTACGGAAGCATCGGCGTCATATACGACCAACGTTCCCAACTACCGTTATTCGCGGAGTACTTTTTGAGAATCTCGTCCGCGGAACGCGCCGGAAGGCGATCGTTAATATCGTGGAAGTTTTGCGCGGCCAAACCGAGTTGTTTCAGTTGGTTCGTGCATTGCATACGACGAGCCGCTTCGCGCGCCGCTTGAACCGCCGGAAGAAGAAGACCAATCAAGATACCGATGATCGCGATAACGACCAACAGTTCGACGAGGGTGAAACCGCAAAGTTTACCCCCCCCAGTTTAACATTTTTAGACATTACTCAAAAGTTACGATCGTAAAATAAAAATGCGCCGACCGCGCCCGTTCGAAAAGCGACGCCGATGCGTAAAAACGCTTCGAAATTCTCGCGTTCCGAGCGGACGCGGTCGACTTCAAGCGGCGAAACGTCCGAAAAACCGAACGCTTTTGCCTCTCGCCGCTTTATGCGTCGACTCTATTTTACCCGTTTATTTCCATTTCCGCAAGCGATTCGTTCCGCAAACCCTCCCAATTTTACCAAAAATATTTTTTTTCGCGGAACATTTTCGCAAAACCGGAAAATACCAACTTGAAGATTGCGCAAAATAGGCGCTTTATCCCCAAGAGGCCCAAACCGTCGCTCCCCACAAACGTTTGAATTTTAGTCTGTTTATCTAAATTTACGCTCGATTTTATTTTTCAACGCGGAGGCAACCGCGCCGGTCGACGGCTCCCGCAAAAAAATCGCGCCGAGTCTTTTTCTCGACTCGGCGCGACAAACGGCGCAAGCGTTAACGATTAATCCGTTTTTAACGGCGCTTTAATCAAGCCTTCGCGGCTTTCGCTTCTTCTTCCGCTTTGACCAGTTCCGGCGAGCGGAGGTTCAGGATCAGCGCGAACAGCGCCGCGGCGATGAAGGACGAAATCACCAACATCCCGAAAACGCGCGGCCAACCGGCTTCGGCGATCTTGGCGCGCTCCGCTCCGGCGGTTGCCTTCACTTCGTCGACCTTTTCGGCGGAGACGGCGGACGCTTCGACTCCGGTCGCGGCGGCGAGCTTTTCGGTCAGCGACGTTCGCGCTTCCTCCGCTTTCTTAGCGGCGCTTTCCGCTTTTTCCGGTTTCGCGTTCGCGGCGCGGCGTTCGGCGTCGTACAGACCTTCGGCGGCCTTCACGATCCCGGCGAGGTTTTCGTTTTCAACGTCGATTTGAACGATCGCGGCGATCGTTTGGTCGCGTTCCGCTTTGACCGGCGCCGTCGCGGAGTCGACCAAAACGCCGACGCCGAGCCCGGTAACGAGCGTCGAAAGGTAGCCGAACAAGCCTGTGAGACCGCTCGACGCCGCCGCCGCTTTCTTCGTCGCGACGGTCGAGGCGACGCAGCCGATCAAGCATTGCGGGCCGTAAATGAAGAACCCGATGAGGCTCATCAGGAGCGCGTTCAAGACGAGGTTGCTCGAGTTAAACTTCCAGAAAAGGAACGCCGCCGCCGCGCAACCGAGCATATAATAGAAACACGTCTTCGCGCCGCGCCCCTTGAAGAGCTTGTCCATCATAAACCCGCTCAAAATAATGCCGAACGCGCCGAAAATCTCGTAACTGGCGGTCGCCCAACCGGCGGCTTTCAGGTCGACGCCCTTCGCTTGCGTCAGGAAGGTCGGGGCCCAGTCGAGAATCGAGAAACGCACGACGTAAACGAAGAAGTTCGCCCAGCAGAGAACCCAAATCGCCCAGTTCGAGAAGACGTGTTCGCGGAGGTTCGCCCAGCAACCGGCGTCTTGCTCCGGTTCCGCTTCGGCGACCGGCGCGGCTTCGACCGCGGAACCGTCCGCTTTGCCGCGGGTGCGTTCGTAATATTGCTCGACCGGCTCGAAGCCTTCTTTTTCCGGCGCGTCGCGAAGCGCCCAGAAGAGGAAAATCGCGCCGCTCATACTCAACGCCGCCGGAACCAAGAAGCAATAATGCCAACCGAAACCGACGACGAAGGAGTTCAGCAGGAAGACCAACCCGGCGCCGAGCGAGTGCGAAATGTTCCACGTCGCGAACTTGACCCCGTGTTCGCGCGGCGCGAACCAGTGCGTCAAACTCTTAGCGCAGGGCGGGAACCCCATCCCTTGCACCCAACCGTTGATAATCCAAAACGTCCCGATGACCCAAGCGAGCTTCGTCGCGCCGATCGATTCCGGAGCGACGCCGCAGAAGACGTTCGTCGACGCGGCCAAGAAAAGCCCGATCGACATAAAGTAACGCGGGTTGACGCGGTCGCTCCAAATCCCGTTGACGAAGCGCGAAACGCCGTAAAGGACGCCGTGAATCGTCAAGAAAAGACCGAGCGTCGTCTTCGTAACGCCGACCTCTTCGAGACCCGGCATCGCCATCGTGATCGATTTGCGAACGAAGTAGAAGAAAATGTACCCGATCATCGTCCCGAACAGGATGCGCCAACGCCAATATTCGTATTGCGAGTCGGGGCGCGCCGGTTGCGGAGTCGCGGCGGAGTTTGCAAGTTGCGGAGAAGACATAATTTCGCTTTCTTTATTTTAAAATTGCGACAACTTTATCAAAAAACGGGGCCCAACGGAGCAAAACGCCGCCGTCGCCCCCGCCCGCTCGACTTTTCGCCGCTCGTTCGGGAGCGTTCGCGTTTCGCCGTTTTGCCTAAACCGCGTATTTTACTTTTTCTTCGTTTTCGCTTCGACGAGCAAGTCGGCGAGGACGGAAATATCGTCGAGGACGAGTTCCGGCGTCCACCCGGCTTCTTTGAGCGTTTCGAGCGTCGCTTCGCCGGTCAAAACGAGAACGCCCGGAATC
>JAFSDX010000154.1 GCA_017436025.1 Thermoguttaceae bacterium
ACGACGCCGATCGCCTTCTCGCGGCGCTCCATTTAACCCAATGTCGCTCGACGGGAAACGCAAAACGACGCCGATCGCCTTCTCGCGGCGCTCCATTTTACCCAATGTCGCTCGACGGGAACGCAAAACGACGCCGGTTACCTTCTCGCGGCGCTCCATTTTACCCAACTTCGCTCAACGGGAATGAAAACTGACGCCGGTTCCGTTCTCGCGCGGCAAAATAATCCGCCCGCGGTCGAGTTGAACGCCGGAGCCGATCTTTTTGTCGATGAGAAGCGGCCCGTCGAGGTAAACGTAATCGAGCTGCGGCGCGAACTGCGACGTCGCGCTCGCGGCGATCGACGACTCGATCGTATTGCCGATCATCGTTTTAAAACCGAGCGCGCGGGCCTTTTCGAGCGCTCGTCGCGTCGGGTTCAAGCCGCCGAATTTCACCGGTTTCAAGTTGACGCCGTCGAAAAAGCCGACGCATTTTTCCAGGTCTTCCTCGCAACGGCAACTCTCGTCCGCGATAAGCGGGAACGGACACTTCGCCTTCAAAGCGGCCATCCCGTCCCAATCGTCCGGGTGGAGCGGCTGTTCGATCAACTCGATATTCAGCGTTTTCAACTCGTCCATATACTCGAGCGCTTGTTGGAGCGTCCAACACCCGTTGACGTCGATGCGAAACGGCGCGTTCGTTCGCTTGCGCAACTCGCGCAGAATCGTCATATCCTCGTGCGAGCCGAGTTTGACGCGGTAAAGCGGCCAGTCGGGCTGTTCGTTGAATTTCTCCAAAATGCGATAAAGCGAGTCGAGACCGAGCGTATAACTCGAAATCGGAAGCCGACGCGGATCCGTTCGCCAAACGCGCCAAAGGGGCTGATTGCGCAATTTTCCCCAAAGGTCGCAAGCGGCCATTTCGAGCGCGGACGCGGCGGCGGGATTGTCCCGCATCATCGGAGCGACGAAACGCCCGAAGGCGTATGGGTCGGCCAAGGCGTATTTCCCCATTTTTTCGCGACACATTTCAAGCGAACGCACCATACTTTCGATGGTGATCCCCCAGTGTTGGTCTTCGTAGGCTTCGCCGTATCCCCTCAAACCGTCCTGTTCCAGTTCGACGACGACCGTTCGAATCACGCTGATCGTTCCTCGAAAAACGGTCATCACATGCTTGAGCGGGAGATCCATTCGGATGATTTTTAGTCTCATTTGTCTTTTTCGTATTTTCCAATCGTTACGATCGTTTTGCTCTCGACGTCGAAAAACTCGTTTCGCTCGACGCGGCGCGTTTCTCTCGGCGTTCGGTCGCCGAGCGTCGAACGTCGAACGTCGAACGTCGAACGTCGAACGTCGAACGTCGAACGTCGAACGTCGAACGTCGAACGTCGAACGTCGAACGCCGGACGCCGAGCGTCGAACGCCGAGCGTCGAACGCCGAGCGTCGAACGCCGAACGCCGAACGCCGAGCGTCGAACGCCGAGCGTCGAACGCCAAGCGTCGAACGTCGAACGTCGAACGCCGAACGCCGAACGCCGAACGTCAAGTCGTCCCGTTCGATCGGGCGCTTTCGCCGACGTTCGCCGCAACCTCGTTTCGCCGACGTTCCGTTCCTCGTCCGCAAGCGCGCCGCGTTCCGTCGCGACGGCGGACGAGTCGTTTGGAGACGCCGACGAATCGCCGAGAAAAAATTCCCGCGTCGATTCTATTCATTTTCCATTTTTTTTCGTTCTTCGCAAGTCGGGAAACGCGTAAACCGGCGCTTTTTCGCTCGAAAGGCCAAAATTTTAAAAAAACTTTTTTTTCGTCCTTTAAAATAGAGAAGCTCCGAAAAATATACCGGCGTCGCCGTCGAAGGTCGACGCGTCGACGAACGCCGTCGTTTGGTTTTCTCTTCGTTCGCCGTCGACTTTTTCGCGTCGTCCGCCTTCGTTCGAGCGATCGAGCGGCGCTTTTTTAACGTCGGAGCGGTTGCAAACGACAAAAAAACGCCGCGTTCCGGCGAACGAAACGCGGCGTCGACGCGCGCTCGAAAAGGGCTTGCGCCGCCCGCTTAATCGTCGAGCGGCAGTTTGATCGGCGTTCCAACGTCGAAATAGGTCGCGCCGGAGCGGAAATTATTCAGCCGTTTGATTTCGCCCCAACGGGAACTGGCGCCGAGTTCGTTTTCGGCGATCGTCAAGAGGTTGTCCCCCTCTTTGGTAACGTACACGCGGTACCCGACGCTTGCCGAAGTCGCGACCGGAGCCGAAACCGTCCCCGTCGAGGTCGCGACCGGAGCCGAAACCGTTCCCGTCGAAGTCGCGACCGGAGCCGAAACCGTTCCCGACGAAGTCGCGACCGGAGCCGAAACCGTTCCCGACGAAGTCGCGACCGGAGTCGAAACCGTCCCCGACGAAGTCGCGACCGGCGACGAAACCGTTCCCGACGAAGACGTCGTTCGCGTCGCGAAAGCGGAGGCGGCCAAGCGGCGCGACCCGCCGTATCGCCCGAGCGGCGTCGTTACATACGACGTTTGCGGCGTCGGCAACGGCAAGTCGGTCGCCGACGTTCCCGTCGCGACGGAGGCGCTCGACGCGCTCGGAGTCGAAGCGGACGCGGACGTCGCGGCGCCCGACGTCAAATCCAGCGCTCCCGTCGACGCCGTCGGCAAGTTGGGCGCCGAAACGACCGGAGACGCGTCCGGCAAACTCGCCGCCGAAGCGACCGAAGGCGTTGCCAACGAACTCGACGTCGAACCGACCGGAGACGCGCCGGAAGGCGTTCCCAACGAACTTGCCGTCGAAGCGACCGAGGGCGTTGTCAACGAACTCGACGTCGAACCGACCGGAGACGCGCCGGAAGGCGTTGCCAACGAACTTGCCGACGAACCGACCGGAGACGCGCCGGAAGGCGTTCCCAACGAACTTGCCGTCGAAGCGTCCGAAGGCGTTCCCAACGAACTCGACGTTAAAGCGGTCGAACCGACCGAAGGCGTTGCCAACGAACTTGCCGTCGAACCGGCCGAAGGCGTTGCCAACGAACTCGACGTTAATGCGGTCGAACCGACCGAAGACGACGTCCCGCCCCAAGTCAAGGCGTTCGACGCGGCGGTTTGCAAATTGTTCCAACCTTCGCGCGCCGTTTCTCCGACGTTGCGCAACGAATCCGCCGTTTGTTGATAAGCGTTCGTCGCCGTCGTCGTCAAGTTGTCGTAACTTTCGCGAACCCCGGTCGAGGCGCCGTTAAGCGAATTAGTCAACCCTCCGACCGCGTTTTCAATTCCTTGACTCGCTTGATTCGACCAATCTTGGAGTTGCGCCGCGCCCTCGGCGACGCGAGCGTTCACCCCGTCGACGATATTTTGCGCGCCCGTTTGCAATTCGAGCGCCCCCTGTTCGACGCGTTCGTTAAACGCGCTCAAACCGTCGGCGACGCTTTGAAGCCCCGCGCTCAGCTCCGAACTCGACGTCCCGAGACCCGCGCTCAGCTCCGAACTCGACGTCCCGAGACCCGCGCTCAGCTCCGAACTCGACGTC
>JAFSDX010000155.1 GCA_017436025.1 Thermoguttaceae bacterium
CTAAGGTGAAGACTTTAACGGCAATCTTCCGGCGACCATATCCAAGTGGAAACGCCCGTTCCCATCCCGAATACGGAAGCTAAGCGCTTGGAGCCGATGATAGTTGTGAAACCGCGAAAGTAGGTATCGCCGGGTTTTTTTCAAGATTCTTAACCGGGTCTTGAAAATTTAAAGCGCAAACTTTGGAATTTTTTCGAAGTTTGCGCTTTTTTTATTGTCTTTAAAGTTGACTTTTTGTAGCGCGGCAACTATAATTCTTTTAAACGTTGACGGCGACGTATTGTAAATACGAGAATTGTCGGCGTCTCTCACTGTTTTTTCATTGTTTAACTTGCGGCGCCGTCTCCTAAGCGTTGGTTTGCGCGGCGAGTATTGAAACGGCGAATTTAACCGTTTCAATTTTCGACAATTCGGACAGGAACGGAAGTTGTTATTAAGCAGGAGATAGAACGATGGGTAGCGGTTCTTTTGTTCTTTTGGCGAACGGGGCGCATCACGCCATACCGCACGCGATCGCGTTTTTACTTGCGATTTTATCGGGCGCGGCGGCGGAACGGCTCGAACGAGCGTTACGGAAAAATAGCCGATTTTGGTTTCCGACGGCGTTTGGCGCGGCAATCGGATTGGCGACCGCGATATTGTTTGTATTGTTCGGTTGGCGATCCGGCGGTAATCTGTTTCTAGCGGGAGGAATCGGCGGTTTTCTCGGCGCGGCGGTCGTTAAGGCGCGGAAACAAAGAAAGAACGTCGACCAAAGCGGCGACGGGGCGACGGAAAAATCTATTTCGGAGCCGGGGAAAAAGACGAAGAAAGCGACGGATATCGCGATTTATATCGTTAGTTTGCTTAGTCTTTTAGCGGCGGGGGTTTGCGTCGTTAAACTCGATCGTTGCGCGGAGGAAGTCTCGCATCGGTTGAGCCAAAAGAAAAAATTTTCCCAAAATTTGGAGGCGTTCCGAAACGCTTTCGAGCGCGGCGCTTACGACGAAGCGTTTTCCTTCGCTTGCGCTTGCGAAGAGGCGGGAAGAGACTGGCCGGATAACGAGATGTTTTTGAGCGACGCGCATTTTATGAAAGCGGAAGCCGCGGAAATGGCGGGCGATTACAACGTCGCGTCGGCGAGTTACGCGGCGTACAAGGCGGAGCGCCCGGACCAAAACCGAGGATGCGTCGTCACTTCCGAGCCGCGCTTGGCTTACAAGCAAGGAAAAACGAACGAAGCGTTTCGCGGGTACTGCGAGTTGTTCGCGTCGGAAAAGGAAGGCTCGCCGTCGAGAAAATTGAACCGTCTGCGCTTTTCGAAAACTGCGACGTCGGTAATTCCGCTCTTAGATTACGCCGAGAAAGACCGCGTTTTGTCGCCGTTCGCGACGTATTCGGACTTCTTAACCTTTATGGAAACGGAGTTTAAAGCGCAAGACGAACCGGCGGAATACGCCGAGACGATGGAGTTTTTCCGTTTCTGCGCGAAAGAGGCGAACGGCGACGGCGACGAAAAAGGCGGCGAGAGCGAACCGAGCGACGACGCGTCGCGTTGAACTTGACAAAAGGGAGACATACGACGATGAAGGCGGGCCGAAGTCGCGCGCTTATGAACTGACCGGGACTTCGACGCCGCGTCGGAAAATTACCGAAAAGGGGCGGAGGTTCGCGATTCGCCGCGGGACGCTCGCCTCGCTTATAAAAAGGGGAAAAAGGGGCGACGTTCGAACACTATTGCGCTTATTTGGAGGAAAACGCGTTGGCAAATCCGAGCGACGACGCCGATAAACTTGCGGAGCGTCGAGAAAAGGCGCGCGTTCGCGTTATGTGCGGAAGACCTTTACGCCGAACGTCATTTTTGCGGCAAGGATTTTGGCGGGCGGGTTCTTTCGCCGTTCGCAACGTATTTGGTTTCTTAACCTTCGTGAAATATGAGGTTAGAGTGTAATGCGAACCGGAGGAACGCGCCGAGGCGACGGAGTTTTTCCGTTCTCTTGTCGCCGATTTACCCAACGTCGACTCCGTAAACGCAACCCCAACGTCGTCGAGTCGGACGCCGAAGCGGCGAAAACGCCGACGGAAGCGGCGCCGAAATAACGATTTTTCTTCGTCTTTTGCCGTCGGCGGTTTAAACGGGCGCCCAAAGGCGTTCGGCGAGCGTCGACGGAATCTTGAACGCGAACATAATTTAGCGGTTAGCGCTATTTCTTTGGCAAACGCTGTTAAGTTGCGGCGGTTGCAACGGTTCTAGAGCCTGCGTGAAGATTTTTTAGATTTTTTCTTGTCGACCTAGGACGCCTGGCGTCCAACGTTTGATTGACGGGCGTTTCTTTCGAATTAAAATAAATTACGCGTCGATTCGAACGCTAACGTCGCTAAAATCGCCGTTGATTAACGGCGCGTTTTTTCGGAGTCGATTGGGCGGCGGAAACGTTTGCCGTCGACTCCGCGTCGCCGACCCGAAAGACGAAGTCGACGGCGCGTTTTGGAGCGATTTTTGCAATTTTGTCACAATTTGAGCGAAAAGACCTTGATTTTAACGGGACGGCGCGGTATAAAGAACGAAGGTTCGAAAGCCGAGCGCCTAAGCGTCCCGATTTGTTTTTAGTCCTCGAACCGAGTTCGCCGCGTTGTTTCGCTCCGCAAGTCTCGCGTTCGCAACGTTTCCTAAAAAGGAGCTTAAAATGAAATCGTTCTTCCACAACCTTTCGAACCGTTTTCCTTTCTTCGCGAACCGTCCGAGCGCTCTCGAACGCGCTGTTCGACCGTCGCCGAAGAGCCGTCGTCTTCGGATGGAACCCCTTGAAAATCGGGCGCTTTTGGCGGTCGACGCGTTCGGCGGCGCCGCGTCGTTGGCGGAATCTAACGTTGAAGAAAGTTGGGGGCCCGACCCGGAACCGGCGGCGTTTTCGGCGTCCGTCCTCGCGACCGACGCCGCGATTGTCGACGTTTCCGGCGTTAACGCAACCCCAGCCGACGCATCGTTTAGCGTCCAAACCGAAACGCCGGAACCGGTCGCGCCGCCGAGCTTCGACCAGCTGATGGAAGCGCTCGGAATGATCGAAATCGAATTGCTCGACGACGAAAGCGACGTCGCGTCGTTATCTTGCCTCGACGAAGCGGTTTCTGCGACGCAACTCCTTAATTCGCTTAATCTTCAAGACATTTCGCGGGGAACGCCGCGCCAAGTCGTCTTTTACGATTCTTCCGCCGCCGATTTCGACGCGTCGACGTTAAACCTCGACGACGAAAGCGTTTACTACGTCGACGCCGCGAACGCGAACGACGACGGCGACGCGGAGTCGTATTCGGCGACGCCCCGAAGCGGCGGGAACTCCGGCGTTTTTCAATTTACAACTTACGGCTCGACAACGATTTTAGAAAGCGCGACTTACAATCCTAGCGGCGGGTCGAACCAAGGCCCGTTTTTTGCGTTCACAACGCCGGCTTCTATCCCAAGCGGTTACGAAGCGTTCGTGCGCTTTGAAGGAACCGGCGCGATTTACGGGCACGATTACTACGTTGCGACGGCCAATATCGTCGACGGCGTCGCGACGCCGCAACATTCGCTCTATTACTCCAATCCCAGTCAAGGAAATTACGACTTGTACGTTTCCGGCGGGACGTCGTATTGCATTATCCCGATGAACGACAATATTTTAGAAGCGGCGGAAACGCTTATCGCCACGCTCTACCTCGTTAATACGAATAGCGGCGGCGCCGACTACGACCCGACTCCGATCGCTTGCGATTCCTTCAACGCGACAATTATCGACGACGACGGGAACGTTTCCGTTTATTGGAGCAACGGAAGCGGCGCGAACGGCGCCGAGCTTAGCGGTAATCCTAACGGCGGCGGTTCGCGCGTTTACCCGGAAGAAGCGCTAAACGCCGACGGTTCTAAGGTCTTACGCGACAGCGTTAACCTTAATTTTGTTCTTAAAGAAAAAGTAACAAGTCCCGGCGGGAAAAAAGTCTTTTTTAAGCTGCTCGATCCTACCAATTATCTTCGAGTAACGACGCCTCAAATCAACGATAACGTTACGAATTTCTTAAACAGCCCCGATAAAGTCGGGGGTAACGAGTTGTATTACAACGAGATTTATGAGGTTACGATTCCTTACGATCAAACCGCGGTTTTCACGTCGATTTCTTTTTCTTTACCCGAGTTGCCGGGGGATACCTTGGCGCGCGCCGGCGATAATTTTATCGTTGTCGCCGATACCGACCGAAACGCCGTTAGCAACACTGCGTTAGGCGTATCGGCGACCGATTGTTACCAAGTCGTTCGCGACGCCTATAATCCTAACGTTGCGCAAACGCAACTTCTAACCGTTTGGCGCACTCTTTGGACGGAATTGGATCAAAATAATGTTGAGAATCTAACTCTTGCGCCTAAACCGGATATCGGCCTCGCGGTCGCCGAATTTGAACGCGCTTGCATCTCTATTCGCGAGTATCCGTTCAATAATACGATCGGCGTTCGCGATATCGCTAACGGTAATGTTCCGACCGATTGGCGCGCTTATATTCAAGCTGTTGGCGTTCTTAATTCAAGTATTAACTTTGCGGTCATTGCGTCGCAAGATATCGTTTCCAATACTTCCAATACTAACGAAACTACCGTAAATACGACTATTACAGTATATCAAGGCGTTGGCGATGGAAGCAACGATGCGGAAAAGCGCCAAAGAGCGACGTTTGCCGGTATTCAAAGTCTGTTTCCTGAACTTAATATTTCGCTTGACGTCGGCGATTTGTATCAATATGGGAATCGGACTCTTAGCGTCGACGATCTTTTAAATGTGCAACGAAGTCAAATTCTTCGCTAAAAAGGAGGAAAAGCAATGAAAGGTTATTGTAGAGCTTTGGCTTTGGGGACGTTGTTTGCCGCTTTAACTTTCGTTTTGGCGTCGTTTGCCCAAGCGCAAGAGCGGACGGACGACAGGCAAAACGCGACCGGCGTTCCCGCGCTTGATTTTGTTCCGCCTGCGCCCGAAACGCTCGTCGCGCAATTTCCTACGCAAGACGGCGATAAGACGCGTTTTGAAATTCGAGTTTTTCCGAGCGTAATTCGTTACGGCGACCCGTTTTACGTTGAAGTCGTCCAGTCCAACGTTTCGCAAGAAACGGTTGAGGTTAGCGCCCTAGGAGCGAGCGCAATCTATCCGGATTTGCAGTTTTTCGCTTCTTCGCCGACCTCAACCAGCGGCGAATATCGTTGGGACTTTGAAATCTTGCCGACGCAGTCGCGCGAAACTTTCGCCGCCATACACGATTGCGTTTCCCCAGGCGCCATTCAACGGAAACTCCTGCCCGGCGAGAGTTGCGTCGTCGCTCGCGCTCGGCTCGAATCGGCTCCGCTCGAAGATTGGGACGCGCCGTTTTGGAGCGATTTACGTTTCCGGCTTCTGAGCGGCAGTCCCGCGATTCTTCCGCTCGAAACGCGTTGTTTTTGGAAGCAGCCGGGCCGTTCGTCCTATGAAACGCATTTTACAATTCAACTGATAAAACGTGAAAACGACGAGTTAAAGACGCTTGACTCTTGGCGTCGCGAAACGCCGGCCAAGTTTTTCCCGGTTCCGGTCGCCGGTCTGTATAGTTACCGAGAGCTGGTTGCGTTCCAAGGGATTGAAGACCCGAACGCGGCTCGTCATCTTCTTCACGAGAATAAAAACGAAGAAAACGCGAATATT
This sequence comes from Thermoguttaceae bacterium, assembly GCA_017436025.1. GTDB lineage: Bacteria > Planctomycetota > Planctomycetia > Pirellulales > Thermoguttaceae > RUG369. The sequence goes on from JAFSDX010000155.1 coordinate 5,679, forward strand.
GAAATCGACGGTCGCCTTTACTCGCCTTGGGCGTTCGCGCCTATCGGAAGTCGCAAGCCGTTCGCGCCGAACGCTCCGGCGACGCTCGACGGTTGGCGCGCGCTTGAAACGCAATTTTCGCCGTCGACATTGCGCGATGAAGTTGCGTTAACGCGTTTGTTGATCGAGTATTACGCCGCTTCGACGGGCGATGAAACCGACGCGTCGTTACAACGCGTCGTCGAGCAGTTCGCCGAACTTCCCGAAACTCAGCGCAATGTTTTGATCGCTTACGCGACGGATCGACGGAAAGAAGGGCGTTACGGCGTGGAGTCGGGCGCAGGAACGTACTGCGATAAACTACGGGAACTTCGCAAACGTCTTGCTTCGCTCTCGGTTGTTACGCCGGCGCTTGAAACGCGTTGAAGGGTTCGTTGAACGAATCGCGACGTTATGATCGACATTGAAACATCGAGAACCTTAAAATTTACAACGTTTAAGTTTAGTTTTATGTCGCCGACTTTGCTTTTTTCGTCTTTTCACAACTACCTCGACCAAGGGAGCGGAGCGGCGATTTCGGCGCGCGAGGTTCTTCGCGAACTCGCGCGCCGCGGTTGGCGGATTCGCGTTCTTTGCGGTTCGCTCTTTGACGACGCAACCGC
>JAFSDX010000156.1 GCA_017436025.1 Thermoguttaceae bacterium
TCCGACGCGCAAACGATCGAAATCGACTCTTCTTCCGGCGACCGATTGAACGCCGCTTCGACTTGCGTCGCGTCTCCTTGGAACCGCTCGACCGAGCCGAAATCGACGCCGAAACGCGCCGTCGCGAACTCCGCGCCGGTCGAAACCGCGACCGCGTGCGCCGTCGGCCGCCGGTAAAGCGCGTTGACGACGTCGGCGACCTTGGCGAGGCGCGAACGCTCCGCGTCGGAGTAATCGGCGACGAGCCGCGTCGTTTCGCCGATCGTCTCGTCCGAGTTGAGGAAGAGCGTCCAAGCGTCGTTCGGCAAACGGTCGACAAAGGAACCGGTCGCGACGCCGCCGACCAAAAGCCGAGAAATTTCAACGCTTTCCAACTCTTCGACCGACCGTTGGCTCGCGACGTCGAACGAACGGATCGACTCGACCTCGTCGCCGAAAAACTCGAAACGAACCGGTTTGTCCCAATCGACCGCGAAAACGTCGACGACGTGCCCGCGCGCCGAATACTCGCCCGGCAGCTCGACCGCCGTCGTCGAATGAAACCCGCCTTCGGCCAACCAGCGGATCAGCCGGTCGCGCCCGAACTCTTCGTTCAGCGCGACGCGGATCGTTCCTTCGGCGACCTGCTCCCGACTCGGAACCGGTTGCAAGAGCGCCGCCAGCGACGCGACGACAAACGGCGGCGCGTCGGCGGAAGTCGCGTTGTTGGGAGCATTTACCTCGTTTGCGCTATTTGCATCGTTTGCGTTATTTGCGCTAGTCGCTCCGTTTGCCCGTTTTGCGAAAACTTCGGAAGTCGCGTCGACTTTAACGTCGACGTCGTCTGTCGTTCCGGCGGCGAACGGCGCGGTCGCTCGGCGGTCGAGCGCCTTCAAGACGCGGAGTCGAACGCCGAAATCGACGTCTTCCGACAAGAAAATCTCCTCCCCGGCGTCGTCGAAAACGGACGCGGGCAAGACCGGATATTTAAGAATCGGCGCGTCGGTAAAAAACGCCAAGTCGGCGGCGACGCGGTCGACGTCCCCGGGGCGAGCGACGACGACCAACGTCGTTTTGCGGAGCGACTCGGCGGCGGTCGCGCCCAAAAACGCGAACGCGCTCCCGACGCAACCGTCCCAAACGACCGACTCGCCGGAGCGCAAAATCTCCGTCGCTCGTTGGAAATCGGGCGTTTCGCGCAACAGGGACTTCAACGCCAAAATTTGCTCGTTCATCGTTTCCCGTCCCCTTCCTGTTTTTTCGCGTTGTTATTCGTTAAAATTCTTACGTTCGTCATTAATTATACCTTAAAACCGCCGATTGAGAAGTCGGCGCGTTCTTTTCTTCGCCGTCGTCTTTATTTTCGGCGCAATTTTTCGGTCGCGCAACTGAAGTCTTAGTCCGCGTATTAATAAATAAGAGACGCGACGACAAGAAAATGCGACGTAATTTCCGGCGCAAGTAAGAAAAAAGCCCCAAAAAGAAAAAACGCCGCGTTCGAGCGACTCGACGCAACGCTTTTGAGAAATTCGGGAGTTTCGGAGTCCCGGGAGTCCGGGGTGTCCCGGGACTCCGGGGAGCCCGGGAAGTCCGGGAAGTCCGGGGAGTCCGGGGAGTTTGGAACGTTCGCGACGCGCAAGGCGTCCGGGGCTCTTTCGTTCGGGTCGCGTCGGTTATTTTCCCGGCGTCCAGTCGACGACCGTCTCCTGAACGATTTTCGTCGAACGATCGATTTCGTCGAACGCAAGAATATCGACGTTCGGCGCGGCGCTCCAAGTCGCTTCCCGCAAGGCGTTGCGAATCGCTCCGTCGACCAACAACGTCGGCGCCGCGCCCGCTTCGCGCAATTGTTCGCCGCTCGCTCGAACGGCCGCCCCCAACGTTTCCAGCTCCGTCGCGCCCAACGTTAGCGCGACGCCGAACTCCGTCGTTTCGGCGGCGTCCCGAAGCGCGTCCTCCGCCTCCGGCTCGAACATCGCGACGCGGAGCGTTCCGTCTTCGTCCCGATTTTTCGCCGAAAGCGTTCGCGCCATCCGAACGCGAACCCGATCGAGAAGCCGATAAGGATTCGATTCTCGCAACGCAAAATCGCCCAACGTTTCCAAAATCGAGTCGAGGCGGCGAATCGAAACCCCTTCGCGCAAGAGAAGTTGGAGAATCTGCTGAACTTGGGCAAGTTTCATCGCGCCGGGAATCAAATCGTCGACGACGGTCGGCGACGTTTCGCGCAAACGGTCGACGAGCCGCTTCGTCGCGTCGCGAGTCAAGAGTTCCGCCGCCTCCCGACGCGCCGTTCGCAAGAGTTGCATTTCGACGAAGGTCGCGGCGTCCCAAACTTCGTATCCGGCGCTTTCGGCGGCGTCGCGATTGCGCGGGTCGATCCAATACGCGGTCGCTCCGTCGAGCGGCGACGTCGTTTGCAGTCCCGGAAGCGTCCCGAACGCGAATCCGGCGTCGACGGCGAAAAGCATCGTCGGGTAAACGGTCGCCGACGCGACGGTTTCCCCCTTAATTTTGATCGCGAACTGCCCGTCGTCGAGTCGCGGATTGTCCCGCACCCGCGTTTTCGGCAAGACGAACCCGAGTTCCGACGCGATTCGCCGCCGCGTTCGCCGCACTCGTTCGAGCAAGTTTTCGCCGTCCGCCGGGTCGGCCAACGGAATCAGCCCGAGCCCGATTTCAAGCTCCATCGGCTCGACCGTCAGCAACTCGTCGACGTCGTCCGAATTTTGGGCCGCTTTTTCCGCTTCGCTCGCCTCTTCCGCCTCTTTTCGCTCTTTTTCCTCAACCGCCTCTTTTTCCTGTTTTCGCGAAACCGCCCAAGCTAACAGAAAACACCCGGTCGCGAGAACCGCCAGCGGCGCGAGCGGAAGCCCGGTCGCCGCCAAGAAAACCAAGAAAACGCCGGTCAGCGCCAACGCGATCGGTCGCCCGAAAACCTGCGCGAGCGCCGCTTCCGAAACGTTTTGCGGTCGCGACGTCCGCGCGACGAGAAGCCCGGTCGCCAACGAAATCAAAAACGCCGGAATCTGCGACGTCAACCCGTCGCCGATCGTCAATTTCGAGTAAAGCGAAAACGCCTCCGCCGCCGAAAGCCCGCGTTCGCCGATTCCGACGACGAGCCCGCCGATTATATTGATAAAAACGATCGCAAGGCCCGCGATCGCGTCGCCGCGAACGAATTTGCTCGCGCCGTCCATCGCTCCGAAAAAGTCGGCCTGCTCCGCCAACTCTTCCCGAGCGGCGCGCGCTTCGACGTCGGTCAAATTTCCGGCGGCGACGTCGGCGTCGATCGCCATCTGCCGCCCCGGCAACGCGTCGAGCGCAAAACGCGCCGACACTTCGCTAATCCGCGTCGCCCCTTTAGTAATAACGACAAATTGGATAATAACGAAAATAAGGAAAATAACGAGCCCGACGACGACGCTGTCTCCGGCGACGAACCGCGCGAACGCGTCGACGACTGCGCCGGCGTCCGCTTGCGTCAAAATCAGCCGCGTCGTCGAAACGTTCAAAACAAGCCGGAAAAGAGTCGTCGCCAGCAGAACCGTCGGAAAAACGTTGAAATCGAGCGGTTTTCGAACCAAAAACACCGCGACGAAAATTACGACGGAAATCGCCAAATTGAACGACAACAGCAAGTCCATCAACGGCGTCGGGAGCGCGAAGAGGAGCGCGAGAACGGCCGCCGCCGCGAAAATCGGGAGCGCCGCGTCTTGCCATCGAAATTTCTTCGCCATTCTCTCCGCTCCGCCCATTTTACTTTATCGCTCCATTTCGCTTAAAACGCTTCGTCGACGCGTCGGCGCGCCGCTTGTCGGAGTATAAAAATTTACGGCGCCGACGTCCAGAGGAAAAAGAGCAAGAAGACGCCGCCGTTTCGAAAATTGCCCGACCAAGCGCAAAGAACAAAAGCGCGCAACGAGAAAGCCAAAACGAAAACCAAAATCAAAACTATCCGTCGGCGCGCAAAAAAAAACGCCGAACGCGAAGTCGGCGTTGGTTCCGGCGGAGTCGGCTCAAAAAAAAAACGCCGAACGCGACGTCGGCGCGTTCGACGTTCGACGCGAAATAACGGCGCCGAAAACCCGCGACTTTTTTCAATCGTCTCGACGCTCAAACTCCCGCGTTCGGCCTTCTTTGAGGAGCCGCCGCTCCTTTTTTACCTCCGCGTCGGTCATTAAGCGCGCCGCGTTGTAAAAGAGACAAAAAATCGCGCAAATAATCAAATAAACTTGAATATCGTTCAAGTAAACGCCGTTGAAATTGACTCGTTTTTCTCGCTCTTTTTGTTCCGCGTCGTCTTTAGTCGCCTCCGCGTTCGCGTCCTCCGCTTCGCCGACTTTCGCGCCGTTTTCCGAACCGCTTTCCTCCGCTTCGTTCGCGCTTTCCGACGTTTTCGACTTTTCCGCGTCGTCCGCGACGGCGCCGTTCTCTCGGTTCGTCGCGTTTTTCTCCGCCGCCGCTCCGGCTCCGCCGTCGTTCCAATCGACCGACGGTTTCCAAAGCGCGACCGCCAACTCGCCGGACGAAGCGTCGTCGTCTTCCGGCGTCGACGTCGACGGTTGTTCCGATTTTAACGGTTCGTCGTTCGTTTGCGCCAACGCGCCGAGTCCTTTGCTCGCGCCTCGCCAAGGAAGAGTCGGCGGTTCGTCGGCAAAGTCGGCGTTGCTTTCGCTTTCCGCCGCGAACGCGGACGCGACGCTCGCCGACGCGTCCGCTTCGTCGGCGACGACGGACGTTTCGCGCACCTTGGCCGCCTCCTCCGTTCGCCGCGCGACCAACTCGCCGTATTCCGAGTCGACTAATCTCGGCCAAAAATCGGATTCCGCGACCTCCGGTCGAACGCGACGCAGGAGCCCCTGTTGGCTGACAAAAGTCGGCGAAAAGACCGGCGGCGACGGCGGAAGCGCGGTCGCGGTCGCGTTTTCGGCGACGGTCAGCGCGGTCTTCACCCGTTTGAGCGCCGCCTCGACGCCGACGCGACGCAAATTTTCCGGCGTTTCTCGACCGTCGGCGGCGACGTAAGCGGGCCGTTGCGCGATCGGATGAACGCCGCTCGCCTCCAACGCGGCGCGCGCCCAAAGTTCCGTTCCTTCCGCGTCGGCGACGGCGTTCTCCGGTCGCCAAGTCAAGAGGTCGTCCGCCGACGCGTCCCAACGCCGCTCCGCCTCCAAACGAGCCAATCGGTCGATCGCTTGCGTTAAAAAATATTGAACGCGAATGCAATACGTCCCCATCGTCGACTCGCCGTTGGAGCCCCAAAGGACGCCCGCCAATTCGCCGTATCGGTTGAAAATCGGCCCGCCGGAGTCGCCTTGCCGCACCCCTTTGTCGACCGCCAACGTTTCATAAAGCAACGCGCCTTCGGGAGTTAACGCCGGCGACCGCCCCGTCGACGCGGAACCCGCGCCGCCGTCGCGCTCGTTTTTTTCGCTCGGAGCGCTCGACTCGCGACCGTTCGAAGCGTCGACGCCGCCGTTTGCGCCTTCGTCGTTCTCGTTAACGAGAAGAGCGTAATTCTGCACGCGCCCGCCTTGAATCTGAAACTCGGTCAACCCGGCGCTCTCCCCGTATCCGGCGACCCAAAGCGCGTCGCCGACGCCCGGCACCTCTTGCGAAATCGGAATCGGCGCGACTCGCGGCGGTTTGCGAACGAGCAACGCCGCCAAATCCCAAGTTTCGTCGCGCAAAATCACTCGAGCCGGACTCGAAAAAGTCGGAAATTTGACGACGATCGAATCGCGCGCCTCGTTCACCACGTGCCAACACGAAACGACGATTCCCCATTCGCCCGCCTCCGCGACGAACGTTCCGGTGCCGTAATAAAGAGGTATCGTTTGCGAACCGTCGTCGCGCTTCTGCGGCGCGTCGCGTCCGACGATCTTCGCGACGGCCGGATACCGCGTTTGCACGCCGAGCGCGTCGCGACGCAACGGATCGAAACGCCGCGCCGCCGTCCGTTCGCCTCCGCCAACGCCGCCCTCCGACGCGAACGCCGCGTTCGTCGTCCCCGACGCAAGAAACGTCGACGCGAAAATCCCCGACGCAAGAAACGCCGACGCGAAAATCCCCGACGCAAGAAACGTCGACGCGAAAATCCCCGACGCAAGAAACGCCGACGCGAAAATCCCCGACGCGCCTAAAATCGAACGCGACGTCGGCGCAAGAAAAAACGAGCCGTCTTCCTTAGCCTCCGCTTCGTCGCCGCTCGACGTCGACGAAACGCGCGACGCTAAGAAACGCGCAAAAAGCAACGCGCTAAAGAAAAACGCAACGAAAAAAAAGAGCAAGACCAACCCGTTTTCGCTATTCTTGTTATTTTCGCCATTTTAACAACGTTCGAGCGACGACCGTTTCGCGACCCGCCGCCGGTCGAGCGACGACCGTTTCGCGACTCGCCGCCGGTCGAGCGACGACCGTTTCGCGACCCGCCGCCGGTCGAGCGACGACCGTTTCGCAACCCGCCGCCGGTCGAGCGACGACCGTTTCGCGACCCGCCGCCGGTCGAGCGACGACCGTTTCGCAACCCGCCGCCGGTCGAGCGACGACCGTTTCGCGACCCGCCGCCGGTCGAGCGACGA
>JAFSDX010000157.1 GCA_017436025.1 Thermoguttaceae bacterium
ACCGGCGCGACGCGTTCGCGACCGGCGCGCAAAATCATCGACTTGCTCAACGTTTCGCCTTCATATTGAATGAGATGTAAATAACGTTCCAGTAATAGGATACCGTTGCGCGACGCGACGCCGCAGAGCGAAATCATCCCGATCAGTCCCGGAATCGTTCGAGATTGTCCGGTCAACCAAAGAGCGCCGACCGCTCCGACCAACGCAAGCGGAACGATCGCCATCACTTGCAGCGCGAGGTTCGCCGAACGGAACATTCGGTACAAGATCAGGAAGACGCAGAGACCGGAGAAAACGGAGAGCGCGGTCAGCGTTCGCGACGCGCTTTGCTCGCTTTCAAAGAGCCCCGAGACGCGGACGTCGACGCCGTCGGCGGTTAGTTCGCTCCAACGCGTCGCAAGTCGTTTCTCGATATCTTCCTTGACTTCGACGGCGCCGCGATAACGCGGATTTGATTGAATGACAACTTGTCGCCGTCCGTTTTCGCGGTCGATTTGGCCCGGCCCGAAGGCTTGCGCGTCGATTTCGGCGACTTGCGAGAGCGGAATAACGCCAAGTTGCGACGACGCGTAGTCAAACGACGTTTCCGGCGCGTTTTCTTCGTCGCCCGCGACCGCCGCGGCGATCGCCGATTCCGGATTCGCGGCCGGAGCGAAGCGCTTCGTCTTTTCCGGAAGTCGAATCGGGAGGCGGCGCAACGCGTCGATATTTTCTCGAACGTCTTCGCCGAGGCGAGTTAGGAGTTCGACCGGGCGTTCGCCTTCGAGAACCGTCGTCGCGACGGAACCGTTCATCGCGATTTCGATCGTTTGGTCGACGTCTTGCGGCGTCAGGCCGTAACGCGCCAGAGCGTCGCGTTTAAGGCGAATTTGCACTTGCGGCAAGTCGGCTTGAATCGGCTCGATCCGCAGGGCGCCGATATCGTCGACGTCGGCGATTAAGTCTTGGATTGCCGCGACGCGTTCTTTTAAAATCGACAGCTCGTCGCCGGTTACTTTGATCGCGATTTTGGCGCGGGTTCCGCTGCGCAGGTGGTTGATTAAGTGTTGCAACGGCTGGTCGTAGGACGCGATCGTGCCGGGGACGTTTTCCGAGTCGATGACGCCGCGTACTTCGTCGACGATTGCGTTGAAATCGCGGTCGACGCTTTGGTCGATCGAGCAAATGAACTCCGACGTGTTGACCGGAACGGCGTGTTCGTCCATTTCGCTGCGGCCCGTTTTGCGGACGACGGCGGAAATTCCGTCGATTTCGGCGAGACGTAACGCGAGTTTTTCGGCGACTTCCGACGACGTTTCGAGCGAAACGCCCGGCGTCAGGTCGAGGTTGACCTGAATCGCGCCCTCGTTGAACGGCGGCATAAAGTCGCGGTCGAGCGACTTAAAGACGTAAATCCCGCCGACGCCGAGCGCGACCGCGCAGAAAATTGTCGACAACGGGTAGTCGAGCCCGCAACGAATCGCGGAACTCGCGAAATATTGCGTCGTTCGCAGGACGAAACTCGGCTTCTTTTCGCGCTTGACGGTCGACCTTAACGCCTTGCCGGAGCGTCCTTTGCGACGACGGAAAATCGCCGGGACAAGGACGTGCGACAACGCCGGCGTCAGCGTTAGCGAAACGAAGAGCGACGACGTCAGCGACACGATGTAAGCGAGGCCGAGCGGCGCGAAGAGCTTGCCTTCGATCCCGTTCAAAAAGAAGAGCGGGAAGAAGACGAGAACGGTGATCGCGGTGCCGTTGACGATCGAGTTGCGGATTTCCGAACTCGCTTCAAATACGACGGTTAGCGTTCGCCTCGGCGCGTCCAAAAGCGCGTTTTCGCCGAGCCGTCGGTGAATGTTTTCGACGTCGACGATGGCGTCGTCGACCAACTCGCCGATCGCGACCGCCAGGCCGCCGAGCGTCATCGCGTTGATCGTCATCCCGAACGCCGCGAAAACGAGACACGCCGTCGCGATCGTCGTCGGAATCGTCGCGAGCGTTACAAACGTTGTCCTCCAAGAGGTTAGAAAGAGGAAAACGACGATCGCGACCAAAAACGCCCCGTCGCGCAACGCGTCGAGAACGTTCTTCACCGCCAATTCGACGAACGTTCGTTGTTGGTAAACCGGAACGATGCGCAAGTCGGGGTAGGTTTGGCGGAGTTTCGCCTCCATCTTAATCATTTCGTCGAGAACGGTTTGCGTCAGTTCGCGAGCGTCTTGGTTCGGCTGTTTTTCGACCGTCAACACGACGGCGTCGCCCTCGTAAAGCGAACCGTCGGGAAGACGAATCGCGGCGGAGGAATCGCCGATAGGGACGGACGGGCCGAGTTTGACGTCGGCGACTTGAGGTAACAAAATCGGCGGTTCCGTCGACGGGTCGACGACGAGCGTTCGCAGGTCGTCGAGCGATTTTATTCGACCTAAAGAGCGCACTAAGAACTGTTTCGGGCCCTGTTGCGTCAAGAAGCCGCCGGTAACGTTGCGGTTGCTCTTGCGGAGCGCGGTTTCGACGTCGTCGACGGTGAGGCCGAAGCGGAGCAGATCGTCCGGACGGAGCGCGACTTGGTATTGCCGCCGTTCGCCGCCCATCGAATAGACTTCGCTAACCCCTTTTTGCGCAAGGATTTTGCGTCGAACGTCCCAATCGGCGAGGGTGCGCAAGTCCATCGACGACGTCTTGTCGTCTTCGGCGTAAATCGCGAGCGTTAAGACTTGTCCCATCACCGACGCGACCGGCGTCATACGCGGAAAAACGCCTTCGGGCAACTCGTCGGCGACGCGTTGCGTTCGCTCGAAAACTATTTGTCGCGCGAGATAGAGGTCGGAACTCCAGTCGAATTCGGCGACGATCGTCGAGAGACCGACGACCGACGACGAACGGAGCGCTTCGATCCCCGTCGTGCCGACGAGCGCGGTTTCGAGCGGAAGGGTGACGAGCGTTTCGACTTCCTCCGGCGCCATTCCGGGGCACTCGGTCATAATCGTAACGCGGGGGCGGTTTAGGTCGGGAAGAACGTCGATCGGCGTATGAAGGGCGCGATAAAAACCGACCGCGACAAGAAGTAACGCTCCAACGATGATCAGGAAGCGGTTCCCGAGCGAAAAACGAATGATTCGATTCAACATAAGTCGTTTCTCCTTCTTCGTTTCCGTCGGTTAGTGTTCGCCGCAGTCGCAAGCCGCTTGCAACTTGCCGCCGCCGTTTGTCAGCGCGACGTAAAGTTGGTAAGCGCCGCGATTGGCGATTTTAGCGCCGGGCTTAATCGAACCGTCGTTCGCGACGACGACTTCGGAGGCCGTTTGGTGCAGAACGCGAACCGGTCGCTTGCGCCAAATCCGCTTGCCGTCGGAAGTTCCGTCGTATTCGAAGAGGAACGTTTCGCTGGCTTCTTGCGCGGTCGCGTCGACCGGAACGACGAAAACGTTCGAAAGAATCTCCGTTTCGACGGCGAGTTCGCAACGTTGGCCCGGTTTGAAACGCCAATTCAAACGCGGCGCGGCGTCGTCGCAAGTTTCGGCGGATTCGTCGGTTGCGTTGGTCGCGGAGACGACGGACGAAGACGTCGACGCGACGTCGTTGCCCGAGTGAGAATGGGCGTGATCCGCGTCGGCTTCCGGATGCGGATGCGAGTGCGGGACGCCGGTTTCCGGGTTCGGATGCGGATGCGCGTGCAAACCGGACGCCGCGCAGTTGTGCGGCGCCGCGTCGAGCAAGTAGTTTTTCAACTCGACGTAACAGGCGAAAGCGCGGGCGTTTGCGTCGAGTTGGTTCGCGACCGAACGGAAGGCGAGCGGGCCGACCGTTTCTCGCGGCGCGTCGGTTCCGGAGGCGCCGACGAAAATCGCGGAGACGGGGCGACCTTCGGCCAGCGCGGCGTTGACGAGCGGCTCGTCCGATTCGAACGCGCGGCCCTCGATCCAAAGTTCGCGCAAATCGGAGACGACGCAAAGGGGCGAACCGATTTCGACCGACTCGCCTTTTTCAACGAGCGTTTTTTCTAACTGGTGAAAGTGCGGCTTTTCCGCGAAGTGTTCGTGCGTCGGCGGCTCGAAATGAACGGTCGAAGCCGGATCGAACGACGAGGCGTCGTCGGAGAACGTCGGGACGCAAACGGTCAGCGACGTTACAAGCGTTCGTTTCGCGACGACGACTTCTTCGATCGTCGTTTCCGGGAGACCGAAGAAGCGGAGCGCGTCTTTTTGCGTCGCAATCGCGGCTTCGTTTTCCGCTTTTTCGAGCGCGACTTCCCGTTGTTCGCGCGGCGCGACGCCCGCGTCGAGGTCGGCGAGACGCTTTTCTTCGCTGGCGAGGCGGTCGCGCTTGCGCAGAAGGGCGGTCAACTCAAGTTGAGCGGCGGCAAGTTCTTCGCCGACCAAACGCAGTTCGAAAAGAGGTTGGCCCGGGCAGAGCGCGGCGCCTTCTTCGACGTAGATTTTCGTAACGATTCCCGTCGCCGGAGCCGGAACGCCGACGAGCGAGCGTCCCGGTTTGTAGCGAACGTAACCGGGGAAAGAAAACGACTTGCGGTATTCGGACGGTTGCAGAACGAGCGTTCCGTCGTTGCCGGCGGCGATTCCAATGTTGGCTAACGCGAGTTCGGAAAGCGCGAGACGGTCGGCGTTTTCGTCTTCCGTATGGACGTGTCCGGGCGCGCCGTGCGGCGGGTTTTCGTGTTCCGTATGGACGTGTCCGGGCGCGCCGTGCGGCGGGTTTTCGTGTTCCGTATGGACGTGTCCGGGTTCGCCGTGCGGCGGGTTGTCGTGTTCCGTATGGACGTGTCCGGGTTCGCCGTGCGGCGGGTTGTCGACGGCGTGATCGTGATCGCAGTCGGGGCCGTGAACGTGAACGGGTTCGGCGGCGGTTGGCGTCGACGCTCTGTCGCAACCGGCGAAGAAAACGAACGCGCCGCCCAAAATAAGCGATAGAACGCCGAACGACGGAAGCGTTAAAGCTCCCGCGTTAAATGGGGAAATGCGCATAACTTGCCTCTTGTTTGGGTTTGGTGTTAAACTTCAAAAAGAGACGGTCAAACGCCGGCGTCTTGGGCGGGTTGCGCGGTTTCGGGGGCTTCTTCGTCGTGCGCGTGGTCGCAGTTTTCGTCGTGGACGTGTCCTTCTTCGCCGTGCGCGTGATCGCAGTTTTCGTCGTGGACGTGTCCTTCTTCGCCGTGCGCGTGGTCGCAGTCGGGGCCGTGGACGTGTCCTTCTTCGCCGTGCGCGTGGTCGCAGTTTTCGTCGTGGACGTGTCCTTCTTCGCCGTGCGCGTGATCGCAGTCGGGGCCGTGGACGTGTCCGGGTTCGCCGTGATCGTGAGCGCAACCGGGGCCGTGGACGTGTCCGGGTTCGCCGTGCGCGGGCCCGGCGGGGACTTTGCCGCCGAGAACGAAGAACGCGAGCGCGCCGCCGATAAGCAAAAGAGCGAGGGCGCCGACCGCGATGAAGGGGGACGGGGCTTCGTTGGTTTTCGGTTCGTCGACGTTGTTTTGGCGTTTGGTCATTTTTGTTGTCCTATCTTTTAATCTTGTTGTTTTTGGTTTTTGTCGCGTTTTTGTCTGTTTTCAAAACGGGGCGACGCTCAGTTAAGAAGTTTGCCCAAACGAAGATAAAGCGGCGTCGAAAAGGTCGCGAACAAACGGGTTAGGTAGGTCGACGCGGGGACGAGTCGAACGTCCTTCGCGAAAATATCGGCGAGCGTTCGGGTCGGGAGCGCGTCGAAGTCGCCGAAAATTTTCTTGCCCGGCGCGATTCGCGACGGCGGACAGGCGCCCGAGCAAGTCGGTTTTTCGGCGTCGCGATCTCGACCGAACGACGGCGCTTCCGACGGCTCGCGCCGCTCGAATCGCGACGTCGAACAAAGAGGGAAGCGGCGACAAGTCGAAAAACGGTTTACGTAATGGAATTTGTCGCAAACTTGATTGGGCGAGTCGTTATTCGAGCGGGGACGCGTTAATTCGAAAACGCAACGTTCGCTCGACGAATGCGCTTGGCAACAGTGGAGCGAGTGAAACCAAAACGCGAAAAACGCCGCCCAAACGAGCGCGTTTACCGCCTTGTGTTTCGTTAAATTGCTCATATCCGCTCCCGGTTTTGTAAACGCGAAAATTTGCCGAACCCTTGTAATCGGCGTTTTCGGTAATTTTAACAGTTTTTTCCGCGTTTGGGAAGAGCCGTCGACAAATTTTCCTTGATTTTTTGCCGAAAAACGCCGATTTTTGAACGTCCGAGAGACGGCGGCGAGCGTTAAGAGGACGACGGGCGCAAGACGTCGGCGGTCGAGGGCGCGCGAGGTCAAACGCTCGGGCGCGGCGGCGAGAGGGGAAGAAAATGGAAAAACCGGAAAAACCGGAGGCGAAAACGTCGGCGGAGGACGGCGCGGTTCCGCGAGCGTTGCGAGCGAAGATTCGTTGCGCGACGCGGTCGGACGCGGTCGCGTTGCGTTCGATTTACGCGCATTACGTCGAGAATACGACCGTTTCGTTCGAGTTGGAGACGCCGAGCGTCGCGGAGATGGAGCGGCGAATCGCGGAGGTCGACGGCGTTTACCCGTTTTTAGTTTGCGTCGTCGAGGGCGAAAATGGGGAAGACGGGGAGATTTTGCCGGTTGACGCTTGCGACGCGACCGCTAAAATTGATAAAAACGGTAAACCGGATAAGACCGGTAAAACCGCTTGGAGCGTCAAGACGCGTAAGACCGTTAACGCCGCCGCCGTCGGTCAAGCCGTCGACGTCGGCGGCGAGCGGATCGTCGGATACGCGTTGGCGCATCGAGCGTTCGAGCGAGCGGCGTATGCTTGGACGGCGGAGACGAGCGTTTACGTCGACCGCGCTTGGCGTCGCCGCGGGATTGGCGAGGCGTTGTATTCGGCGTTGATCGAAATCTTGGAGGCGCAAGGCGTTCGGACGCTTTACGCGGTGGTCGTCGCGGAGAACGAGGCGAGCGTCGGCTTTCATCGCCGCGTCGGTTATCGGGAATTTGCGACGTTTAAAAACGCCGGTTGGAAGTTTGGTCGCTGGCTCGACGTCGTTTGGCTCGAACGAACGCTCGGCGTTTGGCGCGACGCGGAGGAGAAAAACGGCTCCCGACAAGACGCGCGGACGGGGAAGGGGGCGGCGACGATAGAAAAGACTATAGAAAAGACGACGAAAGAAAGGACTATAGAAGAAAGGACGATAAATTTCGCGCCGACGCCGATTCGACCGCTTTCCGAATTTCCGGAGGCCCGCATAGCGAAAATTTGCGCCGTTGCGACGCTGATTTTGCGCCGAAAAACAACGAAAATACCCAATGACGCCTTTTGACTCCCCATTGACAAAAAAATAAGGAAGAGTATCATAAAAATGTACCTGCGAACGGACGCTTGCCGTTGATAATTTGCCGTTGTTTTACGATTGTTGCGATTATAGCGGCGTTAACGAGGTTGGTTGTGTGGGCGTTGTTGATGATTTGACGTTTGAATCAGTTTTGACGGCAAACTTCCGTCCTTTTGTTTAAGGGAACAAAATTTGGAAAGGTTTGAAAAAAAAGTCTGGTTGTCTACGCCGACAATGCACGGCGACGAGTTGCGTTATATGCGCGAGGCGTACGAGACGAACTGGATGTCGACGGTCGGCGCAAATATCGACGCGGTAGAGAAGGCGATTTGTGAGAAAGTCGGTTGTAGTTGCGCGGTCGGGTTGGCGAGCGGCACGTCGGCTCTGCATTTGGCGACGAAGTTGGCGGGCGTGAAGCAAGGGGACGTCGTCTTTTGCACCGACGTTACCTTCGCCGCCTCGGTGAATCCGATTTTGTATGAAAAGGGCGAGCCGGTTTTTATTGATTCTGAATACGAAACGTGGAATATGGATCCGGTTGCGTTGGAGAAAGCGTTCGAGCTTTACCCGAACGCGAAGACGATCGTCGTCGCGAACCTTTACGGAACGCCCGCGAAGTTCGACGAAATCTGTGAAATCGCGCGCAAACACGGGGCGACGATCGTCGAAGACGCCGCCGAATCGCTTGGCGCGACGTATAAAGGTCGGCAAACCGGGACGTTCGGCGCTTACAACGCGATCTCGTTCAACGGCAATAAAATCATCACCGGTTCTTCCGGCGGGGCCCTTCTGACCGACGACCAGGAGGCGGCGAACAAAGCGCGCAAGTGGTCGACGCAAAGTCGGGAAAACGCGCCTTGGTATCAACACGAAGAAATCGGTTACAATTACCGAATGAGCAACGTGATCGCCGGCGTCGTGCGCGGGCAAATTCCATATCTTGAAGAACATATCGCGCAAAAGAAGGCGATTTACGAACGGTATACGAAGGGGTTCGAAGGGCTTCCGGTCTCGATGAATCCGTTCGACGCGGACGCGATGGAGCCGAACTACTGGCTTTCGTGTCTCCTGATCGACGAAGACGCGATGTGCAAGCAGGTGCGGAGCGATTCCGAGGCGTGTTACGTCTCCGAGCCGGGGAAATCTTGCCCGACGGAAATTCTCGAAACGTTGGCGAAATACAACGCGGAGGGACGTCCGATTTGGAAGCCGATGCATATGCAACCGAAGTTCCGTATGTCGCCGTTTATTACTCGCGAGGGGGACGGGCGCGGACGCACGAACGCTTACATTGCCGGTCGCGGCGTCGACGTCGGCGCGGATATTTTTCATCGCGGCCTCTGCCTCCCGAGCGACAATAAAATGACGCCGGAGGAACAAGATCGCGTGATCGAAATCGTGAGAACCTGTTTCGAATAACGGAGGCGAACGGGAAATGTACGCGAATTTTTTCAAACGCGCGCTCGACTTTACGGCGGCGCTTTTGTCGTTGATCGTTCTGTCGCCGTTGTTATTGACGTTATATGTCGTCGGCGCCGTCGCGTTGAAGGGCGACCCGTTTTTTTATCAGCCGCGACCCGGCCAAAAGGGAAAAGACGGGAGAGAAAAGATCTTTCGTCTGATTAAATTTCGCACGATGAGCAACGCTCGCGGCGCGGACGGCGAACTTCTGCCGGACGACGTTCGTTTAGGGCGTTATGGAAAGTTTTTGCGTTCGACGTCGCTCGACGAACTGCCGGAGTTGCTCAATATTCTCAAGGGCGATATGTCGCTCGTCGGACCGCGACCGCAACTTGTGCGCGATATGACGTTTATGTCGCCGGAGCAGCGTCGTCGCCACGACGTGCGTCCGGGGTTGACCGGTTTGGCGCAGGTCAGCGGTCGCAACGCGATTTCGTGGGAGCAAAAATTCGAGTACGATATGCGTTACATCGACGCCGGAATCACGCTCCTTGGCGACGCGAAAATTGTTTTCCTCACCGCGTGGAAAGTGTTGAAGAAGAGCGACGTCGTGCGCGAAGGCACCGTTTCCGATATGGATTTCGGCGACTGGCTTCTCCAAGAGGGAAAAATTGATCGCGCGACCTACGACGAAAAACTCGCTGAGGCGCGTCAATTGCTCAAATAAAGCGGAAAGAAAAAATGGAACGATATAGCGTCTTGTTTTCGTTGTATAAAAAGGAAAATCCGGCGTATTTGCGGTTGGCCTTTGAAAGTATGTTGAAGCAAACGGCGCGTCCGGACGAGATTGTCGTCGTCGAAGACGGGCCGCTTACCGACGAACTTTACGCGGTCGTTCGCGAATATCAAACGAACTATCCGGAGCTTTTTAACGTCGTTGTTAGCGAGAAAAACGTCGGTTTGGGATTGGCGCTCAATTTAGGCTTGAACGCCTGTAAAAACGAGCTGGTCGCGCGAATGGACACCGACGATATTTCCAAACCGGAGCGTTGCGAAAAACAATTGAGGCGATTCGAGGAAAAACCGGAGTTGGCGATCGTCGGCGCTTGGGTCGACGAGTTTTACGACGAGCCGACGCAAACGGTTTCGACGCGCGCGGTTCCAACGGAGTCTGACGCGATTTATTGTTTTGCGAAGCGGCGTTCGGCGTTTAACCATCCGACGGTAATGTATCGCAAAAGCAAGGTGCTTGAAGTCGGCGGATATTCCGATTTGCGCCGAAACCAAGACGTCGACCTCTTCGGTCGTATGTTGTATTCCGGCTGTAAAGCGGAGAATATTGGCGAATCGCTCCTTTTTTTTCGCGCCAACGCCGATTTGGCGAAAAGACGAAGGTCTTGGGAAAATACGCGAAGTTACATCGAAACGATCGAAAAGTTTTGGAAGATGGGGTACGCGTCGCGCTGGGATTATCTGGTGGTCGCCGTCGCTCAAACCGGTATGTTTCTTATGCCTATTAAATTGCAACATTGGATATACAAGAAGTTTTTACGCGCGAAGAAAAAGAGAACGGCGTAGTTTTAGGGGGTTAAGTTTTTTAAACGATTATCGCTCTTAGAGAGACGGCGTTTTGTAAAGAAATAACGTGAAGTAATGAATATTAAAGGTTGTTTAAGTAAACGTCAAGTAAAAAGTTTGTATCGGTTTTTGGACTTGCTTCCGGATAAATGGGTGGTTTGTCTGCAATATATGGCGACGCTCAATAGATTTCCTAATTTAAAAAAACCTAAGCGATTTACGGAAAAATTGCAATGGTATAAACTGAATTACCGCGTTCCCCTGATGACGCAGTGCGCCGATAAATTTCGAGTGCGGGACTATCTTCGGGCTAAAGGTTACGAAGAATACGTCGCGAAACTTTATCAAGCGTGCGATGTGTTTGAGGAAATTGATTTTTCGTCGTTGCCCGACGAATTTGTTATTAAGGCTAATAATGGTTGCGGAACGAATATCTTCGTTACCGATAAGAGTAAATTGGATTTGCCGGCTTTAGCCAGAGAGGTGGCTTCGTGGGGCAAGGTTAACACTATTAGCGTTGGTAGAGAGTGGGCGTACACAAATATTGTCCCCAAAATCGTCGTGGAAGAACTGCTGGTTTCGTTCGACGATACCCAACAAAATGATTTGAACGACTACAAAGTTTTGTGTTTTAACGGCGAGCCCAAAGTTGTTTGGGCCGACGTCGATCGGCATATTGATCATAGAAGAAATTTTTACGATCTTGAATGGAATGATTTGTATGTTTTAAGCGATTGTCCAAACGCCGAACAACCGATACCCAAACCTTTCGGTTTGGAAAAAATGTTGGAGATCGCTAAGGATATTGCGAGCGACTTTCCTTTCGTGAGAGTTGACTTCTATAGCGTTAATCAGAAGGTCTATATTGGCGAATTGACGTTTTATCCGTGGAGCGGTTGCGTGCAATACCAACCGGATGAATTTGATTTCCGTTTAGGGGGGTATTTTACGCTTCCGCCGGTTACAAGGAGCGATAAATGAAACCGTTGATTTCGGTCGTTATTCCTGTTTTTAACGTTGAAAAAATACTGCATTACGCGGTTGACTCGTTGCTTGCGCAGGATTATGAGAATGTTGAAATTATCCTTGTAAACGACGGCTCTTCCGATCAAAGTGGGAGAGTTTGCGACGAATACGCGCGTAAATATGATAATATTTTTGCTTTCCATAAAGAGAACGGCGGGCAAAGTAGCGCAAGAAATTTAGGCTTGAAGCATTGTCGCGGAGAGTATGTGGGATTCGTGGATAGCGACGATTGGGTTGCTACGGATATGTATTCTTATCTATACTCGCTTTTAGTCGAACATAACGCCGATGTTTCGAGTATCGATATTCAATTGGTTGGAGAACATAATTTAGAAATAGAACCTTCCCGTTTGTCTGAGAAGGTGGTGGTTAAAGAAGATGTCGACATACTTCGGTATTATATGGAGATTACCACCAAAGACGACGGTTATTCAGTCTGCCGATGTTTGTTTAAAAAGCAACTTCTTGAGGGCGTTGCGTTTCGCGAGGGGAAGTTTTATGAAGACATCGACTATAAATTTTTAGTTTTGCGAAACGCGAAAAAGTTTGTGGATAGTAATTTGCCTAAATATTTTTATCTGCAAACGCAAGTAAGCACGTCTTTTGCGGGATTTAAGAGAAAAGAATATCAACTGGTGGAAGCGAGCGATATTCTCTTTAACCTTTGTTCTGAAATAGGCGATAAACGGCTTATTTACTATGCGAAAGTTAAAAGAGCGCGAACGGCTTTTTCGTTATTAGCGCGTATTGCGTATTTAGGATTTGCCGACGACAGTATTACTCCGACTGAGCGCAAAAAAATAATTCGTAATTTTACCCGAGATTTGCGTTTAAACTATTGGTTCTTAATGGCGTCGCCGATTCCGGTAAATAGGAAATTGATGATAACGGCTCTTGCCGTTCATTTTAAATGTTTGCAGATTCCGCTTGCGTGTTACAAGGCGATCAAGCGAAAAACTGATTATACAAAATAATAACAGAGGGGGGATGGAATGCATTGATTTGGATATTTTTGGGCTAAATTAAGGTGTAAATTAAAGCGGGGGGGGGAAGAAATTATTAACAACTTCTTCCGGAAACACGGCGTAAAAATCGGGAAGAATTGTAAAATATATAGTAATATTTTGACTTCCGAACCTTATTTGATTGAAATTGGCGATAATGTAACAATTAGCAGCTACGTCGTTTTTATTACTCACGACAACAGTATTCAGCGAGTTTCGCCCAAAACGATCAATTTGTTTGGTAAGATTGTTGTGGGGGACAATTGCTTTTTAGGCGAACGCTCGACTTTAATGTATGGAGTTAAGTTGGCGAACAACGTCATCGTTGCGTCGGGAAGCGTGGTAACCAATAGTTTTGCGACGGAGCGAATTATTATCGGCGGAAATCCCGCTCGGGTTATCGGTTCGTGGGACAAGTTCTTTGAAAAAACTTCGCATTTGGCTCGCGGAAGAAGAAACATTAAAAAGGTTTTAGAAGAACATCCGGAATTGCTAGTCGAGCGAAAAATCAAAGGATAAGAGAAGTTATGGATAAAGTTAGCGTTGTCGTACCGATATATAATATGGGAGATAAAATTGAAACGTGCGTTCAATCGTTGATGAATCAAACGTATCAAAATATCGAAATTATATTGGTCGACGACGGTTCCAAAGACGATAGCTATGAACGTTGCCAACGTTTGGCCGCCAACGATTCAAGAATTGTCGCGATTCACACGGAGAATCGCGGTTCCGGACCGGCGAGAAACACCGGCATAGAAAACGCGAGCGGTCGATACGTTTATTTCCCGGACGCGGACGATTATCTTGATTCGAAAGCGATCGAGATTCTGGTCGACGCTATAAAAGGCGGCGATTGCGATCTTGTTGTTTTTGGATTCCGGAGTGTTAATCAAATCGGAAAGGAAGTCTGGGTTAAAAAATATAACGGAACTGTTCGCGACGGCGCCGAAATACGTTCGTCGTACGTGCCGTATATGACGACGATTTCCGAATACGGTATCCAGGGCGCGCCTTGGAACAAGTTCTTTGATTTGAACGTTATCCGCGAACATACGTTGACATATCCTCCCCTTCGACGTCATCAGGACGAAGGATTTATTGCAAGGTATATGTGTCATACGAAGCGTGTTCGTTTTATTGAAGACGTGTTGTATACGTATTATGTAAACGATTTGCAAAAAGAGTGGCAAAAATATCCCGTCGATTACCTCGACGCGGTTATCGGGTTATACGAAACGCGAAAAGAAACGATTTTAACGTGGAATAAAGACGATACCCCAACGCGCGATATGATCGTCAAGGAGTATATTAATAACGTTATCAAGGCGTTGGAGTTGTCTTTTTCGCCTAAAATGAATTTTAACAAAGCCCAAAGAAAAAAATGGATTGTCGCGGCGATTGCAAAGTCCGGAATTGAGGCGGTCGATAAACCGGCTTGCGTGGGTAGGTATCAATCGATAATTTTAGCGTTGCTTAAAAAGAAAAAGCATCGTTGGCTCTATAACGCTTTATATTATAAAACGGCAATTCAAAAAAACGAAAAGTTATATAATTTTTTGCGTAGGCGTTAATTAAAGGGAAGACTGTATGGACTCGATGCGATTTACGGCTAATACGAACGGTATTGAAAAGTATTTGCCTATTTATTGCGCATTAATTGTTTATAAAACAGTGTTCAATTACTTTATTTTTTTAGCGCCTCCCCTCGCGCCGCTTTGGATGTTGTTATACAATTTGGTAACATTATTCGGACTGGTAGTCTATATTCCATTGGCGTGGCGCGCTTTTGCCAATCCGAGATATCGACGTTGGTTATGGCCTGCTTTGGCGATACCGACGTGCGTTCTTATTAATATTGCGGCGGCTATTGTCGAGACCGGCGATTTCTCGTTGTTGAGTCGCAATTTTCGTTTGCCTCACGCTTGGGGAACGCAGGACGAGTACGGTTATTATTTTTCTCAAATCAACACTTGGTTTGGCAACATATCGGTCGTACTTATAATTTGTTTATTTGCAACAACGTTCGAAACCATAAAAAAATGTGTGCTTGCGATTTTGTTAACCTTGTTTGTACCCGCTTTTTTAACGGTCGTTACTCATCCGGGAATGCTGGGGGTGCGCGAAGGAGTGATGGAGGCCGGCAATAATGAAGTATTTTTTGGCGGAGGTTTATGGAATATTGGGGTTATGGGCGTCGGCAGCGTTAGTTGGTTGGCGTTGTCGATGGTAAAAAATATGTCGAAAGGGCAACGAAGATTTGTCGTTTTTTCGGTTGCATTTTTTGCGTTTTTAGGAATTGCCGGTTTATCGCGAACCCTGATAACGATGCTTGTTCTATCTGGAGGTTATTATTTCTTAAAAGCGAGGAAAAATAATAACTGGTTTATTAATGTAATATTAGTGTTGTTATTGTCGGTTGCGTTCATTATATTGGCGTGGGATTTGGTGGCGGCCATACTTTTTCGATTTAGCGATAAAACGTCGGGAACGCAAAACGTTCGCTTATTCTTATGGCAATCGTATTTAAGTTACTTTGACGAAGTGTGGTTAGCTGGCGCGTCGTTTGGCAACGTATATAAATATTGGAATGAGATCAGTTGGAACGGCGACCATTTTATGCCGCATAGTTCGGTCGTTAACTTTTTAGTGCGTTTTGGGCTGTTGTGCGCGATATCGTATCTTATTCTTATTAAAAGAGCGTTTTTGACAATTAAAGAGAGCGCAAGAATAACGAGAGACCAAACGGCGTGTATTCGCGCGGGTGGGATTGCGTATATTCTATTGGCGTTTATGAATCAAACAGGGTATGCCGAACCGATTTTTTATTTAATGTTCGGTTTGCTTTTGGCGTATTCGCAAATTGTTAAAAAGGAAGAGGCGGCGTTATGAAAATTGGAATCGTTACAAAAATTGGAAAAAACTACGGCGCTATCTTGCAGGCCTACGCGTTAAAGAAGA
This sequence comes from Thermoguttaceae bacterium, assembly GCA_017436025.1. Lineage (GTDB taxonomy): Bacteria > Planctomycetota > Planctomycetia > Pirellulales > Thermoguttaceae > RUG369. Next base: position 15,266 of record JAFSDX010000157.1, read on the forward strand.
AACTTTGCGATTTAGGTCAAGACGCGCATATTATAAAATACGCGCCAAAACAGTCGCGAAATACATATAAGATTTGTAAATATCCGTGGCGTTTCAGAGGGGCGTTGGCAAATTTGAAAGCAATTTCTAGGTGCCAAGAGTACCGGGAAGCGATACGGCGTTTTTATCGTTTTCGCGATGAAAACTATGGTTTCATCGGCGAATTTTATAACGACGCGCAAATCGAAGCCAATCCGCCGGAGTGCGACGTTTATATAACCGGCAGCGATCAAGTTTGGAATCCGGTTATTTCATTTGATCGAGCATATTATTGCTCGTTTGCGAAAAAATATCCGACGGCAAAGTTGGCGGCTTACGCGGCAAGTATTGGTTTGTCGGAAATTCCGCGCGAATTCGCGGCTGAATTTAAAAATCGCGTTGAAAATTTTGATTATGTGAGCGTCAGGGAGAAACAAGCCGCAGCGATTTTACGGGAAATGGGAATTGAGGCCAAGTTGGCGCCCGATCCGACTTTATTGCTTCAAAGAGAAGAGTGGCGACAAATTTCTTCGAAGGTGATCGACGAACCGTATATACTGTGTTATTTTGTGTCTTATCCGCACGGAATAGAAAAAACGGTAAAACAAGTTCAAAAGAAACTTGGACTTAAAGTCGTGAATTTAATGCTTTCGGAGATAAGCGCGGCGGTTGGCGATATAAAGATTAGAAACGCGGGCCCGAAAGAATTTTTGGGGTTGTTTGAAAACGCGACGTTTGTCGTTACTTCGTCGTTCCACGGAACCGTGTTTTCGATCATTAATAAAAAGCCGTTTGTTTCGACTTTATATAAAAGCACAAGTAGCCGCGTTACCGAACTTTTGGACAATTTAGGATTGTCCGAACGTATTATTGAGCCGTCGTGCAAAGACATCGCCGAGTACTGCGATAACGAAATTTATACGAACGCCGTCGAGGAAAAACTGACCGAATTGCGACAAAACGGCGTTAATGTTTTGAAGGAGATTTCGGGGGAATTGAATGCCCGATAAGTTTTCTAGGACGAAAAGATTTGCGTACAGCGCTTTGACGACGGCTCTGTACCAAGTAGCGTTATTTTTGGCCGGTTTTATCACGCCCAAAGTAATGCTTGTGTACTATTCGTCCGAAATTAACGGTTTGGTGACGTCGATTACGCAGTTCATCACCTATTTTAATCTGGTGGAAGCGGGACTTTCTGGCGCGGCGGTGTACGCTTTATATAAACCGCTTGCCGAGAAAAACTTTCAAGAAATTAGCGCGGTCGTGGCTTCGGCGAAGAAGTTTTATTTCCAAGCCGGATACGTCTTCCTTGCTCTGATTGCGACGCTGGCGATCGCGTATCCGTTGTTTCTTGAAAGTCAAACGTTATCGAGTCTCGACATAGCGTTGTTGGCGTTGGTTCTGGGCGTGAATAGCGTCTTGGAATTTTTTACGCTCGCGAAATATCGCGCGTTATTGTCGGCGGATCAAAAGACGTATATTATTTCGTTGGCCTCGATTGTTCACGTTGTGCTGAACACCGTGATCATCTACGTGCTGGCGAGGTTTAACGTCGACGTCGTTACGTTGCGGGCGGTCGCGCTTATTTCGATATTTGCGCGCACGTTTCTCCTGATGCTGTACGTCAAAAAGAGGTACCCGCTGCTCGATTATAAAGCCGCGCCGAAGCCCAACGCGCTCGAAAAACGTTGGGACGCGATGTATATGCAAGTATTGGGCGCGATTCACTCGGGCGCGTCGATCGTGATACTTACCGTCGTGGTGCGCGACCTTTTGTTGGTTAGCGTATTCAGCGTTTATAATATGATTATCACGGGCTTGCACGGGATTATGGGGATTTTCTCGAGCGGGCTTTCCGCAGGGTTCGGCGACGTTATCGTGAGAAACGAAAAGGCGGTTTTACAGAAATCGTATCAAGAGTTTGAATTGGGCTATTTAAGTCTGATGACCGTCGTCTACGCCGTAGCGATGGTTACGATTATGCCTTTTATTAAAATATATACCGAGGGAATTACCGACGCGGAGTATTACGCGCCGGTGGTCGGCGCTCTAATCGTTGTCAACGGCTTTTTTTTCAACTTGAAATCTCCGCAGTCGATGATATTAATTGCCGCCGGATTGTATAAAGAGTCGCGTGTGCAGACGACGATTCAGGGCGCGTTGATGGTGGTGTTGGGGTGTATATTAGGGTATTTTTATAAAATTGAAGGCGTGTTGCTTACTTGTATTATCTCAAACTTGTATCGCGACGTCGATTTATTGTTTTTTATACCTAAGCGCGTAACCCAACTTCCGATAACGAACACGTTAAAACGTTGGGGATGGGCGGCGGTTAATTTTATTGCGATTATCGGCTTGTGCGCTGTAATACCGGCGACGGTTGCCGGTTATCTCGAATGGGCCCTGTACGCGTGTCTTGTTACCGCGGTTGCGACGGCGATCGTAGCGGCGAACGCGGCGATTTTCGACAGGCAATGTTTCCTAGGGTTGGCTCGAAGAGTAAAGGCGATGATTAAAAAATGACCCGTATTTCAAACGAAAAAAAGGAACAGTGTTCAGGTTGTGGAGCGTGCGCGACGGCGTGCCCGACGCAAGCGATTACCTACGCTTACGACGACGAAGGTTTTTTGGCGCCGAGCGTCGATGAAAAACTTTGCGTAAATTGCGGGAAGTGCGTTAAATTTTGTCATTTGCAAGGCGAAAATTCGGGCAAGGGTAAAAAAGTCGTCGGGCAATACGCGGCGAAGATTAAGGACGAAAAAATTCGCGCGAATAGTCGATCCGGCGGCGTTTTTACCGCGTTGAGCGATTTTATCCTCGAGCGAGGCGGCGTCGTTTACGGGGCCGCTTTGCTCGGCGTTGAAAAAGTGGAGCATATTCGAGCCGAAACGCCGGACGAACGAGATAAAATGCGCGGTTCGAAATATGTTCAAAGCGATACGACGCGGATTTGGGAAGCGTTTAAACGCGACGTCGCCGACGGAAGACCGGTGTTGTTCACCGGTTCGCCGTGCCAAACGCAGGCGGCTCGCCTTATTATAGGCGGAGAGCGCGACAACGTGTATTTGTGCGACTTTGTTTGCCACGGCGTTCCTAGCCCGATATTGTGGCGAGATTATATTTCTTTTATGGAAAAGAAATATCGAAGAACTCTCGCGGCGTTTGATTTTAGAGATAAACGTGAACATAGTTGGGAGTCGCACGTTGAAGGATTGACGTTTGTCGACCAAAAAACGGTTTATTCTAGAAGATATACTAATCTTTTCTATTCCAATGAATGTTTGCGAGAAAGTTGTTACGCGTGTCCGTACACGACGAGCGAACGAACCTCCGACTTTACGATCGCGGATTATTGGGGAATCGACTCCGTCGCGGCCGAATTCAACGACTCAAAGGGCGTTTCGTTATTGTTGGTTCGGGGTGAACGGGGCGAAAAAGCGTTGGACGCGGTAAAAGAGCGACTTGACCTCATAGACACGAGCCATACGCCGCCGCCTCATAACAATTTGCAAAGGTCGACCTCGCGACCGGAAACTCGCGACGCGTTTTGGGAAGATTATCGGAAATATGGCTTCAAATATGTTTCGGTAAAGTACGGACGATACGACGCGTTGCGTAAGATAAAGTATAAAATTTTCGATAAATTGAGTTGAAACGACTCGTTTTAAAATTGCGCGTTTCTTAGACGCGGCGTGAAAAAGGATAAACAGAGTCGTATAATTGCGCGCTGCCAGGGCGACTTCGCGGAGTCGCTCTGGTTTTAATCGTTGATTATCGTTTTGCGTTCCCAGAGGGCGGTCGCGATTCTTTGGATCGTCTCTTTCGGGACGGCGGTGAAGCCGCGGTAGGTTAGTTCGGCTTGGATCTTTTGCAGAATCTTTGCGTCCAGCGGCGGCGCTTCGCCGAAACCGCGAACGACCCGAGTCGCGTTTTTGCCGTAATACGCCGACGACGGAACCCCTTGCGCGACAAACGTTTCGCCGATCGAGTAATAACCGGCCAACGCGGCGACCGTTCGCTCGATCTCCGCCGCCGTTTTCGCCGGGCCCGGCCAGTCGTAGTCCCAACGGAAACGCCAACGCTTCAGCGCGCCGCTCTCTTCGCCGACAAAAAAACTCGCGCCGATAAAGTCCAACGCCGTCGACGCGATCGGCGATTCGCCGCTCGAAAGCGTTTGCGCCTCCGCGTCGTCGAGAAGGTTCCAAACCCGCGCCGTTCCGTCTTTTCCGTTCGAAATAAGCCAGTCGGAATCGGCGAAAAAACGAACGCCGCGAACGCCGCCGAGGTGCCCCGGGAGAACGCGACGCGTTTTGCCGGTCGCGTCCGTTAGGTCGACGACGTAAATTTTGCCGTTGTCGCAACCGGCCGCGAGAAGGCGAGAGTCGCAGGAAAGGTCGACCGCCGCGATCGAGGCCGGGAAGTCGGCGATTTCCCGCAACGGCGTTTCGCGGCGACCCGTCCAAATCCGAACCGCGCCGTCGTCGCAAGCGGTCGCGAAATAACGACCGTCGCGACTAAAACGGAACGAACGCGCCGTTCCGGAACCGACTTGAACGCGAAAAACCGCTTCGTTTAACGCGGCGTCCCAAAGCGTAACGCCGCCAAACTCCGTCGCCGTCGCGAGCGTTCGACCGTCCGGCGCGAATTCGAGTTGCGAAACGCCTTTCACCCGCTCCGGCAACGAACGCAAACGGCGGCCCGACGCAAGGTCCCAAAGATAAACGACTTGATCCCAACCGCCGGACGCAAGATAACGGTCGTTCGGCGAAAGCGCGAGCGCGCGAATCCAGTCGGCGTGTCCGTCGAGTTCGAGCAGACGCCGCCAAGCGCTCGGCGAATCGGCGTTCGACGAACCGAAACGAGCGTTCGAATCGACGGCGTTCGACGCGTCGCCGTCGACGATCGGGCGTCCCCAAAGGCGGAGCGCGCCGTCTTTGCCGGCGGAAACGACGAACGAACCGTTCCAAGACGTCGCAAGCGCGGAAAGGGGGCCTTCGTGCGCGTCGAGGCGGAGCGTTTGCGCGGCGTCGTCGAGCCGAACTCGGCGAGCGCGGCGTTCGAGGAGGTTTTCGAACGTCGAGCGAACCGTTTCCCAACCGTCGATTTGGCGGGCGTCGCGGTACGCGGCGACGATTTTGGCGACGTCGCCCCGAGAACCGGCTTTGCGCGCGGCGGCGACCGTCGCTTCGAGGCGCGCTTGGCGTTCGCCGAGTTCCTCCGAGGAGTCGACGAGGCAAAGGAGACGCGGCGCTCGGAGTTTTTCGGCGCTTCCGCAAAGGAGTTTAACGCGCCAATATTGGAAAATCGTTCCTTTAACAAGCGACGCGACGAAACGGAGGTTCGGGTCGAACCAAAGCGCCTCGACGGCGCCGGAGAGGCCGCGAAACGTCCGAATTTGCCGACCGTGTTCGACGTCCCAAACGCGGATGCGGGCGTCGTCGCCGCCGGTCGCGACCCAATGTCCGTCGGCGGAGACGGCGAAGGCGGTCAACGTTTGACCGTCGCCGGGAAGTCGACGCAACTCTTGTTTCGACGAGGCTTCGTAAACGACGACGTCGTTGGCGTCGGGAGCGAAAACGAGAGCGAGTTTCGACGCGACGGGCGTTTTTTCGGCTTCGGACGACTCTTCGCCGGACGTTTCGGGCGCCGCGTCGGCGCTGCGCGTCGGAATTTCGAGTTCGATTTCTTGCGGTTCGAGGGAGCCCCAAGTCGCGACCGGTTCGAAACGGAGTTCGCGGAGGGAGGAACGCGTTCCCGCCGCCGGAACGATCGAACGAACGCCGGGTTCGGGGCGGAGGAGGTTCCAACGGTAGTCGTCGCTGACGGCGACCGGACGCGTTTCGCTTGCGGCGAGGGCGGCGTCGGGCGTCGTTTTGACGAAGTTCAATTGCGGTTCGCCGGTTTTTGCGCTTAAAACGAGGAAGTTTTCGTCGCCGGACGGAACGAGAAGGCGCGAACCGTCGACGGCGGCGTACAAGCGCGGCTTTATTTTCGCGTCTTTTTTGCGGAGGAGAACGCGGCGCAAACATTGAGCGTCGTTCGGGAGGCGTTTTTGGGCGCGTTCGAGGGCTCGGCGAATATCGTCGCGGTCGGGGGCGAGTTCGGCGGCTCGTTGGAACGCGTCGACGGCGGAGCGGAGGTTGCAACGTTCGACGTGCAAAAGTCCGAGCGCGTAAGACGCCGACGCGTCGTTCGGGCGGTTTTTGACGAGTTCGGCGAGTCGTTCGACCGCTTGTAAGTCGGTCGTTTCGCCGACGCGCCAAAGGGCGAGCGTTTGGTTGAACGCGATTTGCGGATTCAACGGGTTCGCGGCGACCGCTTTGCGCAACAGGTCGAGCGCTTCGTCGGTTCGCCCGAGTTCGAGGAGCGAAATCGCGCGGTTCGAGAAACTTTCGGCGGTCGAGGCGGCGTCGCGGGGTTGGCGGCGCGGGTATTTTTCGCCGAATTCCTCTTCGTAAATCGAAACGAGTTCGTCGGCGACCGCTTGCATCGACTCCGGACGTTCGACCGGATTTTTGCGGAAGCAACGGCGCAACAGCTCGACGCAACGGGGCGGAGGCGCCGGACGCGCTTCGCTTCGCGGGGCCGCGAGGAACGCTTCGAAGACTTCCGCCGCCGTTTGACCGCCCATCTTGCAGGGGGAGCGACCGTGAAACATCGACAAGACGGAGATCGCCCAAGACCAAATATCCGATTGGCGCGTAATCGCCGGCGGCGCGTCGTTCGGGGACGCGGAACCTGCGTCGGCTTCCGCGACGCCGCGTTTTTGACGGTAAATTTGGAACGCTTCGTATTGCTCCGGCGAGCAGTAAGACGGCGTCATCCCGTCGCAAAACGCGGCGACTAAAGCGCCGTCCGGAGATTGCGCGGCGATTTTCGAGAGGCCGAAGTCGGTTACTTTGATCGTCGAACCGACCGTCATTACGTTGCTCGGTTTTACGTCGAGGTGGAGAAGCCCGAGCCGATGCGCGTGTTCGAGTCCCCAAGCGAATTGAATCGCGACGTCGAGAACGCGCGCCAACGCTTCGCGTTGCGTTCCGGCGTAAAGGCGACCGTCGGCGATCCAGTCGCGGAGCGTTCCGTCCGGCGCAAGCTCGGCGAAAAGACGCGGAATTCCGGCGATGCGGCGAACGAAATAACAGGAGACGATGTTCGGGTGAAGTCCCAAACCGATCCAAGTGCGGCACTCTTGCTCGAAACTTTTTTTGCCCGTTTCCGTCGCGACGACCGCCGGTTTGGGGCTTTTGACGACGAGGTCGACGCCCCATTCGACGTGTCGAACGCGCTGAACGACGCCGACGCCGCCTTCCGCGTAAAGTTTGTCGGGAGCGAGCGGCAAGACTTGGTAAGCGCCGCCGACGAGCCGTTCTCCGGCGCGCCAAACGCCCGGCGGAGGCGGGGGGAATTTCGCGTCGGCGAACTCGGGCGGAAGCGCGTCGCCGTCGCCGGTTTTATCGCGGTCGCTCGTATGAGAGCGCGATTCGTCGGTTTCGAGTCCGAACGCCGCCGACGAAACGGAACCGTCGAACGTTTCGCCGACGTCGGAGGAACGAGGCGCGACGAGCGAATCGTCGGAAAGCGCCGCGTCGAACGGGGCGTCCGGAGCGAACGAGGCCGCGTCGTCGGGCGAGGAAACGGAAGAGGCCGACGCCGACGCGCTCGGTTCGGAAGTCGCGGCGATAAGAGAATCGTCGACGGTCGCTTCTTTAAGAACGAAGGTCGAGCCGCAACGGGCGCAACGACCGCGACGCCCAAGGAGCGCGACGTCCAACGAAAAAACGGCTAAACAGTTCGGACAGCGAGTTTCAAACAAACGTTGCATTGCGAGCGCCGGAGTGAGACGGCGAAGTAAAAATAGGGAAAATAGCGAAGAAAATGAAAACGGAGGGGGCGGGGAAGGACGGGACGGCGAACGACGCGCCGCGTCGACGGACGCGGCGTTAAGGAAGTCGAAGCGGCGACGTCGACGGACGCGGCGTTAAAGCCGGTCTAACCGATAAAACCGGTTTTGGCGTTGAATTCGGCGTCGTCGCGGCGATTTTAGCGTTTCATTTCTTGCGAGTAAGCCTTAAAAGCGGCGTCGAGGTCGGCGGCGGTCAGGTCGCCGTCGTGCAGTAGAACGCGGTATTCGAAGCGAAGCGTTTCGCCGCGATTCAACGTTTTCGAACCGTTCGCGGCTTTGTTTTTCGGTTCGAAATCGCGTTGGCCGAAGGGGTTCGTCGCGAAGAGGCCGTAATCGCGGACGTGCCGCCAAGACGGGAACGCCCAACTTTCGGGGCCGTTCAAAACGGCGACGCCGATCGTCGTCAACGGGAAATCGGACGCTTTATCGCCGCGAGCGAGTTCGGAGGCGAGTTCGGCGCCGTCGAGGACGCGCGCGGCGGGGCCGGAATAATCGACCCAAGCGGAACGTTTGCCCCAAGTTTCGCCGTCTTTGCGACCGGCGTCGTCGAGAATGCGCCCGCCCCATTTCGGGTTCGACTTTTTCGCCGTCAACGCGGTCGGCGACGGGAGGCGGACGCCGAACGTTCCCTCTTTAGTGTCGCCGAATTCGACGCCGTCTTCAAGCGCGGTAATTCGGATGGAAAAATCAAGATAACGAACGTTTTTCCATCCGACTTGCTCGCTTGGGAGAACGCCGAAACGAATTTGGCGGAGGTCTTCGCAGATATCGCGGTCGAGTTTTGCGTTGAACCAACGGTTTTTGGTAACAAGAACCGCCGTTTTGCCGTTGCAATCAAAGGAAACGGTTTGGGTTTGACGGATTTTCGAGTCGGTCAGCGCCCAAAAATCGCCCCCTTTGACCGCGCCGTGATTGAACCAAAGGGAACGGTGGTGCGGGTGGTCTTTCGCGCCGCCGCGTTCGCCGATTTGGGCGTTTTGGTAAATCGCTTTCATCGCGGCGTCGTTTTCCGCCGCGACGTCGATTTGGTCGATCATCGGCCAACCGCGGGTCGCGAGGGCGCCGCTCGGGGCGCGCAACGGCCAAACGATCGGCGTTCCTTGCGCGTCCGGGACGTATCCGGCGAAGAGATCGCCGTCGACGTAAACGCGAACGGAACCGTCGTCGAGCAGTTTGCCCGAAACGGTCGGCTCGTCGGCGAAGGTTGGCGAGACCGAAAGAGGGGCGGCGAAGGCGAGGAGGGCGAACGCGCCGACCGCAAGCGCGCGGCGTCGCGTCGAAAACGTCGCTTTAAGAAGGGAACGCATCGTGAAAAACTCCGATTTCGAACGAATAAAAACAAAACGGGAAACGAGCGCCGAAACGCCGTCGAGGCGGAGCGATAACGATTCGCAAACGCCTATTAATATAATAAGGACAAAATCGCGTCGCGACGGCGGCGAAAAAGCCGTCGACGAGGAACGAATTAACGTCCCGGGACGCTTCCGAGAACCGAAAGCGTTTGCATCAGCGCGTTGAGGTGCGCGATTCGCGGGCCGTATTTGTCGAAAAATTCGTGCATAAAGTATTCGCTGTCCTGTAAATTCTCGAAATTGTCGTTAATTTCAAAAGTGAGCGACGACAAGAATTCCGTTTGAATTTTTCCGAGATTGTCGGCGGCGACGCGGCAGGACTTCGCCAAACCGGGGTTCGCGTCTTTCCATTGCGAAAGTTCGGCGGCGCGTTGACGTTGCCCGGCGCTCAAGCAATCGACGACTTCCTGCAAAAGCTCGTTTTGACGATTTTGAGCGACGAGGAGTTGGCGAACAAGCGCGGTAAACTCCGATTGGCGGTCGGCGTGTTGCGTGATCGTGCCGGCGTTGACGTCGATCGAGTTGACCAATTCGTACTTCGGTTCGTTGGGCATTGGCGACTTTCCTCGTTAATTGAGCGTTAAAGGTCGGCGGCTGGGAAAACCTCCCGACTCTAATTCTATTATACCTTGATTTTTCCCGATTTTACTTAAAAATCTCCTTTTTTTAACGAAAAAAGAGAAATTTGGCCGCCGGCGTCGCAAAAGAACGCGTATAAACGACGAAAGACGAGGAATTTTGCCGCTTATTAGGGAAAGATAGGGAGAATAGGCGGAGGAGGATGAATAAAAGGAATAGGGCGACGAGACTGTTTTTCTCGCGGCGTTCGGGCCCCCCTTGCCAAACGGCGGCGAAGCGTTTAAAATAAAAGGGGCGAGTTTCGGACGTCGGCGTCGTCGCGAAAATTGCGAGGCGCAACGCCGAAAACGTCGCGCGACGATTGGCGCGAGGGGGCCCCGTCGAAGGTAAAATTGGTTAAAACGGGCGGTTTGCGTAAAATGACTCGATCGGAAGAGAAGAAACGACCGACGCATTTGGGCTTTTTGACGGCGCTGGGCGATCCGGCGCGCGGCGTTATCGGCGGTTTTTTGGTTTTAAATCTCGTCGGACGTCCGACCGAGTTTCACTGCACCGCGCCAGTGCGTCCGAATCGAGCGCAAGAGATTTTATACGGCGCCACTTTAGAGGGGTTTCTTTGCGGCGAGCAGATCGCGCAAGCGTTGGTCGGGCGAACGAAAACGGAACTTGCGGCGATTTTAACGAATAATCCGAACGTGTTGACCGCCGGGAATTCGCTGAAAGCGCCGCTCGCGATGGTTTTTCGGCGTTCGAACAACGCGCTCGACGAGGCCGACGAGGAAAAATACGCGGTTTGGGAAGAAAAAACGGGGCGAAACGTCCTTTCCGGCGGCGAGTCGGCGAATCGGCGAAGAATCGACGCTGAAAATTGGGCGCCGGAGGAAACGCGGGAAGACGAGGCTAACTTTCGCGGGCGCTCCTTTTTTTACGACTCGTTCGAGCGAACGCCGCCGACTCCGGGCGTCGATTACTCCGCTTGGCGAACGGTCGCGAAGGGGCTCAACCGGCTTGCGCTCCCGACCGATTTTGTCGGTTCGGACGGTCGGGCGGTCGGCGTCGACGAGATTTCGGCGCGGCTCGACCTCTTTTTTAAGTCGATCGACAGCGTCGAGCCGTTCGAGCGAATCCGATTGGCGGTCGAAGAGGCGCAGAAATCGGGGTAACGGGTAAAGGTAGGCAAATTGGGGGCGCGCGGCGGTTGGCGGCGAGTTTGGCGATCGGGTAAAATAGGTCGGACGCGGACGTTGGAACGCGTTAAAATGGGAAGGAATTGACGATTTTGGCGGACGAAGCGGGCGGAGCGAACGACCGAAAAGGGGGCGAGAACGCGCAAGGGACGGCGGGCGCGTCGTCGGACGACGTTCGATTTTCGATTCCGGTTCGGAGTTGGAATCGTCGCGTCGCGGCGCCGAAAACGTTGAGCGTTCTTTGCCCGCGGCGGCTTCTCGACGAAAACGGGCGGCGGCTCGAAATCGAAACGAAGTCGCTCCGGCTCGGCGCGCGTCCCGGCGACGTTCGCGTCTTCGCGATTCCGGTCGATTCCCGCAAAAACGCCTCGAACGTCGAGCGGAACGTCGAAAGTTTTTACTTCTTTCCGCAAGACGAGCCGGACGCCGACGCGCTTGAAAAAGAGTTGAACGGGGCGAAAAAGGGGAACGGCGCAAAATCGGACGGCGGCGAGAAGGGGGAAAACGGCGGCGACGCGAACGGTCGCGGCGAGTTTGACGGCGACGACGCGGCGGAAAAGTCGGCGCGATCGGCAAACTCGGGGGTTCCGGAATTTTTCGAATCGCCGGAAAACCCGACCCGAATTCGCGTCCCGAACGACGTCGTTAAGATGGAAGACCGGCTCGGATACATCCTGCAGCCGCCGCTCGAAACTTGGTTTGGACGGCGGCTTCTCGAGATGCCGTTTGAGCCGTTCGGGTATCAAAAGCAAGGCGTCGCTTTCCTTTACGGTTCGCAGTTCGCGGTGCTGGCCGACGAAATGGGGCTCGGGAAGACGATGCAGGCGATTACGACGATTCGGCTTCTTTTCCGCAGCGGCGAGTGTCGGCGCGTTTTGCTCGTTTGCCCCAAACCGCTCGTTACAAACTGGAAGCGCGAGTTCGAATTTTGGGCGCCGGAAATTCCCGTTCAAATAATCGAAGGGAAGAGCGACCGCCGCAAATGGCTTTGGCGCCTCCCGAACGTTCCGCTTCGCATCGCGAATTACGAGCTGCTGAACCGCGACCGCGAGTTTTACGCTCCGGAGGGGGAAGACCCGCGCGTCGTCTTCGATTTGGTCGTTTTGGACGAGTCGCAACGGATTAAAAATAAGGCGAACGTAACTTCCGAGGCGGCGCGGGCGATTCCGCGGCGGCGCAACTGGGCGTTGACCGGGACGCCGGTCGAAAACTCGGCGGAAGATTTGGTCGGGATTTTCGAGTTCCTCTCGCCGGGGTACCTAAAATCGGGGTTAAAACCGAGCGAAATTTCAAAAACGGTCGGCGAATATATTTTGCGTCGCACTAAAGATAAAGTGTTGACCGATTTGCCGCCGAAATTGATCCGCGACGCGCACGTCGACCTGACGCCGGAGCAGTACGAGTCGTACCGAATGGCGCGGGAAGAGGGGGAAATTCGGCTGAACGAAATGGGGGATTCCGTTACGCTAAGCCACGCGTTCGAACTTATTATCCGCTTGAAACAAATTTGCAATTTCGATCCGGCGACCGGCGAGAGCGCGAAACTCGACCGTCTTGTCGCCGACTTGGAGGAGGTCGCGTCGAGCGGACGCAAGGCGATCGTTTTTAGTCAATGGGTCGCGACGCTCGAGCGGTTGCGTCCGAAGTTGGCGCGTTTCGGGCCGGTCGAGTACAGCGGGCGCACTCCGACGAAAGAGCGCGACGCGGTGATCGATAAATTTCGAAACGACCCTAACTGTCACGTTATTTTGATGAGTTACGGCGCCGGTAGCGTCGGTTTGAACTTGCAATTCGCCGAATACGTTTTCCTTTTCGACCGTTGGTGGAACCCGGCGGTCGAAGATCAGGCGATCAACCGAGCGCACCGCATCGGCGCCGCCGGTCCCGTTACGGTGACGCGGTTCGTTTCGGTCGCGACGATCGAGGAGAAAATCGACCGTATTTTACAAGAAAAACGCCTCCTTTCGGAAGCGATTTTGTCGGACGCTAAAGGGCTCAACTATTCGATGGGGTTGAGTCAAGACGATATTTTTGGGCTCTTCAATTTAAAAGCGCCGCGTTCCTTAAAGAAATGAAGACGAGACGACCGTTAAAGTCGTCTTATTTTATCGCGGCGAACGTTTGTCGACGTCGCCGTCGCGCTTTGCGAGCGTCGATTTGGCCTTTGTCGAACCGCCGACGTTGAGAACGGAATAAAACGATGAAAATTGTCGACCGCTACGTTTTTTGGAAATTTTTTAGAATTTTCGTTTTGTGTTACGTTTCGCTAGTCGGCGTCTACGTCGTCTTTGACCTTTTTACCAATTTTGACGATTTTTTAAAAGCCAAAGCTCCGCCCGTTCGATTAATAACGTCGATCGCGGAATATTATTTCGTTAATTCTTTTGTTTTTATCGATATGATTTTTCCGCTTTTGACGCTTTTAGCGGCGATGGCGGCGACTTCGATGATGGCGCGGCAAAACGAAATCATCGCGTTGTTGGCGACCGGCGTTTCGCCCGGGCGAATGATTTTACCGATTTTGGCGGGCGCGTTCCTTGTTTCGTTGTCCTTTACGGCGGTTCGCGAAGAGTTTTTGCCGCGTCGATTGGTCGAAATTAATCTTTCGCCGACCGATTTTGTCAATCGTTCCGACGTCGTCGAGGTCGCGAGCGCTTTCGACGGTTGGACGCGCGTTACGATCGACGGAGAATCGCTCGTCCGTTCGGAGGGAAAGGTTCTCGAGCCTAAAATTTTGCTCGGTCGGAATTTAAATCGGTATGGAAATCGACTCGTCGCGAAAAGCGGCGTTTACCTCGACGCGGACGGCGAGCGGCCCGCCGGTTGGCTTTTGAGCGGAGCGAAACTTTCCGACGAAGCGCGGCAAGGCCCGTCTTGGGTCGACGAGGCGTCCGGGCGAACGGTCGTTTATACGCCGGGCGGCGCCGATTGGTTGGAGCCGGATCAAGCGTTCGTCGCGACCTCGATCGACGCGAAACGGCTCGCGGCGGGCGACCGTTGGCGACTTTACGATTCGACTTCGGCGCTGAACGCCGCCGCGAACGATCCGACCTTCGCTCGCGACGCGACGGAGTTGGCGATTCGGGCGCATTCGAGAACGCTCCGTCCGTTGACCGACTTGCTCCCTCTTTGTTTAGGATTGCCGTTCGTTTTTTTGCGCTCCGACCGGAATATTTTCGCGGCGCTCGGATACGGGTGCGGGTTGGCGGGCGCTTACGTCGCTTCGCAGTACGTCGCGGCGTATTTCGGCGAAAAATTGGGATCCGCTTCGGTCGGCGTTTGGGCGCCGTTCTTCGTATTTATCCCGTTGGCCGCGAATATGTTGGGCGAGCTGACGAAAAAAGAAGTTTGACGTTGGCCGCGCCGCGTTAAAACGCTCCCAAACGCGAGAGCGAAACGACGAGAAACGAAAAGGGCGCCGAGCGTTCGAACGAATAAGAAAAGAACGACCGTTTGACGAAAGCCGGAAAACGCGGTCGATAAAAAGAGAAAAAAAGGGCGCCGACGATAACGCTGGTTTCGTCGGCGCCCCTTTTTGCGTCGTTTCGCGCCGCGCCGTTTTCCGGCGTTTTAGATCGCGTTAAAAACGGTTGAGCGCGAAAACCGAATTAAGAATCGAAATTTACTTTTTGAACGATTCTTCGACCGCGACGGCGACCGCGACGGTCGCGCCGACCATCGGGTTGTTCCCCATCCCGATGAGGCCCATCATTTCGACGTGCGCCGGAACCGAGGAGGAACCCGCGAATTGCGCGTCGCTGTGCATACGGCCCATCGTGTCCGTCATACCGTAGGACGCCGGGCCCGCCGCCATATTGTCCGGGTGGAGCGTGCGGCCGGTGCCGCCGCCGGACGCGACGGAGAAGTATTTCTTGCCGTTGTCGACGGCCCATTTCTTGTAGGTGCCGGCGACCGGGTGTTGGAAGCGGGTCGGGTTCGTCGAGTTGCCGGTGATCGAAACGTCGACGTCTTCCAAACGCATAATCGCGACGCCTTCCGAAACGTCGTCGGAACCGAAGCAACGGACTTTAGCGCGTTCGCCGTTCGAGTACGCCTTTTCGCGGACGACGGTCAGTTCGCCGGTCATATAGTCGTATTTCGTTTGGACGTAGGTGAAGCCGTTGATGCGGCTGATGATTTGCGCGGCGTCTTTGCCGAGACCGTTGAGGATGACCTTCAGCGGCGTTTGGCGGACTTTGTCGGCGTTGCGGGCGATACCGATCGCGCCTTCGGCGGCGGCGAACGATTCGTGACCGGCGAGGAAGCAGAAGCACTTCGTCGAGTCGCGGAGGAGCATCGCGGCGAGGTTGCCGTGGCCGAGACCGACTTGACGTTGGTCGGCGACGCTGCCCGGAATGCAGAACGCTTGGAGACCGACGCCGATCTTTTCGGCGGCGTCCGCGGCCTTTTCGCAACCTTCTTTCAACGCGATCGCGGCGCCGAGGGTGTAAGCCCAAACGGCGTTTTCAAAAGCGATCGGTTGGATCGAGCGGACGATTTGCTCGGCGTCGACGCCCTTCGAGAGGTTGAATTCGCGCGCGGCGTCGAGGTCGGCGAAACCGTATTGTTCCAAAACCGGTTTGATTTGGGCGATCCGACGTTCGTAACTTTCAAACGTAGCCATGTTATTGCACCTTAATATATTAAGCTCTTTGAATTTTTGATTTTAAACGCCGATTTCCGTCGCCGCAAGCGGTCGAAGCGAAACGCGTCGCGTCGAACGCTCGAATTTTCGAACGCGAACGGGGAAGACGGGAGCGAAACGCGCGCCGCCTTCGTTCGAGCGTCGAAACTGGAACGGAAAAAGGGAGAACGCGAACGGCGGACGAATTATTCGTTGCGCGGGTCGATCGTTTTGACGGCGTCGGCGAAGCGACCGTAGGTTCCGATGTTCTTTTCGAACGCTTCCTTCGGATCGACGCCCTTCTTGATCGCTTCCATCATCTTGCCGAGGTTGACGAATTGGTAACCGATGATTTCGTTGTCGGCGTCGAGCGCGATTTTGAGGACGTAACCTTCGGCCATTTCGAGGTAACGCGGGCCTTTTTTGTTGGTCGCGAACATCGTGCCGACTTGCGAACGGAGGCCTTTGCCGAGGTCTTCGAGACCGGCGCCGACCGGGAGACCGTCTTCGGAGAACGCGCTTTGGGTGCGACCGTAGACGATTTGGAGGAAGAGTTCGCGCATCGCGGTGTTGATCGCGTCGCAGACGAGGTCGGTGTTGAGCGCTTCGAGGATCGTTTTGCCGATGAGGATTTCGGAGGCCATCGCGGCGGAGTGCGTCATACCGGAGCAACCGAGCGTTTCGACGAGGGCTTCTTCGATGATCCCTTCTTTGACGTTGAGCGACAGTTTGCAGCAACCTTGTTGCGGCGCGCACCAACCGATCCCGTGGGTGAAACCGGAAATGTCGGAAATTTGTTTCGCTTGAACCCAACGACCTTCTTCCGGAATCGGAGCCGGACCGTGATTCGCGCCCTTGGCAACGCAGGTCATGTGTTCAACTTCGTGAGAAAATTGCATCTTAGCGCTCTCCCTTTCTCGTGGTTTAAAAAAAGAATCCGTCGAGACGAAGCGCGGCTTTCAACGCGAAACGGCGGCTTTCGACGTTTTCTTGCGAGCGTCGCGGGGGGCGCTCGGGACGGGAAAACGTCGTCGGCGTTTTCGCGTCGGGGCCGTCGACCGGTTCGAACGGGGAACGCGGGGACGCGTCGGACGGTTCGAACGGAAAAATCGGCTTGCTCCGACTCTCTCTATTATCGTTTATTTTAACAGATTCGGGCGCGTTGGGAAGGGGGGCGGCGCGTTCTTTTCGCCGACTTCTCCCGGAAAAGGCGCGGTTCAAGCATTAGTCTCGTTTAACTTTTGGGGCCGTCGTAACGGAAGGCGAGGGCGGTAACGTCGTCGGAGCGTTCGGCGCCGTCGGCGAAGGTTTCGACCGCGTCGAAGAGGGCGTCGACGAGTCGGTCGGCGGGGGCGTCGAGCGCGACGGCGTCGAGCGTTTCGAGGGCGCGTCGGACGCCGAACTGTTCGGGCGACGTCGCGGCCGCCGCTTCGGTAACGCCGTCGGTGAAGAGGACGAGGGCGGAGCCGGGGGCGAGGTCGAGCGTCGCGCTTTCGAACTCGGCGTCGTCGGCGACTCCGAGAAGGAGGCAAATTTGCGGCGCGATTTCGCGGAACTTGCCGCCCGGTTCGCGGAGGAAGGGCGGGTTGTGTCCCGCGTCGACGTACTCGAGCCGCCCGGTCGCGACGTCGACGACGCAGAAGAAGGCGGTAACGAAGGTCGCGTCGTTGTTTTCGGCGAGGTAGCGGTTCGTTTGCGCGACGACTTGCGGGAGCGGGAGTCCGGAGAGCGCGAGATTCTTGACTAACGCGGTAGTCTTCATCATAAAGAGCGCGGCCGGGACGCCGTGTCCGGAAACGTCGGCGACGTAAAAGAAGAGGCGGTTTTCGTCGACGAAGAAGTAGTCGAACATATCGCCGCCGACGCTCGCCATCGGGCGGTTTTCGGCGTAAATATCGAACTCGCGCCGCTCCGGGAAAGGAGGGAAAACGGACGGGAGGGCCGCCGTTTGGATGCGTCGAGCGAGTTCGAGTTCCTTGTCGACGCGGCGTTTGACTTCGTCGATGGCGCCTTTGAGAGCGTCGACGGTCGCGTTGACGCCGTTGGAAAGTTCGAGGAATTCGCGAGTCGTTGCGACGTCGATTCGCTCGTCGAGGTCGCCGTCGACGATTTTCGAGAGCGAGCGGTTGATCGCGAGGACGCCGTCGACGACCAAGCGCCGCGTCAGGAGCGAAACGACCGAAAAGAGGCCGAAGAAAAGGAACGAGTTCGCAACGAAAATCAAAATGAGCGTCGAACGTCGCTGCGCGAAAATTTCGCTTTTCGGGAGCGCGCCGACGAAGACGCAGTCGCCGCTTGTTTTGGCCAACGCGAAGCAACTCGCGCCGTCGACGTCGACGGAGAAGACGGCGTCGGTCGGGAGTTCGGCGGGAGCGGTCGGGACGTCGAGTTCAAAACGACCGGGCGCGGCGTTTGCGTCGCGAAGTAGAACGCCGTTTTGAAAAACGAAGAGCCGACCGTTTTTGCCGACTCGAAAGGAACCGATGAAGCGCGCTAAGTTGGCGAGGGCTCGAACCGTTTCCGTTCGGTCGGAGCGGAGCCCGACTTCGACGAAGCCCGGCGCGTCGCGGCGAGCGACGGCGGAATATTGGAACAGCAGATCGTCGGCGGTCGCGCTTTTTCGGAGCGGCTGGGCGATTTCGAGGGTCGGGTCGTCGAGAACGCGGAGAAAATCGGCCGTTTCCGGCGTTTGCGAATAGTCGAACCCGCGCGTTTCCGGCGGCCAAGAGGCGACGCAAATTCCGTTTTCGTCGACGACGTCGATTTCGTCGAGATTTAAGAAACGCGCGAGTTCCGCAAGGCGTTTTTCGTCGACCGGGGCGTCGTCGAGTCGCAAAATCTCGGCGGCGGAGCGGGCGCGACAAACGGAGGCTCGACGTTCGTAAAGTTCGATCGTCGCAAGGTTTTCGCGCGCTCGCTCCGCTTGCGTTTCCGCTTCGAGAATCTTGGCGCGGATCGTTTGCGCCGCTTCGCGCTTCGCCGAACGGGTTTCGAAGAAGAACGAAACGACCGTCGACGCGAAAATCGCCGCCGCCGTCAACGCCGACGTCCAAAGAAGGAACGTTTTGCGCAACGGACGCGTCGTTTCAAAACGAGCGTCGGGAAGGAGACGGGGCAATAGGGCGCGAACGAACGACGTCGACATAAAAGCGCTCGGCGAGCGTTCGACGGCGCGTCGCGAACGGCGGTTAAAGTGCGGAAAACGGCTTCCGGCGAAGACGAACGGCTAACGGGTCAAACGCAACCTTCTAAGAAGGGATTGTACGCGCGTTCGGCGCCGACCGAGGTTTCCGGGCCGTGTCCGGGACAAAGAATCGCGTCGCTCGGAAGCGTCAAAATTTTGTCGCGGATTCCGGAGATCAACGCGTCGTAATCGCCGTCCGGGAAGTCGCTGCGTCCGATGCTGCCGTTGAAGATAACGTCGCCGCAAAAAACGACCGGATTTTCGTCCGTTTCGAGGACGTAGACGACGTGGCCGCGCGAATGACCGGGAATCTCGACCGTTTTAAACGCGATTCCCGCCGCTTCGAACGTTTCGCCGTCCGCGAGAGAAACGTCGGCGTCGCAAGTCGTTAGCGGGAGACCGAAATGCGCCGAGAGGTTGCCGCGCGGGTCGGTCAGTTTGTAACGGTCGCCCGCGCCGACGTAAATTTTCGCGTCCGGCCAAACGGCGCGCAGCTCCGAGATTCCGCCGACGTGATCCCAATGCCCGTGCGTAACGAGGAGCGCGACCGGATTCAAGTTGTTTTTGCGCAACTTTTCGATCAGCGGAGCCGGTTCGGCGCCGGGGTCGACGACGACACAATCGCTTCGCCCGGCGAGGGAGACGACGTAAGCGTTTTCTTGGAAATCGGATAAAACGGCTTTGCGGAATTCGAGGTCGGCGAATTTCATCGGCGGGCGTTGCGTAATTAATTAAGGAAAAAAGGAAAGAGCGAAAACCGAAACCTGAACGGCGACGCGGAACGTCGACCGCCGGGTTCGAGCTTCAATAATGAAGACGCTAAACCGACGCGGATCGCCGCCGCCGAGAACGAGGATTTTTCAACGTTTTCGACGGCGGCGGAAGTCGAATTAGTCTTCAATAATGAAAACGATAAGTCGACGCGGGCCGTGAACGCCGAGAACGAGAATCTTTTCAATGTCGGCGGTGCGGCTCGGGCCGGTGATCAACGCGATTTCGCCGCGTTGGTTCGGGTCGCGCATCTTCGCTTCGATCTCCGGGAACGCTGCGGGGAGGTGTTCGCGAAGTTGGCTTCGTCGGGCGACGACGAGGCAAACCGGGACGAGATAACAAAGGAAACGGTCGAACGCGGCGCGCGCTTCGACGGCGGCGGTTCCCGTGTCCGCGAGCAAAAGGAGCGGGGAAACGAGCCCGGCGGCGAGCGTTTGACGCTCTTTCGGGTCGGCGTCGGCGGGGTTTTTCGGCGCGTAAACAGTTTTCCAATTCGAGTTGGCGACAACGAGCTTTTCGGCGAACGTCGCGAGTTCCGGATTCGAGAAAACGCCGAGTTCGAGCGGCGAACCGGACGGAACGTTCGCGGGCGGGTTCGCGTTCAGCTCCGCCAAAACGCGACCGACCGCTTCCAGCGCGGCGTTTTCGTCGGCGCAAAGAACCGCTTCTCCGGCGACCGCGGCGAGGTTTTCGGCGAACGACGCGGCCAATTCGGACGGCGACGCGTTTTGAATCGGCCAAATTTCGGGAAGCTCCGGCATTGGCGTCGCCGAACGGTCGACGTCGGCGAGGGCGTTTTTGATCGCGTTAAGGATTGACGTTTTGGAGTCCATCGACGACGCCTTTCGAAAACGTTGCGAGGAAATGAGGAAGGGGAAACGGTCGCGAACCGAGCGCGCCGACGCGAACCTGAACGACGCGACGAAGCGGAACGGAGCGGCGGAAGGGAAAACGCAAATCGTCGGCGGCCGCGAAAACGGCGCGTCGACGATTTAAGGAAATTGCGGCGCTAGTTGTACGAGTTCAAGTCTAAGTACAACATAACGCAGGCGGCGGTGAAGAAAAGGAACGAAAGGAGGAGAACCAGCGTGTAAACGTCGGCCGGAACCTTGCGGGCGGGCGCTTTAACCTTCTTCGCCTTGGCGACCGGCGCGGCGAACGCGTCGGCGTTCGTCGAAACGTCGGCGGCTTTACCCTTGCGTTTCTTTTCTTTTTTGACTTTAGGCGCTTTCGCGGGTTTTTCTTTTTTAGCTTTCATCGCGTTCGACCTCAGTTGGCTTCTTGCGAATAAACTTCGTCGCCTTCGGCCATCGTTCCTTGACGGAATTCGCCCAAGACCTTGCAAACGGCGCGGTTCGGCTCGACGGTAACGACTTCGACTTTGCCGAGGTAGGAGTCGCCGCGACGAACGTGAAGTTGGTTGCCCTTAGCCAAACCGTCGTCGGAACCGATCGAAATCGACAACAAACCGCTCGGCCCTTCTTCGACGGCTTCGACCGCGCCGCGAACGGCGACTTTCGGAAGTTCGCCGTAGACGCTCGGATCCGGGTTAAGGCCGTGTTGTTGCAAAACGGTTTGGACGTCGTCGTAGGCTTTCGTCAAATCGATATTTTGGTTTTTAACGTTGCCGTAGAGGGCGGCGACGTCGTAAAGTTTCGCCATCGTTTCCGCAAGGTCGCGGAGGTACGAAGCGCGGAGTTCTTGCGCGGTCGCGAGGTCGACGGCGGTCAGCTCAAGTTGTTGACGGAGGGAACCGATCGTGTTGTCGTTCGCTTCGATCGCGGCGACGCGCAAATCCAAGCTCTTTTGGAGTTCTTGGTTGTCGGCGACGAGTTTGGCGTTTTCGTCGGTCATCGCTTTGGTTTTCGTGTCCAAAGCCTGAATCGTCGCTTGATACGCGAATTCCGCGTCTTTTATTTTCGTTTCAAGCTCCGTTTGCACGCCCTCCAATTGCTTTTTTTGGTTTTCGAGGTCCGTGATTTTTGTGGCAAGTTCCTCCGAACGCTCTTTCCAGTTTTTGTGCGACGCGTAAGAAACGACGCTGAGCGTAAGGCAAACGACGCTCAATAACGCAATAATACCTACAAAAATTTTTCCGACCAAGTTCATGAGGCAACGTCTCCTTTAACCGAAAGAACCTGCGTTCTGTCGCTCTTATCTATCTTGACGCTAAAAGTTGCGATTTCGACTTCGTTGTTCGTTCGTTTCCGCCGCCGAGGGAGCGGGGGGCGATTTTGCGAAACGCCGCCGAGGAAAAAACGCTTCTTCAGTATAACCCGATTCCCGTCGTTTTTGAAGGACTTTGCGCCAAATAACGCCAATTTTTTCAAAACGCCCGACGGTCGCGCGAGTTTTGCCGATTTTAACGCCGCGCGTCGACGGAACGACCGTCGCTCGGCGGAAGCGGTTTACCCGATACTATTTTAACGTTAAAACGGTTCTTTTGCTAGGAAAAGTTTCCCCGAAACGCTCGATTTTTCGAAATTTTTCGCGAACAAGCGTTTCTTTGTCGTTAGAATCGTTTTATTCGTTACCGAACGGCGCCGGCTCGATTCCGTCAGCGTTCGCCGAGGGGGAGAAAATCGATTTTCACCGTCGACCCGTCGACGGCGGCGCGGGCGGTCAGGTTCGCCTTGCCTTCGCAAACGTCGAGCGACGACAGGTGAACGTGCCCGGTAAAGACGCCGACGAGGTTCGGCGCGGCCAAAACGTCGCGACGGAAGGCGTAAGTCGTTTCGGTATGACCGGCTTCCGGCCAACGTTGGCGGCGTTCGATTTGCCAACCGCCGTCGGTCGCGGCGCCCCATTTCGGGTGTCCGACGCCGTAACCGACGCTGCGACCGGGCGCGAAGAGCGGAATGTGCATAAAGAGCGCGGTCGGGAGGCCTTTGGCGAGTTCGCGGCGAACGAAGTCGAGCTGGTTGGGGAGTATCTCGTAAGTCGAGTCGTCGACGAGGAGGAGTTTAACGCCTTTAACGTCGACGGAGTAGGCGAGCGGGTCGGCGTCCTTGGGGTAGAGCGGCGCGAGGATTTTCGCCGTCCATTCGGCGCGCAGGTCGGCGGACGGGCCGGGGAGGCCTTCGAAGTGCCAGTCGTGATTCCCGGCGATATAATAATAAGGAACGCCGGTCGCGCCGAGGTTTTCGAGGAGGAAATCGACGCCCGCCGCCGACGGGAAGCTGACAATGTCGCCGGTGAGGACGACCGCGTCGTATTTTTCCGGCGTAACGTCGGCGAGAATTTTTTTCAGCTCGTCGATCGGGTTCGTGTCGGCGCCGGTTTTGAAGTGTTTCGTTTTGTTGTACGCCGCCGCCATCCGCTTCGAGTTGTCGCGGTAATCGGCGCCGCGTTCGTCGTCGAGGAAGAGGTGCGTATCGGAAATTTGCAGGACGCGAACCGGTTCCGCGATCGCTTTCGAGAAGATTTTCGCGTCGACGCCGTTCAGCGCGAAGCTGGTTTCCGGAAAGTCGGCGGGCGGAGCGGCGGGGGCGGCGTCGGCGAACGCGTTCGGGGCGACGGTCGCCGTTAAAGCGGTTCCGAGCGAGGCGCCGAAGAAGCCGCGTCGGGTGAATTGCGAAGATTGGGGCGTCGGCATAGGTTGCGTCCTTTGCGAAAAACGGCGGGAATGGAACGAAAATAACGGATAAACGGACGCCGCGAACGCCGCTCTCGACGGAACGGAACGCGCGACGGGGAAATCGGACGGCGCTCGGCTTTGAAGCGTCGCGTAAAATGGCGAAACGCGGCAAAAAACGGCGAGTTTAACGTCGAAAACGCTCGGGAAGGAGAGCGAGTCGACGTTAAACGGCGCAAGCCGCGCGGATTTTGCGGGCGTCGGCGGTCAGTCTTTTTCGTTGTACTTCGCTTGCTCGACGAGCGCGAACTCTTTTTTCAGCTTCTCTTTATCGTTGTAGAAGCGGATGTGATCCCAAGGCAGCTCCGCGTCGAGCGAATACGCCGTGTGCGCGATCTTTTCGCGGTCGATTCCGCATTCGGCGACGGCGGCGTCCCAAAGTTCCGGCTTGAAGTGTTCGCGCCAAGCGTCGAGTCGGGCTCCGGCGCGCCAAGCGGCTTCGACGACGGCGCCGACGCGACGGTCGCCCCGCGTCATTAGGCCTTCGAGAAGGCTCGTGTTCAGGTCGTGATACTTCAAATCGACCGAGCGTTCGCGCCGCGTTTGACGGAGCGTTCGGTGCGCCTCCTCGAAGTAAGGACGGGTTTGCATCGCGGCCCATTGGAGCGGCGTGTGCGGTTTCGGAACGAAATTCGAAACGTTCGCGACGACTTGCGCGAATTTCCCGCGAACCTCCTTGCCCAAGCGGCAAACGTCGTTCGAGAGCGCGACGATCCCGGTAAGGTCTTCCTCCGTTTCATACGGAAAACCGCACATAAAATACATTTTGACGCGCGAAAAGTTGTTTTCGAACGCGGCGCGGCACCCGGCGAAGAGGTCGTCGTTGGTAACGCGCTTGGCGATGCGGCGGCGCATCTCGTCGCGAGCGGCTTCCGGGGCGACGGTCAAACTCGACGAACGCTCGGTCGTAAGGCCTTGAACGACGGAGCTTAGCTGGTGATTGACGCGCAAGCTCGG
Source organism: Thermoguttaceae bacterium (assembly GCA_017436025.1). Lineage (GTDB taxonomy): Bacteria > Planctomycetota > Planctomycetia > Pirellulales > Thermoguttaceae > RUG369. Next base: position 39,475 of record JAFSDX010000157.1, read on the forward strand.
GACGGAAAGGGAAATGCCGCGCGGGCAAACGACTTCGCGAATCCGTTGGAGCGCCTCTTCGAATTTCGGGTATTCGCTCGACGACAGCGAAAGGAGCGTCGCTTCGTCGACCCCGGTCGAGGCGCAGGCGTCGAGAATCGACTCGGCGATCAGCTCGACGGAGCGGTAACGGAGCGGGCGTTTGAGCTGGGTGCTTTGGCAAAAGCGGCATTTTTGCGGGCAGCCGCGCATAATTTCGAGCGAAACGCGGTCTTGGACGCTTTCGACGAGCGCGAGGAGCGGACGTTTCGGCGGCGGGAAGGCGTTCAGGTCGCGAACGACCGCCGCGTCGATATATTCCGGGACGCCGTCGGCGTTCGGGCGGGGGCGGCGCGCTCGACCGGTTTCGTCGAACGAAACGTCGTAAAACTCCGGAACGTAAGCGTTGGGGAACTCGCGGGCGATTTGCAGAAGCGCGTCGCGACGGAGCGCTTTCGAGGTCGCGACCGGATCGCCGCCGGCGGCCAAATACGAGGACGCGTCGCGGCGGACGGCGCCGTTTTTCGCGTCGAACGCCCGTTTGACGCCGAGTTGCGCGCGCAGTTCCGCCCAACGTTCGAGGAGCGCCGGGAGCGTTTCTTCGCCGTCGCCGATCAAGAAAACGTCGACGAAATCGGACATAACCTCCGGCGACGCGGCGGCGGGGCCCCCGGCGACGACGAGCGGCGCTTCGAGCGGGCGGTCGACGCGGCGAAGCGGAAGCCCGGCGAGGTCGAGCATTGTCAAAACGTTCGTGTAACAAAGCTCGTATTGGAGCGTGAAGCCGAGGAGGTCGAACGCGCCCAACGGGGTGAACGTTTCGAGCGAGTAAATCGGGAGGTTCGCGTTCCGGAGGATCGCCTCCATATCGAGTCCGGGGCAAAAGGCGCGTTCGCAAGCGAGGTCGGAGCGACCGTTGACGACGTCGTAAAGAACCGACAGCGCGACGTTCGACATCCCGATCGAATAAACGTCCGGAAAACAGAAGCACATCCGCGCTTTCACCGAGTCGGCGTGTTTGACGATTTGACCGACTTCGCCGCCGATGTATTGACCGGGGAGGCGAACGTCCGGGAGAAGGAGGCTTTCGATAGAGCGTCGAAGTTCCGCGTCGAAAAAGTAGGGCGTCGTCATTATTAATTAATATAAGGGGGAGCGTTGGGACGGAAGGCGCCGCGCTTCGGAGCCCGACCGCTTGCCGCTCGACGTTGGCGCTTTCCGAAAAGAAAAACGCGAAGTTGCGAGGGTGTAAAGTCGGCGAAATCGGCAAAGTCGACCGATTTTGACTCGAAAACGCGGCGTTTCGGCGGTTTTTCGACCGTCGAGAACGTTTCGCTCTCCATTATAACCCGGAACGCGCCGAATTTCAAGCGGGCCGGGCGGCGCTTTCCGATTTTATCGATTCGACGCGGGAAATTGACGACGCGACGGGGGCGGCGTCGGCGATTTGGACGCGTCGCGGCGGGAAGCGAGGGAAGCGGCGCGGTCGGCGTAATTGACGTTGAGAGAAGCGGCGACGGGAGCGACGACGTTTGAGGGGGTTGGCGAATTTTCGGGAGCGGCGGCGTTTGAGGGGATTGGCGAATTTTCGGGAGCGGCGTTGTTTAAGCGGTTTGGCGAGCTTTCAGGAACAACGCCGTTTAAGGGGATTGGCGATTTTTCTGGAATAGCGTCGCTTGGGCTGTTTGGCGCGTTTGCGGGGATTGCGTTGTTTGGGCTGTTTGGCGAGTTTTTGGGGCTAGCGCCGTTTGGGCTGTTTGGCGAGCTTTTGGAGCCAGCGCCGTTTGGGCGGTTTGAAGCGTCGGCGGGAATTGCGTTGTTTGAGGGTTTTGACGCGTCGACGGGAACGGCGCCGTTTGGAAGTTTTGGCGAAGTCGCGGGGACGGGGGCGACCGGTTTGGCGGCGCGGAACGTTTCGGCGTTTTGGGCGGGAACGTCGGACTCGGGCGTCGACGCGACGGCGGTTTCGCGTTCGTTCGGAAGGAACGGTTCGTCGACGGCGGGGCGCTTTCGCGGGGCCGCTTCGACGACGCGCAAACCGGGGCGCAAGTTGAGAACGCCGTCGACGACGTAACGCTCGCCGGGCTTAATTCCCGACGTCGCGACGACTTGCGAACCGTTTTCCGTTTTGCGTCCAAGTTCGACGGGGCGGCGGCGCGGAACGTCGTTTTCGTCGACGACCCAAACGAATTGCGAATTGAGGTCGTTGCAAACCGCTTTGACGTCGATTAGCGTCGCGTTTTTCACCGGCTCGTCGGAGAGCGCGACTTCGCAAACGACGCCGGGGTAAATCGAGTAATCCGGGTTCGGAATTTCGCCCCGAAGCGCGACGACGCCGGTCGAACGGTCGATTTGATTGTCGACGTAATTAACGACGCCGCGTCGCGAATAAACGCCCTTTTCGTCGAGACCCGGGAAGCGCGCCTCAAAGTCGATATAATCGGGCAAGTTTTCCGCTTTTAACGCTTCGCGGAGGGAGACGTTCGCGTATTTTTTCTCGTCGTAACGCTTGCCGAGGCGCGCTTTAAGGGCGTCGCGGCGTTTTTGTTGAAATTCGAGAAACTCGCGGTCGGTCGCGTAAAAGTAAACGAGCATCGGATCCATCGCGACGAGGCGGGCCAAGACCGGCGGGTCGAGCGCGGCGCCGTCGAGGAACGTTCCGACCGGGTAAAAGGGGCGGCTGATTTGTCCGCGACAGGGCGCCCGAACGACCGTTCGTTCAAGTTGCTTTTCGGCGGCGGCGAGTCGCGCGCGGGCTTTGGCGGACTCGGCGTTCGCGGCGCGCCAAGCGGTTTGGCTCTCTTCGAGCGTTTCCTCGGTAACGACTCCGGCGACCGACTGATCTTTGCGCAGTTGCAAGTTGCGTCGGTGCGTCGCTTTAGCGCGAGCTTCGCGAGCGATCGCCGCCGCGAGTTCCGCTTTAGCCGCGTCGACTTCGTTTTGATAATCGAACGATTCGACGCGGAAGAGGACGTCGCCCGCTTCGACGAGCGCGCCCGGTTGGAACTCGATCGATTCGAGAAAACCGCGAACGCGGGGGACGATTTCGACCGGGTCGACTTCGGTGAAACCGCGAAAGGAGCGTTGCGTTTCGACGTCGGCGGTCGTCGCGACGGCGGTGCGCACCGGGACGGCGTCGGGCGTTTGCGACAGCGCGTCAAGAGACGGAGACTCCGGCTTAAGCGTCGATTTTCGAGTCGGTTGCGGCGGCGTTTGCGGAGACGCGGCGTTTTCGAGCGGCGACGTTTGCGTCGGCGGCGACGTTTCCGGGAGGCGTTCGAGCGTTTCGAAGTTCGAGGCGACCGGCGACGTTTGCGGAGCGGACGCGGACGCGGGCGTCGGTCGGGAACGGTTCGACGCGACGCGAGAAAAAGCGGCGATTCCGAGCGCCGACGCGAGAAAGAGAGCGGCGAGCGCGACGAGGCGAGGGGACGGTTTCATTGCGACGACTCCGGCTTGACGACGGCGCCGCGAACCCGTTCGACCGTCGAAACGGAGGCGGCGTCGCGCAAGAATAACGTCGAAAAGAGGCGCGCGGCGTTCGAGCGCAAAAAAAAGTCGACGTTCTAGAATTGTTGCGGGGCGGCGTAAAAATTCCGGCGTCGCTTGCCGTCCGAGCGGATCCGACGTCGGAAAACGGTTATAACGCAAATAACGGCAAGGCTTAAAGGAATGTCGATCGTTAAGGAATCGACAATTCCGAACGTTAGAGCGACGCAACGTCGTCAAAGAACGCGGCGGTTTGCGCGGCGACGTTCTGAAACGAATAGCGTTCGAGGCGTTCGCTTGCGGCCCGGGCGATCGTTTGCGCGTAAACGTCGTCGTTCCAAAGCGTTGCGACAGCGTCGCCCCAAGGCGCGACTTCGTCCGGCGTCGGAATCGTTCGCGTCGACGGCGTGTAACGTCGCGGGATATCGAGCGCGACGCCCCAACCTTCGACGACTTCCGGGAGCGCGCCGCGATTCGAGCAAACGACCGGGATTCCATTCAGTCCCGCCTCGACCGCGACGCGCCCGAACGACTCGTTCCAAAGGGACGGCGCCAACAAAATTCGCGTTTGACGGTAAAATTCGCGCGGGTCGTCGACCTGTTGTAACGCGTAAAGATTCGCAAGGGTTCGCGCTTCCGGCGACGTTGCGAAAGTCGTTATTTTAGAACGGCTTTCGACGACGAGAATCGGAATTTCCGGGAAGCGGCGCGCAAGTTCGCGGGCGATTCCGACGAAGAAATAGCGCCCCTTTTCCGGCGACGGGTTGACGAACGTCAAAAAGCGGCGCGAATTGTCGGCGACGCGGAACTTCGTATCGTCGATAAGCGGCGGAATTACGTCGGTTGCGACGTCGAGTTTTTGGCGGTAAAACGACTTCGCGAACTCGGACGGAACGACGATACGGTCGAACTCGGCGAAGAGGTTGCGGCGGTTGTACGCGAAATTGCAGAGGTAAAAAACGTTCGCGGCGCCAAAATTTTTCGCGATTCGAGCCGCCGGAAGCGCCGCCCAATAGCCGCCGTAAGTCAAGTAAACGTTCGGTTTGCTCGCTTTACACTCGTCGAGCAAAAGTTTAAGAAGAAGTTCGCCGGAAGGTCGCGACAAAGCGCCGCGCGGCAAGATTCGCGACGCGGCGTCGTCCGCGAAAAAGACGGTCGCTTCGATTCCGTCGTCGAGGAAGCGGACGAGTCGAAACTCGACGTTTTGTCCGGCGAGAACGGCGCGTTTGCGTTCGACGGTCGGCGTTATGTTACGACGTTTCAACATCGCGTAAAACGAGTTTTCGTCGGCGGTTGCGTCGTCAAAGAGCGAACCGCAAAGAACGCGAATCCGCCAACCGCGGCGCGCGAGTTCGCGAAGAACCTCGCGCGCCGAAATCGCCGCTCCGCTCCCTTGGTCGAGGTAGTTGTGAAAAGACGAAAAAAGCAAA
>JAFSDX010000158.1 GCA_017436025.1 Thermoguttaceae bacterium
GCGGTTGCGTCGTCAAAGAGCGAACCGCAAAGAACGCGAATCCGCCAACCGCGGCGCGCGAGTTCGCGAAGAACCTCGCGCGCCGAAATCGCCGCTCCGCTCCCTTGGTCGAGGTAGTTGTGAAAAGACGAAAAAAGCAAACTCGGCGACATAAAACGAGACTTAAACGTTGTTAATTAAAATGTTAAATCAACGACGAAATTTACTCCGTTTTCTCCGACGCCGTTTCTTTTGCGGGCGCCTTTTCGCCGTCTAGTTGGAACGTGAACACCTCGGTCGAACCCTTGCGAAAGCTGAACGTCTTTTTGACGTCGATCGGCTCGTCGACGCGTTCGGCGACGGAACCGTTTTTATCCCAACGCGTCGAATAAAGGAAACGGGTCGGGAATTCTCTTTGGAACGCTTGGGCAAACGCGTCCGACGTTTCGCCTTTTTTCTTCGCGATTCGATTGGGAACGCAAAGAGTAGTCGGCGCCTGCGCAAATTCGCTTCGCGTCAAAAGTTCGGGCGAACCGTTGGAGAAAAAGGTTGCCTGAATCGCGTCGCGTCGATCAAAATAAAAGACGTCGATCTCGAAAATTTCACCAGTTTGCCAGTTACCGTTTTCTTCGATTTGTTCAGGTTTCCAATACCCGCGCGGTCCTCTGTTGTAATGGAATAAAATGTAACCGTCGACGTGACTAACGATCACGACAGACGAACTGGGCTTGGCAGCCGTTCGCAAAAGAAAACTGGGCGCTTGATAAACGACGGCGGCAAAACGCGGCGACGCAGACGAGTCGTTATCGGTCGTTTCCTCGCCGAAAATCGCCTTGGAGTAAGGCGCCAGTTTTTGAAGAAGACCGTCGAAACTTTGCGCTTGCGACAAGACGTCCGCGACGCCTTTCAAACCGACGTAAAGCTCGCGATCTTGGTCGTTGTGAAAGCCGTCTTCCGGAACGCTAATCGTTCGAACGCCGAAAATCCCTTCCGGAAGCGGCTTCGCGTAGCGCGGGTCGCGGTAAATAGCGTATTTCTCGTCGTTGTAAAACTCCGGATACTTCGGTTCCGACGCGACTTGCGGCGTTTCGGGCGACGCGGCGTCGTCGGTCGGCGTTTGAGCGATGAGCGACGAAAGCGAGAAAAGCGACGCGACGAGCGAGGTCGCGAAAATTCCGGCGGGGTGAAGAAACGTCGTTTTTTTCATCGTTTATATCTCCCTTGTATTGTAAACTAACAATATAAAAGCCTCTATTCGTCGTATTCAAGCGAGCTGCCAATCGTATACGCGCCTTGTTTACCGTTGTTTTGCTTATTGGGGTCTAACAGCTCGTCGCGCAAATTGTTCGGGGTATAAAGAGCCTCTGTGTCAAACGAAGTTTGGAAAGAGACTCCTGCAATCTGCGCTACCGTATGAGCGACGTCTATACAATTTCTAGTATTCAATTGGTAGTCGTCAGGAGCAACGCGTTTGCGTTCGACGTAGGCGTTACATCACGTCGTTTCAACGTCGCGTAAAACGAGTTTTCGTCGGCGGTTGCGTCGTCAAAGAGCGAACCGCAAAGAACGCGAATCCGCCAACCGCGGCGCGCGAGTTCGCGAAGAACCTCGCGCGCCGAAATCGCCGCTCCGCTCCCTTGGTCGAGATAGTTGTGAAAAGACGAAAAAAGCAAAGTCGGCGACATAAAACTAAACTTAAACGTTGTTAATTAACAGATTGAAACGGTAACGGATTTATTCCGTTTTCTCCGCCGCTTCTTTAGCGACCGCCTCTTCGGTTTCCTTAATCCATTCGGACATTTTGAACGGTTGCGCCTTCGTCCCGGAAATACTCAGCATTTCGATAACGTCGGTCGGCTCGTCGACGCGTTCGGCGACGGAACCGTCTCGATTCCAAACGGTCGAGTAAAGAACGAGCGTCGGAACAACCGTTTTCAAACCGTCGACGTAGAATTTCCGTTCTCGCGCTTTGGTTTGTTTTCCTTGACCGGGACGGAGCGGAACAGGAAGGTTGGTAGGCGCGTCGGCGAACTCGCAACGTCGGAAGCGCCAGGGCGAACCGTCGGCGTGGAAAATAATTTCGACGCCTTCGCGAGAGTCGAAATAAAAGACTTGAATCAGCGCGATTTCGCCGCCTTGCCAGTTGCCGCCCCGTTCGACTTGTTCCGCGCTGTGCCACGGATAGTCTTTATTGATTTTGAACGCGATGTAACCGTCGACGTGTCCAACGGTTAGCGAATCGCATACGCTGAGGCCGCGGGAAAAAAATTCAACCGTGTGGCGATAATGTTCGTAATGGACGCCGCCGCGAAAATGTTCGTCGAGCGGTTTGTCGCCGTAATTGTCGGTCGTTTCCGCGCCGAAAATCGCTTGGGAGTAGGGCTCCAACTTCCGGGCCAAACCGTCGAAACTTCGCGCTTGCGACAAGACGTCGGCAACGCCTTTCAAACCGACGTAAAGCTCGCGATCTTCGTCGTTATGAAAGCCGTCTTCCGGAACTGTAATCGTTCGCATTCCGAAAATCCCTTCCGGAAGCGGCTTCGCGTAGCGCGGGTCGCGGTAAAACGCGAGCTTTTCGTCGTTGTAAAACTCCGGATACTTCGGCGTCGACGCGACTTGCGGCGCTTCGGGCGACGCGGCGTCGTCGGTCGGCGTTTGAGCGTCGACCGTCGAAAGCGA
>JAFSDX010000159.1 GCA_017436025.1 Thermoguttaceae bacterium
GAAGACGCGTTCGAACCGTCGGAGTTCATCCCGACGGACGAGGACGACGCGCGGTATTGGGCTTGGGCTCAAATCGCGAATTTTCAAGGACGCGGAAGCGGAATCGGCTTTTGGCTCTTCCTCGGCGCCGCTTGGGGGAGCTATTGTTATTTCGCGGAGCGCGGTTTTGTCGGACTCGGCGTCGTCGCGGGGTTGATTTCGTTGATTCCGGCGCCCGCGTCGGCGGTTCGACGACTGCACGACGTCGGCTTGTCCGGTTATTGGCTGGCGCTCGCGCTGATTCCGGTCGTCGGTTGGGCGGTTCTCGCGGTGATGCTGTTCCTGCCGGGCCAAAAAGAGCCGAACCAATACGGCTTCCCGACGCGACGTTGGCAAAGGAAAGTTTACCAAAACGCGGACGGCGAAGACCGGTACGACGCGCGCCTCATTAACGACGGCAAAGTTTACGACGGGCGGTTCGGTTGGCGGAGCGTCAACGCCGTCGACGAAGAAGACGTTAACCGAAGTTAATCCAACGATTAAGGAGTAAAACGAAATGCGCGCCGAAAACGAATTGAACGACGCGACCGCCGCCGACGAGCGCAACCCGTTCGCGACGCCGGAACGCGTCGCCGAAAGCGCCGACGGGTGGGAGTTCGCCGACGCGCCGCCGACGGTCGGGCCGAGTTTTTTCGGGGCGTTTTGGCATTGCCTGCGCCGTTCGTTCGACTTTAAAAGTCGAGCGAACCGAACGGAGTATTTCGGCTGGCTCGCGGGGCTCGCCGTCGCGCTTTTTACGCTGGGGAGCGTCGCCGGAGTCGCGTTGGCGAACGCGGAAAACGATATTCTTGCTAAATGCGGCCTTGCGTTTAGTTTGGCGGCGTCGATACCGGGCGCGGCGGTTTTGCGGCGGCGCTTGCGCGACCGAAACGGCGGAAAGGTCTCGGGTTTCGTCGCGTCGTTCGGAGTCGCGGTTTTGTTCGCTGTTGGATATGTTTGGTTCGGCGGGGTATGCGACGGCGTTTTCGCGATTTTAACGGAGGCGCTTATTTACGCCGTTGCGGCGACGTTCGTTTGGGGCCCGGCGATTTTCTTAACGGGAGGCTGTTTGGCGGCGTGGGCGGCGATTCCTGGAAAGGAAATGCCGGGGTTTTTAGATTTCGCGCCTGTTGTGCTGACGCTCGGCGTCGGGCTCCGCGTTTTCTGGGGTCTTCGCGCGGGGACGCCGGGCCCGAACCGTTTCGGAGCGGAGCGCATAACGCCGAAAGAGGCGGCGCGTCGCGAGCGGGAAAAGAACGCGGAAGACGTTTAAGCGTCGGAAGTAAAAGAGGTTACGGAGGAAAACGAAATGCGCGCCGAAAACGAATTGAACGACGCGACCGCCGCCGACGAGCGCAACCCGTTCGCGACGCCGGAACGCGTCGCCGAAAGCGCCGACGGTTGGGAGTTCGCCGACGCGCCGCCGACGGTCGGGCCGAGTTTTTTCGGGGCGTTTTGGTATTGCCTGCGTCGTTCGTTCGACTTTAAAGGTCGAGCGAACCGAACGGAGTATTTCGGCTGGCTCGCGGGGCTGGCCGTCGCGCTTTTTACGTTGGGGTTCGTCGCCGGATTGGGAACGTTGGTTCCGTTCGCCTGGACGCTCGCGACGAAGGGAATACCGTTTGTTTTTTTAGGCGCCGGTTTGGCGTTCGGCTTGGCGGCGTCGGTTCCGGATTTTGCGGTTTGGACGCGGCGTTTGCGCGATCGGAACGTCGGCGCGAGTTGGAAAACGGCGTTGGGCGGATACGTCGCGGTTTTAGCGGCGGGCGGCGTCGCGTTCTGCATTTATTATCTATTGGACTCGCGCGATTTTGCGCCGAACGAAACGACGTTCGTAGTTTTGATCGCGGCGATGGCGACGGCGTTTTTTTTAGCGACGTCGTCGCCGGTTGGTTGGGGCCCGACAATTTGGGCGATAGGATTCGGCGCCGCGAGGTTGGCAACGACGCCCGAACAAGCGGCGGACTCGACAAAAGTAATTGCGGTGGGCCTCTGGTTCGCGTCGTTGGGGATTTTAGTCCGCGTTTTCTGGGGGCTTCGCGCGGGGACGCCGGGCCCGAACCGCTTCGGAGCGGAGCGACTAACGCCGAAAGAAGCGGCGCGTCGCGAACGGGAGAAAAACGTCGGCGCGTTAAACGTCGAAAACAAAACGGTTTAACGGAGAAAACGAAATGAACGAAACGAACCTTGAAGCCGCCAACCCGTTCGCGACGCCGGAAGCGGTCGCCGAAACGAACGACGGTTGGGAGTTCGCCGACGCGCCGCCGACGGTCGGGCCGAGTTTTTGCGGCGCGTTTTGGTATTGCCTGCGACGTCCGTTCGACTTTAAAGGCCGGGCGAACCGAACGGAGTATTTCGGCTGGCTCGCGGGGGTTGCCGTCGCGTGTTTTGCGGGGGGATTAGGGTTGGGCGCCGTCGACAAGGAGACCGCGCCGGCTGCAATAATGCGTGTTTTAGCGTATTGCAGTTTGGCGTTTAGTTTGGCGGCGACGATCCCGGGCGCGGCGGTTTGGACGCGTCGCTTGCGCGATCGAAATCGCCGCGCGAACGTTTGGACGGCGTTGGGCGGAATCGTCGCGGCGTTGGCGTGCGGCGGCGCGTTCTACCTCGTAAGGGAAGTCGACCCGACGAACCAGCGCGAGGTTTACGCGGCGGCGTTGGTTATCGTCGCTTTAGGGGGGCTCGTTAGCGTCGCGTCGTTAGCTTGGGGCCCGTCGATTCTCTTAACGGGATTCGGCTTAGGGAAATGGGCGACGATTCCCGGCAAGGAAGAACCGGCGTTTCTGAAGGCCGCCGTCGTCTTGGTTTTGCTCGGTCTTTTCCTTCGCGTCGTTTTAGGCGTTTGGCGCGGGACGCCGGGGCCGAACCGCTTCGGAGGAGAGCGACTAACGCCGAAAGAAGCGGCGCGTCGCGAACGGGCGCAAAATGCGGAAGACGCGTTAAGCGTCGAAAACGAAACGGTTTGAACGGCGAAAATTTCTTTTGCGAAAAACTTGATTTTCCGTCGGCGGCGCGCTAAAATAATGTTGCGCGGCGTCGCGGTTCCGATGGGAGCCCGAGCGTCGCGGAACGTTTAGCGAACGACGAAGGAGAAATCGAGATGCCGAACTTTTGCCCGCGTTGCAACGTCGTAATCGACCCGGACGCCGCGTTTTGCGCCGCTTGCGGAACCCGGTCGCCCGGTCGATTCAAGAAGAACGGCGGCGCGGACGTATTGGACGCGTCGGCGCGTTACCTCCAACCGACGGTCGGGCCGAGTTTCGCGGGAGCGGTTTTATACTGCTTGAAAAATTACTGCAATTTCCGCGGTCGAGCGACGCGAACCGAGTTTTGGGGCTGGTTCGTTCCTTGGGCGGCGGTCGTTTTGGTCGCGGCGCCGACGGTCGCGAACGTTTTGACGACGAGCGTCGACGACGCGGCGGCGGGGGCGGGTATATTTTATTGTTTCTGGTTTGGGGCGACGTTCCTTCCGAGCCTCGCGGTCTTCGCGCGGCGTTTGCACGACGTCGGCAAGTCGTCGAAACGTTGGCTCGCCTCGGTCGTTTGGGGCGGCGTCGGCGTCGCGCTTTGGGGCGTTTGGGCGAAGGGCGGCGAACTTCAGACGGCTTGGCTTACATTGGCGTTTTTCATTCCGGCTGGGATCGCGCAATTTCGGGCGGCGACGACCGCGGGATTCGGCGACGGAATGCGCGAGCCGAACCGTTGGGGCGGGCGGCGGTCGAATCCGTAAAGCGTTCGACGATAACGTTTTGCGTTTTAAGCGCAAAGCGGAGGGACGGAACGCGTCGCGGCGACGAAAACTGAAGCCGAAAAAATTTTCCGGCGCAAACTTGATTTTTGTCGCCGACGAAGTAGAATAAAGACGCGCGGTTCTAAGCGGCGGCAATTTTTAGCGGGATTATTAAGGAGATAAATAATTATGGCGAACTTTTGTCCTAAGTGCGGGAAGAAAACCGCTCCGACCGACGTGTATTGCGGCGCCTGTTACGAGCCGTTGCCCGGCGACGATCGCGATTACGGCGAAAGCGCGAATCCTTACGCCGCGGATGCTCCGAGCGCGAACCCTTACGTCGACGACGCTCCGAGCGCGAACCCTTACGTCGACAACGCTCCGAGCGCGAACCCTTGCGCCGCGGACGCTCCGAGCGCGAACCCTTTCGTTACGGACGTTCCTGGCGCGAACTCTCGCGTCGCGGACGTCGACGCCGACGCGACGGTCGGGCCGAGTTTTGGGGACGCGTTTGCGTATTGTATAAAGCATTGCTTCGAAACTGAAGGTCGCGCGACGCGAACGGAGTGGTGGGGATGCGCGGTCGTCGTTCTGCCGTTGGTTGTGATAGCTCTGTTTCAGGCGGGCGAGCGTTTTGGATTATCCTTATTTCTTGTATTTCTTGTCAGTGGCTTGCTTAGTTCTGTTACATATCGCCGCCGTAATGATATCGGGGCGCCGCCTAAGCGTCGTATTAAAGTTATATCGCTCATACTAGGCGGCGTCATAAGCGTCGTTATAGGCGCCGCGATCGAGTTGCAGTCTTCTTTCATATTCATAAACGTTGTAGACGTAGCTTTATGCGTTTTAAGCGTCTTCATCTACGCTTCACTCATAGGCTTACCCCTAAGCTACTTCGTTTATAAGGTTATTAGTCCTTTGCTATTGATCGCGTTTTGCCCCGGAACGAAAGGCCCGAACAAATATGGCCCGCGACGTTTGAATCCTTCCGACGTTAAACGTTAACGTCGGACGCTCAAAACGGTTAAGGCGGGGCAACGAGGAAACGTCGTCTCGTCGACTTCGCCGAAACGCGAGGGCGGCGGAGGGGGCGTGTTTCTTGACGTTAAGTCGAGCGTTTGCGTCATTTCGACGGCGCGGTCTTGGGGGCGCGTCGAGCGGCGCGACGTCGGCGGTCTGTTAGGAAAATTATTTTTTGACGCGAAACATAATTTTTCGTCGTTGTTGAAGTAAACTAAAGAAACGGTTGGCGACCGGTTCGAGCGTTATTTGCGAAACGGTCGCGGAAAATTTAGCGAAATTATTTTAGGAGAATAAAATGGCGAACTTTTGTCCTAAATGCGGGAAGAAAACCGCTCCGACCGACGTGTATTGCGCCTCTTGCGGAACGTCGTTGCCCGACGACGATTGCAAGAACGGCGCAAGCGCGAGCGCTCCGCAATCGACGACTTACGGCGCCGCGAATAGCGCGAATCCTTACGGGGCGAGCGCGCCGCAACCGACGCCAACGGCGTATTCCGACGCGGCGGATAGCGCGAACAACGCAAACGCCGTAAATAACGCAAACGTAGCGGATAACGCGAGCGTCGACGCAGAACCGACCGTCGGGCCGAGTTTCTGGAACGCTTTTCTTTATTGTGTCGGAAATTATTTCAATTTTAAAGGTCGCGCGACGCGAACCGAGTACTGGGGATACCTCCTTGTCTCTATCCCCTTAGGTTTTATACTGTCGGTTTTATCGGCCTGCGCGTTTAACGATATTGAACTAGGCAAGTTGGTGGGGTTTGGTTTTTTTTTCTTCCCGACCTTGGCTCTCGAATTTCGTCGTTTACACGATACAAACAACTCGGGTTGGGCTCCTATTATTCTCCTACTAATTTTTGTCCGATATCTATTGCTATTCTTCGAGCTCTTAGCGATACTCTTAGTGTTAACCTTCGTTCTTTGGCTCGCGTTTTGCCCCGGAACGAAAGGCCCGAACAAATATGGCCCGCGACGTTTGAATCCTTCCGACGTTAAACGTTAACGTCGGAAGCTCAAAGCGGTTAAGGAGGGCCAACGAGGAAACGTCGTCCCGTCGACTTCGCCGAACCGTTGGGGCGGTCGGCGGTCGAATTCGGCGTAAAATCGACGCGGAAGACCGGCGTTTGTCGGCGTTAACGCGATTTAAGGCGGCGGGCGACCGTTGCGAAAAAGAAATTTTCGACGCGAAACTTGATTTTCCGGCGTCGACGGGATAAAATAAATAACGACGGCGGGCGGTTCGAACGCAAGTCGAGCGGCGCCGAATTTTGAGCGAAATTTTAGGGAGAAATAAAATGGCGAACTTTTGTCCTCGTTGCGGCGGCGCGACCGGCCCGACCGACGCGTTTTGCGGCGCTTGCGGAACGCCTTTAACCGGCGGCGAATACGATAACGTCGGAAGCGCGAACCCTTACGACGCGGGCGCTCCGGTCGCCGACGCGGCTTATTACTTCGACGGCGAAACGAACGTCGGGCCGAGTTTTTGGGGTTCGTTCGGGTATTGTATGAAGAATTATTGCAATTTCCGAGGCCGCGCGACGCGAACCGAGTACTGGGGCTGGATTGTCGGCAACGCGTTGATTGGTTGGGTTTTGCAACTTGTCGTTCTCTTGGCGTCGATGGGAGGCGGCGCGAGCGTTTACGCGGCGGAAACGGCGACGAACGCCGTCGAAGGGCTTTGGAATTTGGCGGTTTTCCTGCCGGCGCTCGCGGTAATGGGGCGGCGTCTGCACGACGTCGGCTGGTCGGCGAAACAGATGCTCGGCCCGATCGCGTTGGGAATCGTCGGACTAATTCTGTTGCTCGTCGGAATCGGCCCGGAAAATCTCAATTCGGGGGACGACGTCGTCGGGTCGGCTGGAACGATGTTCGTCGGATTGGCGTTGATTATCCCGGCTGGGATTTGGCAGTTTGTTCTGGGCGTTACCGCGGGTTTCGTTCGCGGAACGGACGGCCCGAACCGTTTCGGCGGGCGGCGGTTGAACCCGTCCGACGTTCGGCGCTAAACGTCGGCGCTTGACGCGAAAAAGAAGCGCGAAAGAAGAACCCCCGTCGTCTCGGGCCAACGAGGCGGCGGGGGTTTCGCGTTTTCGGGACGCTTAAATTAAGCGGTAAGGTAAGAAATGGCGGCGTTTACGGCGTTTCGAAGTCGCAGTCCGGCTCCGGGCCGAGCGGGTCGCCGCCGACGGCGTAAGCGCGAGCGCGGCTGCCTCCGCAAACGTGCCGATAATTGCACTTGCCGCAGACGCCTTTATAGTTGTCCGGGTTTTGACGCGCGTTGAAAAGCGGATGGTTTTGGTAAACGTCGCCGACCGAGTTTTCCGGGAAACGACC
>JAFSDX010000160.1 GCA_017436025.1 Thermoguttaceae bacterium
CCGGCTCCTTAACTTCGACGCCTTTGAGCGGCGTCTTAAGCGACTCGCCTCGAAACCGCCGAGACGAAACCGCCGCGAAACGAACCGAGATTACAAAATCCCCGGCTCCTTAACTTCGATGCCTTTGAGCGCCATCTTGAGCGACTCGATGTTCGGCGCGACTTCGAACGCCGTCGCGCGGTCGATTTTCTTCGCTTGCACGAGATACTTGAGCGACATCGTGAAGTCTTGCATCCCTTCCTGCGCGTTGATGCGGATCGCGTCGCCGAGTTTTTCGTCTTCGCCTTCCAAAATCAACTTGCGGATAATGCTGTTGACGATCATAATTTCGCACGTCGGAACGCGTTGGACGCCCGGCAAAATCGACGGCAACAGCTTTTGCGCGACGATCCCCTTCATATTCATCGCGATGGCGCCGCGAATCGCCTTGTGCATATTCGCCGGGAAAAGGTCCAAAATACGCCCGATCGTCGACGGCGCGGACGAGGCGTGAATCGTTCCGAAGACCAAGTGGCCCGTTTCCGCCGCGTGAATCGCCGTTTCGAACGTTTCGCGGTCGCGCATTTCCCCGACGAGCATAACGTCCGGGTCTTCGCGGACGGCGTGTTTCATCCCGACTTCGAAGTCGCAGACGTCTTGACCGATTTCGCGTTGGTTGATCAAGCACTTTTCTTCGGTGAACATAAACTCGATCGGGTCTTCGAGCGTCAGAATGTGCTTGTTGTAGTTTTTGTTGATCCAGTTGAGCATCGACGCGATCGTCGTCGACTTCCCGGAACCGGTAACGCCGGCGAGCAAAATCATCCCTTGGCTGAACTTGCAGAGTTCGTAAAGAACCGGCGGAATGTGCAGCTTTTCGAGTTCCGGAATGAAGTTGTTAATACGGCGCGCGACGAGGCCGACGTGTCCCATTTGCGTCAAGACGTTGACGCGAAAACGCCAGGTAACGCCGTCGACGACGCAGGTGTGCGCGAAGTCCGCCCCGCCGGTGTCGTTGTAAATTTTGCGGTTGCGCTCGTCCATCATCGGGAAGATGAGGCGGTTCATTTCTTCGTCGTCGATGGGGCCGCGGTTGAGCGTGCGCAGGCTCCCCTTGACGCGAACGTAAGGCGGACGGTCGACTTTCAAGTGAAGGTCGCTCCCCGAGAGCTTAACCAACGCTTGGAAAAGGCGGTCGATTTCAAGTTCCTTCTTTTTTCTAAAGACGCGATCGGGGGTAACGTTTTCGGGGGTCGACATACGTTCTTTTTTCTCCGTTCCACTTGCGCCGAGCCAAAACGCGCCGCTTACCGACGCCGCTTCGTCTCGCCTTATTCAACCAAATTCTCTATTTTGCCCGTCTTCGTTGTTCGTTAATTTTCCGTCGACGCGCTTCGCCGACTCCGCTAAGCCGCCCCAACGCCGTCGACGCTCTTTTGACGTTATTATCGGCGTTCGCGTTCCTTGGAGCTAAACCGAAACGGTCGATTTTCGTCGATTTTCGCCGTCAAACGCTCGGCGTCGTCGGAATCCGAACCGGAATCCCGGCGGCTCTCATCGCTTCCTTCACTTCCGCGATCGAATATTCGCCGTAATGGAAGACGCTCGCGGCCAAGACCGCCGACGCGTTCGCTTCGGTAATCGCTTCGACGAAGTGCTTCGGCTCGCCCGCGCCGCCGCTCGCGACGACCGGAATCTTCACCGCGTTCGCGACCGCTTTCAAAATCGGCAGGTCGTATCCGTTTTTCGTCCCGTCGCCGTCCATCGACGTCAAGACGATCTCCCCGGCGCCGCGACTCTCGACCTCGCGCGCCCAAGCGACCGCTTCGAGCCCGGTTCCAAGCCGTCCGCCGTTGATAAAAACTTCCCAAAACTCTTCGCCGTCGCGGATTACGCGCTTCGGGTCGATGTTGACGACGACGCATTGGCTCCCGAACCGCGCGGCGGCCGCGTCGATCAAATCGGGCGTCTTCACCGCCGACGAGTTGATCGACACCTTGTCGGCGCCGGCGTTCAAAATCTTGCGGAAGTCCTCGACCGTCCGAATCCCGCCCCCGACGGTAAGCGGCATAAAGACGACGTCCGCCGTCTTGCGCACGACGTCGACGATCGTGTCGCGCTCTTCATGACTCGCGGTGATGTCGAGAAAAACCAACTCGTCGGCGCCCTCGCGCTCGTACCGCTTCGCGACTTCGACCGGATCGCCCGCGTCGCGCAACCGCACAAAATTCGTTCCCTTCACGACGCGTCCGCCGCAAACGTCCAAACACGGAATCACCCGTTTCGCCAGCATTCTTCTCTCGACTCTCCGATTTTCACGGCGCGGCGCGCTCTCTCGCGCGACCGTTTTACTTGATTTCGTTCCGAAAACGCGTTCGACGCTCGCGCGGAGCGCCTCCGTTCTACACAGTTTAAAGAATTTTTTCGAATCGTCAACCCGGAGACCGGGGGCGCGCGCAACCTTCCTCGCAAGGGACGCGAAAGAAATTCCACACAACCCCCCGAGTTTGCCGTTTTTCCCCTGTTTACCCCGCTTAACGTCGTTGCGGGGCGTTCTTTTTCAGTTCGCTCATCATATAATTAATGACGCTGGCGTCGGCGCGCAAAGAACCCGCGAAATCGCCGCGTTTGAAAGCCGCCTTCGCTTGCGCTCGCGCGTTCGCGACGCCGTCCCAATCGGGCGCGAAGATTTGCTGTTCGCGCATCGCGTCGCAAAGTTGGTCGCAAACGTCGGCGACTTTTTCGCAAAATGCGGCGTTCGGAGCGGCGCTCGCGCGGACGTAAGGCCCGGCGCCCCAAGTTTTGTCGGCCCAATTTTCTTCCTTGACCAAAAAGCGTTCGCGCGCGCTCCAAAGAAAGAGCCCGCTCAAGATCGCGCCTAAAACGACCGCGCCGACGCCGATCGGCGCGCCCGTCTTTCCCAAAACGCCGCCGAATCCGCAAGCCGCCGTCGCAAACGCCGCGATCGCCAGGGCCGCCGACGTCCAAGCGAACGTCGAAAGAGGCGCCCTCTTCGTTTGCGCTCGCTCCGCCTTCTCGATTTCGCGCTCGACCGCCTCCCAATCCGGCTCCGCTTTATATCTTGCGACGACGACGGTTATGTTGTCCGGGCCGCCGCGCAGGTTCGCCAAGTTGACGAGCGTTTCGGTCGCTTCCTCCGGTTGGAAGACTTCGAGAATTTGCCCGATTTCGGAATCCTCGAACTGCCCGGAGAGCCCGTCGCTGCAGAGCAAAAACGCGTCGCCGGGTCGCAACGGGAACGGCCCCTCGACGTCGACGACGAGCGAATCGGTCGGGCCGAGCGAACGAGTGATGATGTTTTTCGGAATGTTCGACAATTTTTGAAACGCCGGATGCGAATTCGGCAAACGCCGCGCCTCCCAAACGAGCGAATGATCGAACGTCAGCTGCTCGATCGTTCGGTCGCGGAGCCGATAAACGCGACTGTCGCCGACGTGCCCGACGAGAGCGCCTTCCGGCAAAAGCGCGAGAACGTCGCACGTCGTTCCCATATCGCGAAACGCTTCGTCGCTTTCGCCGCGTTTGCGAATCTCGGCGTGCGCGTCGAGGAGCGCGTCGCGGAGCGCTTCCGGAGGCGACTGGTCGGTTCGCTTCATATACGACTGCGGCGCGAGCGTCGCGGCCATTTTGCTGGCGAGTTCCCCCGCCGCGTGCGCGCCCATACCGTCGGCGACGACGAAGAGATGCCCGCGCGTTTTCCCCAAGCGCGGCGTCGACGCCGGTTCCGACGAGAAAGAGTCTTGATTGTTCGAGCGCCGCATTCCCACGTCGGTGCGCGCCGAAACGACGAGAAAATCTCGCCACCAACGTTCGTTATTGTCGTTTTTATCGTTCATACGCTCGAACCTTCCAAAGCGCGCGACCGGCGCGCGTCAAACGGAAAGATAAAAACTAAACGCGTTCGCGACCGCCTCTTGACGCCAAGCCAAGACGACGCCCGCCGCGACGAGCGCGCCCCAACCGAGCGCCGCGAACGCAAGCCAACCGCGTCGCCGCGTCGGCTCCAAATCCGCCAACTCGCGCCGCAATTCCTTTTCCAAACGCGCCCAACCCTGCGACGAGCGTTCCGCGTCCAGCCCGACCAACGTCGCGACGCGCCCCCAAGCGGCGGAGTCGACGTAAAACTGAACGCCGAGATTCGGCAGATTCAACGACGCGCCGGCCCAACGCGCTTCGTCGTCGAGCGAAAGCGCGACGCGAGCAAGAGGCGCGCGCAACTCGTCGCGGGTCGCGTTATAAACGACGATTCGCGGACGTTGTTGGGACGCCAAAAGAACGACGACTAAAAAATACAGAAGCCCGCTCAAAAGCCAAACGGTCGGGCCCCACGTCGTCAACGCGCTAAGCGGCGCCGTTACCGAACCGGGGCCGATAAAAAAAACGCCGGAAAGCGCGAGCGCGAGCGCGATAAAATCCCGCCGACCGTCGACCGCGAACGGTTGCGGACGGCTGTGCAACCAAGCGAGCGCGAGCCAATAAAGCCCGATCGGAACGGTCGCGACAATAAAACAAAAGGGCGTCATGCGTTCGTTATTCCTTAGGAAGCGGACTTTCAAGCGTCGCCCGACCGAAACCTTCAAGCAACTCGTATTTTTTACGCCACGTCGTGTACATAACGCCGACGCAACCGGGCGTTCGCGCGCACGTTTCGAGCCAATCGAGACTCGAATCGAGCGAGTCGACGTCGTAATACGCCGCCGCCTGCGTTCGGAACCCGCGTTCGGAGAAGAATTTCATACTCTCTTCGCGAATTTCGTAATACCAGCAGCTAATAATTAAATCTTTCGGAATCAAATCCCAAACGCCGACGTAGCTGCCGTCGCAAACGTAATAATTGTCGCGGGCGTTGTGTTTCGGGTCGAGCATATCGGACCAAATGTAAATTTCGGCGTCCGGCGTCGTTTCCCGAATGATTTTACGCTGTTTCGCAATGCAATCCGCCAAAATCTCGGCGAGCGAAATTCCGCGCGCCTTGCAAGCGGCGCACGTTCCGGCGCACCGGATTTCGTCCATACTAAGGAACCATTTTTTCGGCGCGAGCGCTTCGACGACGCCGCGCGCCGACTCTTCGAAGAACTGGTAAAGTTTCGGCTCCGACATACACGTCCCGATCTGCGGCGCCCCGACGAGCGGCGGGTAATAATAGTCGATCTTCAGCGCTTGGCCGTCTTTAATTCGACTTCCTTCGGGAATCGTCAACGTTTGGCTTTCGGCGTTCGGGTTCCAGAGTCGCAACGAGAAGTCGGGCAAAACCCAGTCTTTCCCCTCGTCGTAAACGGTTCCGCTCTCCGCGTCGGCGACGACGATCGGCGTCCCGGGCCGACGCAGCGGATTGACCAACCCGACCGGCTCGACCGTTAAATCGTCGAGCCAAAAGCGCCCGGCTTCGCCTTTCCAAACGCCGGCGTACAGACGCGCTTTCCCTTCTTCCGGCGCGCGAAAAACGGCGGAGACTCGCGTCCAATCGGTCGCGCTCTCGGCGTCGTATTTCGGGCGAGCGCTCCCCAACGGCGCGCCGTTTTCGTCGTAAATTTGCAACATCAGATTGCCGCGGACGTTCTCGGTTCGGAACCAAATCGACGCGCGGTAAAGGCGGCTCGGCTCGAGTCGAATCTCTTTCATCAGCCGCCCGTGCCCGTGTTTGTCGGCGGCAAAATTTTCAAACCGAATCGACGCGGAGCTCGACCGCGCGACGTCGCCGTCGCGGAAGGAAATCGTTCCCGGTTGGTCGTTAAAGACGTAATCGGTCGGACGGTCGTTTTTCCAGCTTTCGAGCGAGCCGTTCGGAACGTCGAGCGGCGTCTCGACCGCTTCGATTCGCCCATCGACCGCGCGCGCCGGAAGGCCGCGAACCGGCAGGCCCTCGGCGAGATTCGGGTCGAACCCAAGCGCCGTTCCGTACCCGATCGACCAAAGAATCGGGATAATTTCAACGTTCGCCTCGTCGGCGACGGCGCGAATTTTCGCCAACCGCGCTTTTCGGGCGTCGTCCCAACGCGAGTAATTTTCGACGCCGCAAGCCCAAAGGACGCCGTTGTATCCGACGGCGGAGGCGCGGCGAATCAGGGCCGCCAACTCGTCGGCGCGCTCGTCGCTTTCGACGCCGAACGACGCGTAAAACCAACGATCGGTCAGACGCGGCGCCGGAAGGGTTCGCTCCGACGCGCTCGGCGACGACGGCGCGGCGTCGTCCGCAAACGTCGAGCCGACGCCGAAAGCGGTCGCCGTCGACGCAATCGACGCGACCAGCGCGACGCCGAGTCGTTTCGCCGCTTTTCTCCATTTTTCCCAATCGACCGCCATTTATCGTTCCCTTTGCTCTCTCGTTGTCTCTTGCGGCGTTTGCCGCCCCTTAAAAGTTTGGCGACTCTATTTATTATAATCGACGTCGCAACCAATTTCCAGCGTTTTCGTCCGCGACGAAGAGATTTTCTTCAAAAGTTTTCCGTTCGCGCCGAGAAAATCGTTCCTCGACGCGAACGGAGGCAAAGCGCGAAAAGTTAATCGCCGACGCCGATTATTCCGCCGCCGCTTCCGGAGCGGTTTCGGTCGCTTCGGCTTCGGTCGCCGGGACTTCCGGAGCGGTTTCGGTCGCTTCGGCTTCGGTCGCCGGGGCTTCCGAAGCGGCTTCGGTCGCGGTCGCCGCCGGTTTCGAAGGACAAATCTTGTCGTAAACGCTCTTCTTGAGCGAAATCCCCGCGCTGATCGTCGTAAAGACGAGCGCCAACGTCAACATAACGTTGACGAAAACGCGTTTGCCGCCCTTGCCGACCGCGTCGCCGATATAGCTTCGCTTGTTGTTCAAGATGAAGAAAATCAGGTACGCGATCGGAAGCATCGTCAGGCAGATCGCCGACGCGAAGACCGGGAACCACATCGGCAACGTCACGACGACGCCGAGAACGCCGACGCACGGCGTCAACGCGAACAAGCGGAAGCGCTTTTGCGTCATTTGGAGACCGAGCATTTCGCACATCGTGAAACCGCACGCGACCATATGAACGCTGACCGCGCCGCCGCACATCCCGATAAGGCCCAAGCAGAAAATGATTTCGCCGCCCGGAATCCCTTCGAACGCTTTCGCGGCGGCCAACGGCGACATTTTATCAAGCACGACGTCGGCGCCGGTATAAACGCCCGTCGCGACCATCCCGACCATAATCAGCGAGGTAACGATCACGAACGGCAGGAACATCGTCATTCCCAAGTCCCAACGCGCCAACGTTTTATGTTCTTCGCCCCAACCTTTGGCCAAGAGCGAATACGGATAGAGGAACGTCATATTGATCCCGACCGACGCGCCGAGCATCCCGAGAACTTGCAGATACGTCTTCGTATCGACGACGCCGGTTTCCGGGTTCGCCGGAATCCCGTAATAGCCGATAAAGCCCTTGAAGAGTTCGACCCAGTTCACGTTCCCGACGTTCAACACGCAAACGAGGAGGAAGAAGAGAATCACGAGCGCGATCATCGTTCGCAAAAAGCGTTCGTAAATCTTAACGCCGGTCGCGCCCTTGCCGTAATTGAAGACGACGGTGATATTCATCGCCAAAATCAACGCTCCGGCGATAAAACTGACGGCGTACCCGACCCCGGTCAGCGCGCCGCCCTCTCCGGCGACCGTCAACCCGGCGGCTCCGGCCAAGTCGCGAGCGGCGCCGGCGATCAAGCCGTATTGCGGGAAGTGCCAAATAACCGACGCCGTTACCGTCCCGAACGCCCAAAGGAAGACGAGCGGTTTCCAAATTTCGCGTCCGAACGATTTATACGGGCGTTCGCCGCGCGTCAAGACGACGTTCGAGAGCGCGCCGAGCATAAAAACGCCGAGAAGCATCGCCAACGGCTGCACCCAAAGGAGTTTGTATCCGAACGACGCCCCGGCCAAAACGGACGCGGTCGCGCTCCCGGCGCCGAGCGTCATCGCGCTCTGCAGAAGGCCCGGCCCGGTGCGTTTGACGTATCCGAGCGAACGCGGCCCCAACGGGAGCGACGCCAAACGCTGCAGTTCCGCTTTTTCGGCGGCGAGTTTTTCCGGATCCCATTTCGGGCTCATCGGGAGCCCGGCGTCGGCGGACGGCGCCCCTTGCGGAGCGGTCGTTTTTTCGGCTTGCGACATTATTTCTTCCTTCCGTTTTATTATTAATGAATTTCGCGTTCCCATTAATATTAATATTGGCGTCCGCGTCGACCGCGAACGGAGTTCATTATAATCGCCCGCCGCTCGAATTTCAAGCGCGCGACGCAAAAAGAAGCAAAAAGCCGAAAAAAAATTCGAATCGCTTCCGATTTAGTCGAAATCGCGGCGTCCGCGCTCCTTTTTCTTGTCGGAGTTGCGCTTTTTGTCCTCCAACCGACGCAGAATCGAGCCGCGCGTCGGTTTCGTCGGAATCCGTTTTTTCGGCGTTTTTCCCGCTTTTTCGAGCGCGGCGCGGAGCTTTTCGAGACACTCGGCCTTATTTTTCGGCGCGTCGCGAAATTTTTGACTCGAAACGACGACGTCGCCCGCTTCGGTCGTCCAAGACGGATAAAGACGTTGGAAACGCGCCCAAACCTCCGGCGATAAGCGTTCGCCCGGTCGCCAACGCAACCGCGCTTTGCTCGACACTTTGTTGACGTTTTGCCCGCCCGGCCCGGACGAGCGAACAAACTCGAACTCAATTTCCGCAAGCGGAATCGACGCGACGCCCGGAACGTCGAGCGTCGGCCCGCCAAGCGACGGAGCGGCGTTCGAAGAGCCCGAGCCGCCGCTCTCGGAAGGTAAAATCGGTTTGTCGGACATCGCGAAAGCTCCTCGACAAATTCTCTCAAACGTTAAAAACGAAAAAAACGACGCTTAAACGCCGACCAAGCGACGACTCTTCGAATTATATCTCCAAAACGCGACGCGCCAAGGGCTCGCGCCGCCGTCGGAACGCAAACGCGGGAGTTGACCTTTCGCGAAAAATCGCTATAATCGTCGTGAAACAACGTTCGTTCGTTTTTCTCCGCCGTTTCCCCTTTTTGCGGATTTTTCCGTTTTTTCCGCCGCAAACGCCAAAAAAGTTGGCGCGACGCCGACGAAAAAACCGATAAAATGAAAACGTATTGTTACAAGGACGTTTTCGCCGCCCCGACGCCAAGCCCAAGCGCTCGAAACCGACGTTTCGACGCGCGAACCGCCTCGCGTCGAACGGCCCAACCCGAAGGAGAATCAACGTGTCGAACGTCAATCCCGAAACGAACGAACAAGAAGCCCGTCCGCAACTCCAAGTCGACGATTCGCAAGTCGTCGCGACTTACGCCAACTTCTGCCGCGTTACCGGAACGCCGGAAGAGCTAATCGTCGATTTCGGCCTGAATCCGCAACCGATGGGCGTTCCGTCGTCGCCGATTCCGGTCAACCAACGCATCGTCGTCAACTTTTACACCGCGAAGCGCCTTTATCACGCGCTCGGCATGACGCTCCAACGTCACGAAGCGGCGTTCGGCAACTTGGAAGTCAACGTTAACAAACGTCTGCGCCGCCAATAGTTTCCGCGTCGAAACGGGTTCGGAGCGGCGCCAAGCGTTCGCCGACGGTCGTTTGGCGACGCTCGTTCGCGATTCGGGAAACCGAAAATCGTTTTTGCGTCCCGACGCGTTCTTTGCGATTCGCCCAAGAATCGAGCGCGCCCGAACCCTTTTCCCCTTTGAAACGCTCTCGCCGAATGTTCGTTTGCCCTTTAGTTAGCGGAAGCTCCGGAAACGCGACTTACGTCGCCGCCGGAAAAACGCGCGTCTTGATCGACTGCGGCAAAAGCGGTCGTTGCATCGAAAACTGTCTCCGTCAAATCGGCGTCGAGCCGAGTTCGCTCACCGCCCTCTTAACGACGCACGCCCACTTCGACCACACGCAGGGTCTCGGCGTTTTTTCGCGCAAATACAATCTCCCAATTTACGCCAGCATCGGAACTTGGGACGAAATGCAAAAACGCGGAACGCTCGGCCCCGTCGAAACGCGCCATATGAAAATTTTCCAAAGCGACGGCCCGAACCGAACGCTCGATCTCGGCGATCTTGAGGCGACGTTCTTTTCGACGCCGCACGACGCTCGCGACTCGGTCGGATACGTTCTCACCGACGGACGCCGCAAGTTCGCGCTCGCGACCGATTGCGGAACCGTTACCGAAACGCTTCGCAAGCGTCTCGTCGGCGCCGACGTCGTTCTCTTGGAAGCGAACTACGACCGCGAAATGTTGACGAAGGGCTCTTACCCCTATCCGCTGAAACAACGCATTTTAAGCGACTCCGGGCACCTCGACAACGCGGAGGCGGGCCGCTTCGCCGTCGAACTCGTTAAAAGCGGCGTCCGACGCATTTTCCTCGGGCACCTCAGCAAAGAGAACAACACGCCGCGAATCGCTTACGACGCGGTCGCCGGAATCCTCCGCGACGCCGGAATCGAACCGAACCGCGATTTCGAAATTTATATGACGCGCCGCGACGAACCGAGTCGAACGACCGAACTTTAGCGTTCGTTTTCGCGTCGTTTTTCTTTCCCGTCTTTCGCGTCTTTCCTATTTTTCGCGTCTTTTGCGGCGCCGCGTTTTCTTCTCTTGACGCGGCGACGCTTTTCTTTTATCCTCGCTCCGTTCGTTCGTTTTTTCCCGTTCCGGAGCTTAGCCGATGTTCCTCGATCTCGTTTACCTCGCGACGCTGTTCCTCGCGACGCCGTTTCTTCTTTACCGCTCGTTGCGACACGGCAAGTACCGCGACGGTTGGAGCGCGAAGTTTCTCGGCCTCGTTCCGCGACTCGAGCCGCTCGCCGACGGTCGCCGTCGAATTTGGTTTCACGCGGTCAGCGTCGGCGAAGTCAACTTGCTCAAGCCGATCGTCGCCGAGTTGGAAGCGGCGCGCCCCGATTGGGAGTTCGTCGTTTCGGCGACGTCGAAAACCGGGTTCGAGTTGGCCAACCGACTTTTCGGCGCCCGAACGAACGTTTTCTATTGCCCGCTCGACTTTACTTGGGCCGTCAAAACCGCGCTCCGACGCTTGCGCCCCGACGCGCTCGTTTTGGTCGAGCTGGAACTTTGGCCGAACTTAATCGCCGCCGCCAAGAAAGCGGGCGTTCGCGTCGCGGTCGTCAACGGTCGAATCGGCGACGGTTCGTTCCGTTCGTATTCCCGCGTCCGTCGATTTTTAGCGCCGACGTTCGGCCGAATCGACGCGATCGTCGCGCAAGACGAACTCGCCGCCGAGCGTTTCCGCGCTTTAACGCCGTTTCGAGAGCGCGTCTCCGTTTCCGGCTCGATCAAATTCGACGGCGTCGAGACGAACCGCGCCAACCCCGCGACCGTCCGCTTGGCGCGACTCGCCGGAATCGGGCCCGACGACGTCGTTTTCCTTTGCGGCAGCTCGCAAGACCCGGAGGAGGCCGCCGCGCTCGAAACCTTCCGCCGACTCCGCGACGAGTTCCCGGCGTTGAAATTAATTATCGTTCCGCGGCATAAAGAGCGTTTCGAAGAAGTCGCGCGCCTCTTGGAAAAGTCGGGCGTTCCTTGGACGCGACGCTCGACGCTCTCCGACGCCGCCCCCGCCGCGCCGGAAGCTCCTTCGAGCCGCGTTCTCCTCGTCGACGCGATCGGCGAACTCGGCGCTTGGTGGGGCGCGGCGCAAATCGCCTTTGTCGGCGGAAGTTGGGGAACCCGCGGCGGTCAAAATATGCTCGAGCCGGCCGGATACGGCGCCGCGGTCTCGTTCGGCCCGAACACGCGCAACTTCCGAACGATCGTCGAAACGCTCTTGAAAGCGGACGCGGCGGTCGTCGTCTCCGACGAAACCGAAACGACGGCGTTCGTTCGCCGCGCGCTCGCCGACGTCGCCTTCCGCGAACGGCTCGGAACGGCGGCGCGAACGTTGACGCTCCAAAATCGCGGCGCGACGAAACGAACCGTCGAAACGCTCGTTCGCTTGTTCGACGCGGCCCCCGCGTCGCCGTCGCGACGCCGTCGCCGACGCGCTCGACCGTCCAATTCTCGTTAACGTTTCTTTCCCGTCTTGCCGCCCAACCGTTTTAATCGTCAAAACCGGCGTCAACGGTATTAAAATAGAAAATTCAGGAAGGTTTTTCCAAAAAAAACCTTTACGAACAATCCCGGAAAGGGTAATTTATACGATATTGTTTAATGATTACGTCAAGTTGACAAACTGCGCAATCTGGGTAAAATGATATTAAGAAACGCGGATTGGGCGATATTGGAATTTCGGCAAGATATTCC
The DNA here is from genome assembly GCA_017436025.1 of Thermoguttaceae bacterium. Lineage (GTDB taxonomy): Bacteria > Planctomycetota > Planctomycetia > Pirellulales > Thermoguttaceae > RUG369. The sequence goes on from JAFSDX010000160.1 coordinate 12,237, forward strand.
GTCGCCCTCCGCGTCCCCGCCGATTTCGGTCGTTTCGCCGCCGACGCGTTCGCGACCGCCCTTTCGAACGTTCGCCGCCGACGGCGAAAAGCGGGCGACCCGAGACTAAAATCCTTCCGTCGGAAAAATCAATAACGCCTATTGAAGGACCGTTGTAATGAGTAAAATCGATAGACATTGGAAAACGAAGGCGTCGACGCGCCGACGCGCTCCCAAAGCGCCCGCGTCGACCGTTAGCGTCCTTTGGGCGGCCCTCGCGTTCGGCGTCGCGTCGCCGTTCCCCGGCCTCGTTTTCGCCTCTCCCGGGCCGCAAGACGCTCCGGCTCCCGCTCCGGCTCCGGCTCCCGAAACTCCCGCCGCCGCTCCGGCTCCGGCTCCCGAAACTCCCGCCGCCGAACCGGCTCCCGCGCCGCCGACTCCGGAAGAACAAGCCGCCGCGTTGCGCCAAATCGGCGTTACGAGCGCGGCGCAAGTCCCGGTTCCGAGCGAAAATCCGGCCGCGGCCGCGCAAATGGTCGCCGACGTGAAGGAAGCGCTCGCCAACCCGACGCCTCCGCCTCCGGCTCCGTCCGAACCGATCAAAATCGATTACGACCCGGAACGCAGTTACTCGCGCCTTCTTTACCCGAGCGTCGCCGCTCGCGTCGGCCTCACCGACGTTCAAACGGCTCGCGTCAACGAGTTGATGACCGAACGCGCGCAAAAGCTCGCTCAAGCGGACAAATCGCAATGGAACGAAATCACCGCCTCCTCCGAAGCGGCGTTGAAAGCCGTTCTCACCGCGGAGCAAGTCGAGCGTTTCGAGCGCGGCATTTCGGAAAAAACGATCACGATGCGTTTCAACAAAGAACGTTGGGAAGACGTTCTTAAGTGGTTCGCGTCCGAAGTCGGTCTGCAGTTGATTATGTCGGCGCCGCCGCAAGGCACGTTTACGTACAACGACAAGACGCCGTACTCGCCGAAAGACGCGCTCGACATTGTCAACGGTCGATTGAATTTCCAAGGCTACACGCTCTTCCGTTACAACGAAATGTTGATTCTGCACGACTTCCGCACCGGAAGCCTGCCGCTTCAATATATGCCGAAAATCACGCCGGAAGACCTGCCGAATCAAAACCGCTTCGACTACGTCGCGTTGACGATTCCGCTCGAACGCCGCAGTATGAACGCCGTTCGTCAAACGATCGCGCCGTTCCAAGGGCCGCATTGTTTCTTGCGTTCGCAAGGGGGCAACTCCCTCCTCGTCGTCGACTCGGTCAACGCGTTGCGCGAAATTTACGCCGCCGCGATGTCGGTTCACAACCCGGATCCGCCCCCGGCCCCGCCGCAACCTCACGAACGCCCGGGTCGCGCTCCGGAAGTCCCGGAATGGCGCGAATTCCCGCTCGAAGGCGTCTCGTACAACACCGTTAAAGAACAGATCGACGTGTTCGCGCCGGAAGCGAAATCGCTTTACAACCCGAACTCGCAAGTATTGCACTATCTCGCGCGCCCGAGCCAGTTAAACATTATCTCCGGCTTGATCGAACGCTTGAAGATGGGCGCGGACCCGGCGCGCAACGCCGTTATCCGCGTTTATCCGCTCGACCGTTTGGCGTCCGCGTCCGCGTCGGATATTTGGGCGTACTCGCGCCGTATGCGCGGCGGTTCCTCGCTTCCGCCGTCGCAATCGACGCTTTACTCGCAAATCGTTTCCGCGTTGTCGCAAGTCGCGCCGGACGCTCAAATCGAGCTGAACCCGGAAGCGCGCAAACTCTTCGTCGTCGCGTCGCCGATCGATCACGGCAAGATCGAGGAAGCGTTCGCGTCGCTGACGACCGACGTCGCGCCGGAAGAAGCGCCGGTCGTTAAAGTTTACCGCTTTAAGACCCAGCGTCCCGGTTCGTCGCTCGATCCGGCGATGTTGCAAGCGCTGCGCACCGTCGCGCCGTTCGCTCAACCGACGCCGACGACCGACGGCGGTCTCCTGATCGTCGCGACGCAAGCGGAACACGAAATCGTCGCGAAAACGCTCGCCGACTTCGAAGCGAGCGCGGAAGCGCCGGAATTCCAACGCGAATTGAAAGTTTACCGGATGACGACGCGCCAAGTCGCTCGTTTTTCGCAAATTTATTCGCAACTGGCGAGTTCGGCGGATATGCGCGGCGCGACCCGCGTTTCCGACTCGACGTCGCCGAACCGCGTCGTTTTCTGGGCGCTCCCGGCGCAACACGCGAAGATCGCGAAGATCATCGACGAAATCGTCGCGGCGGAATCTTACGTCGAAGCGAAGGCGGAACCGGCCCCGCAAGGTCTCCCCGCCGCGCAAGACCCCGCCGCTCCGGCGCAACCCGCTCCGGCTCCGGCCCCCGCCGCTCCTGCGGAACCGACGCCGGAACAAAAGGCCGCCGCCGAAAAAGCCGCGCAAGAAGCCGCCGCCGCGAAGGCCGCCGCCGAAAAGGCCGCCGCCGAGAAAGCCGCCGCCGAAAAGGCCGCCGCCGAGAAAGCCGCCGCCGAAAAAGCCGCCGCCGAAAAAGCCGCCGCCGAGAAAGCCGCCGCCGAAAAGGCCGCCGCCGAGAAAGCCGCCGCCGACGAAGCCGCCGCGAAAGCCGCCGCCGAAAAGGCCGCC
>JAFSDX010000161.1 GCA_017436025.1 Thermoguttaceae bacterium
TATCGCTCTATAAAGTTATTGAACTCAATGAATTCGACAAAATTATAGTTATGTTTCTAAGATCCGCCGCTTACCGACTCACTTCCCGCTCCGCTTAGCGAACTAAGCTCGGCGCGAACGTCGACAAACGACAAAATCCCAGACGCCACTCTTGCATCACCTAATTGTAAAATATCGTTTAAAACTCGACTTACGCTTCGTTTTAAGCAACTTTAACGATTTTTCAACCGTCAAACTTTCGTTTTTACTTGCCGCTTCATTCAAGCGACTCGTTTAATTTACCATCGTTTTTGTTTTCGTCAAGAGCTTTTTTGAAAATTTTTTATTTTCGTTTTCGCTTTTGACTTGCCGCCCGAAAGCGGTCGGCGATGGTTGTCGTCGCGGTCATCACCAGCGACAGGTAAGAATATACCCCAAGAAGAAAAAGGCGCAAGGGGCTTTTTCCAAAATTTTCGCGAAATTTTTTCACTTCCGGCGATTTTCCTCCGCCGACGGCGCAAGCGCGACTCTCCATCTCGCAATTCGGCAACGCGTTCCGTTTCCGCTTAAAAAACGCCGCGCCGACAAAAAAAATTCTTGCCGACGCGCCGTTTTCCGTTTTTTTAACGTCGAGCCAAGTCGTCGCGCTCGTTTACCGCGCCGGTTCCAAGAAACCGACAAAGTCGTCCTGTCGCCGCGACGAACGACGTTCAACGCGGCGAGGCGGCGTTTCCAAAATCTCGGCGACGTCGCCCAACGCGGCGCAAAGACGCTCGTACTTTGGCGCGATTTCCTTCATATCGGAGTCGACCGGCGTTCGGCCCGTCCCGACTCGCAAACCGCCGACGATCCAACGCCGCGTCGTTATCGACGCGACCAACGCCGCCCGTTGCGGGCCCGGGAGCGCGTCGAGCCAAGCGGTCAACGCCTTCAACGCCGCGTCGGTTTCCGGCTCGGTCTCGGCGTTGTAATATTCAAGTTGCAAACGCGTTAGCGTTATTTCGTCCCGCAACGTCGACGGCGAAAACTCCGCTTCGAGCCCGCGCCAACCGTCGAGCGTCGTCGGATTGTTCGGGTCGGCGGGCTTGCGGTTCCCGTATCGAACGACGAGCCAAGGGTTGTATTTTTTCCCGGCGATTTCGACGTCGCGACGGTCGGGAAGTCGCGTCGGTTCCGTTCGCGGCGTTTTTCCCTCGCTCCCGTTTCGTTCCGGGAACATCCCGCTCGGCGTCGCTTCGAACCAAGCGTCGAGCCGCTTCGTCTCCGCGTTCGGTCGGCGTTTCAGGACGATTTTCTTCTCGACGACGCCGCCGAAAACGCCTTCCGGTTCATACTTCGCGACTTCTGCCGGCAAACCGTTCGCCTCAATTTGCGGTTTCGTTTTTAACGTTCGCTCGAAATGGAAACGCGCCCGAATTTCGACGCTCTCCTCGGTCGCCAACCGCTTGCGAACGCCGCGCCAAAACGGGTCGTCCCAATCTTCGAGCGGCGGAAACTCGACCGCGAAGGCGCCGTAATCGCGCTCGGCGCCGGGCGGAATCTCCGTCCAAAGGGGCCCGCCCATTCGCTCGCCTCGCCGCCGTTTCGGGAACTCCGGCGCCCAAGAATACGTTCCGTCGACGCCGGTCGCGTCGAAAACCGCTTCGGAGAAAAAACCGAAATCGATGTTCGTAAAACGCTCGTAATAATCGATTTGCGACTTTGGCGCCAACGTTCGATAAATCGACTTCTCCGACGCGTTGCGGTCGAACGCTCGGAAATAAACCGCGTCGCCGAAATAAATCTCCGTCGCCGACGCTTCGAGCCCGAACTCGACGCGCTTCAACTCCGGGTCGCTCGGCAAAGGCGCGAAGTCGATATGGATTTTCCCCGGCTTCCCTTGCGCCCAAGAGGTCGCGCCGAACGCCGTCGCAAGCGTTAGAAGCGCCGCCGTTAAGATTCGTTTCCAAGTCATTTTCGTTCTCCGTTTGCGTTTGAGAAGAAATCGGAAAAAACGCCGCTCGAACCGCTCCGAACGCCGTTCCTCGACTCCAAGACGAACGACGGCGCGAAACGGATTTCGGAAAACGCCGCTTTTTTGAAAATTTCGCGAAATTTCCGGAAAGTTTTCGCGCAAGAAAAAAACCGCCGCTCGACGGTCGACGCGTCGAGCGGCGGTTTCGCGGTTTTCTTTCGTTCGAGCGCGATTTTTTAGAAACGCTCAAACCTTTCGACGGCGGCGCTTAGAGCAACGCGGTCGTTTCGTCGAAGCCGCAAACGACGTTGAAGTTTTGCACCGCGGCCCCGGCGGCGCCCTTGATCAGGTTGTCGATCGCCGAAACGGTAACGATTCGGTCGCCGACGACGCGGACGGTCAGGTGGCAGCGGTTCGTGTGCGTTACGTCTTTCGTCGACGGGAGCGCGTCGACGACTTGAACGAACGGTTCGCCGGCGTAGAAGTCGCGCAGGTACGCGAGGAGTTCTTCTTGCGTCGCCGCTTTGAGCGGTTTCGAGTACGTCGTCGAGAGGATGCCGCGATCCATCGGCGTCAGGTGCGGGGTGAAGATAACCTTCGCCGACACGCCGCTCGCCGTCGTCAAGACTTCCTCGATCTCCGGCGTATGACGGTGCGTTCCGACGCCGTAAGCCGCGATCGATTCGTTGCATTCCGGGTAAAGCGTCTTCATACTCGGCTTGCGACCGGCGCCGGAAACGCCGCTCTTCGAGTCGATAATAATGTCGTCGCCGCCGATGAAACCGCCTTTGAGGAGCGGCGCGAGCGGGAGAATCGCCGACGTCGGGTAACAGCCGGGGTTCGCAACGAGCGCCGACTTCTTAATCTCTTCGCGGAAGAGTTCCGGTAAGCCGTACGGCGTTTTCGGGAGGCGTTCCGGATCCGGGTGCGTTACGTTGTACCACTTGTTGAAGACGTCGACGTCGTTCAAGCGGTAGTCGGCGCCAAAGTCGATCACTTTCATTCCGAGATCGAGCAGCTCCGGAGCGACCGCCGCCGTCGCGGTGTGCGGCAGGCAGCTGAAAACGACCTCGACGCCGAGGTCGGCCAAGTCGCGCGGCCCGAGGTTCGCGCAACGCACCGAAAACTGACCGGTCAGCGACGGATGCACTTCGTCGATTCGGCTCGTGTTTTCGCGACTCGTCGCCGCGACGACCTCCGCCTCCGGGTGCCGACGCAAAAGTTTCAAAAGTTCCAAGGCCGTGTAACCGGTCGCGCCCAAAATCGCTATTTTAACCATTTTAACCCTTAAATCGGCTCCCAAGCCGCCAAAAAACGGTCAAAACCGGGGGAACGTCGACGCAAAAAACGCGCCTCGACGACGGTCGCGTCCCCCAACAACGCGCCGCCGCCCGGAAACGAACTTCGTCGTTCGTTTCGATTTTTCAATCGTTTCTTTATTAATGCCGCGTCAACGCCGCTCGAACGTCGGCGCGCCGTCAAAACCGCCCGGTCGCGAGCTGCCAGTCGCGGGCTTCGACGATGATTTCGTCGAGCGTTCGTTTCGGACTCCAGTCGATCAGCCGCTTCGCGCGCTCCAACGACGGAACGCGGCGGCGCATATCGTCGAAATTCGGGCCGTAAACGCTTTCGTAATCGACGAATTCGATCGGCGATTTCGAGTCGCAAATCTTAACGACGCGCTCGGCTAAGTCGCGAATCGAAATTTCCTCGTCGCTTCCGAGGTTCACCGCTTGCCCGACCGCCTCTTTCGACTCCGAAAGACGCGCCAACCCCTCGACGATATCGAAAACCGACGAGAAACAGCGGGTTTGGAGACCGTCGCCGCAAACTTTCAGCGGTTCGCCGCGGAGCGCCGCCGAAACGAAACGCGGAAGCGCCATCCCGTAAGCGCCGGTTTGACGCGGCCCGACGACGTTGAAAAGTCGCGTAATGTAAACGGGCAACGACGTTTGACGGTGATGCGCCAAGAGGTAAAACTCGTCGACCAACTTCGCGACCGCGTAAGCCCAGCGGTTTTTGCAACTCGGGCCCAGCACGACGTCCATCTCCTCCCGGAACGGCGCGTCGTCCGACTTCCCGTATGTTTCGCTCGTCGACGTCAGCAAAACGGGGCGGCGGTACTTCGCGCACAAGTCGACGACGTTTTCGGTCGGGCGGATGATGCGGCGAATCGCGTCGACCGGCTGCGAAACAATCAATTGCACCCCGACCGAACTCGCCAAATGGAAGACGAAGTCGGCTTCGCGAATCAACCCTTCAAGGAGAACCGGGTCGGCCGCGTCGGCGACGTAAGCGCGGAAGTTCGGGCGACCTTCGAACGGCGCGACGTTCGCCCAAGCGCCGGTCGAGAGGTCGTCGACGATCGAAACGGAGTCGCCGCGATTCAAGAAATATTCGGTCAAATGCGACCCGACGAAACCCGCGCCGCCGGTGATTAAGTAATTCATCGCGCTCTCCTTACGTCGCTTGAAAACGAACGCTTAGTTCTCCGAGGGTTTGCGTCCGACAAAATAATAACGCGGCGTTTTCACAAACGGCACCGGGAAATACGCGACGCGGTCTTTCCATTCGCGGAACGCCAATTGTTCGAAACGCTTCGCCAAATACGGCGGATGGTCGCAGTTCGGGTAAACGTTGTCGCAACCGAACCAAACCGGCCAAAACGTCCGCGTTCCCCAGCTCTGTTTCGGGCGGTCGTCGCTCGGGTATTTTCTCGCGACGTAAAAGTCGACCGCGCCGATCTTGCCGCCCGGTTTCAAGATTTCGAACGCTCGGTCGATCGCCGCGAACCAGTCGGGAATCATCGACAACGAATAAGAGAACGTTACAACGTCGACTTTTCCCTCCGGCGGCGTCCACGTCGTCGCGTCCGCTTTGACCGTTTCGACGTTCGTCCAGCCGTTCGCGTCGATCTTTTTTTGCGCGTTTTTCAGGAGCGACTCCGCCAAGTCGACAACGTAAACCTTCTTCAACCGCTTCAAATTCTCGCCGAAATTAAAGACGTTGCGCCCGGTGCCGCCGCCCATATCGACCCAAACGCCGCCGTCGACGACGCCCAGCTCGCGCCAAAGTTCCTCGCGCCCGGACAAAAATTTATCGCGAAAAGAGTCGTAATCGTCCGCCTGCGCGTTGTAAAAACTTTCCAAACGCTCTTCGTGATTCGCGCCCTTTTTCGACGCGAACGCCAAACGGCAAACGGTTTTTAAGTCGGACGCCTTGCTCATAACACTCTCGCAGCCTCTCCCTCGACGCGAAAACAACCCGCGCTCAAAATCGACCGTCCCGACGGAGTCGACGGGCGGAACCTTCCCCTTTATTTTATCTCAAAACCCAACGAACGCAAGCGGGGCCGGCTGCGATAACGTCGAACGCGAAAATTTCGCGGCTCGGCGGAAATTTTCTGTCAAATTGGCAGATTCGCGCGCTAAAACGCTCCGCGAAATAAAATTTCCCGAAAGCGCTCGACGAAAAAAGAAAAATCTCGTTCGTTTTAAGCGACGTTTTGGCAACGCTTAACGAAATTTCGCTCAAATTTTCCAAAAAAAGTTTTTCTTTTTTCGTCGTTTTGGCGCCGCGTTTGCGTAATTGAAGGCAAGCGACGCTCGACCGCGTCGTTCGACGTCGTCGCCGACCGGAAAACGCCGGTTCGCGCTTCGTTCGACTTGCGACTTACCGTCGAAAATTAAAGAAAAAACGACGCGGGCGCTTATCGCCGCCGTCGACAAAATACAGCGTTTAAGGAGGATTACCAATGGCTCAAGGCGAAAAAATCATCGGCATCGACTTAGGCACGACGAACTCCGTCGTCGCGGTTATGGAAGGTAAGGACGCGAAAGTCATCCCGAACCCGGAAGGGTATCGCTTGACGCCGAGCGTCGCCGCGTTCACCGACTCCGGCGAAAACCTTGTCGGCGAAACCGCGAAACGTCAAGCGGTTACGAACCCGACGCGCACGGTCGCTTCGATCAAACGCTTTATGGGTCGCAAACGCGGCGAAGTCGGTTCCGAAGAAACGGCGGTTCCGTATAAAGTCGTCGGCGGCGCGGACGATTACGTCAAAGTCGAGATCGACGGCAAAGGTTACACGCCGCCGGAAATCTCCGCGATGACGCTTCGCAAGCTCAAGGAATCGGCGGAAGCCTACCTCGGACACAAGGTTAATAAAGCGGTCATCACCGTTCCGGCTTACTTCAACGACGCGCAACGTCAAGCGACGAAAGACGCCGGTCAAATCGCCGGTCTCGAAGTCGCTCGTATCGTCAACGAACCGACCGCGGCCGCGCTCGCTTACGGGCTCGACAAAAACGTCAACCAAAAGATCGTCGTTTTCGACCTCGGCGGCGGGACGTTCGACGTTTCCGTTCTCGACGTCGCGGACGGCGTTTTCGAAGTCGTCAGCACCCACGGCGACACGCACCTCGGCGGCGACGACTTCGACCAAGCCCTTATTAATTACTTGGCCGACGACTTCCAAGGCAAATACGGCGTCGACCTCCGCAAAGACGCGATGGCGCTCCAACGCCTCCAAGAAGCGGCGGAAAAAGCGAAGCGCGAACTCAGCTCGCAACAAACGACCGACGTCAACCTGCCGTTCATCACCGCCGACGCGACCGGCCCGAAACACCTTCAAATGAAGATTTCGCGTCCGGAATTCGAAAAGCTCGTCGACCACTTGATCGAACGCGTCAAGGGCCCGGTGATGCAAGCGCTTAGCGACGCGAACCTTACGCCGTCGCAAATCGACGAAGTCGTCTTGGTCGGCGGTTCGACGCGGATTCCGAAAGTCCAAGAAACGGTTCAAAAGATTTTCAACAAAGAGCCGCACAAAGGCGTCAATCCGGACGAAGTCGTCGCGCTCGGCGCCGCGATCCAAGGGGGCGTTTTGGCGGGCGAAGTTACCGACATTTTGCTCCTCGACGTTACCCCGCTTTCGCTCGGGATCGAAACGCTCGGCGGCGTGATGACGAAACTCGTCGAACGCAACACGACGATTCCGACCGAAAAGAAACAAGTTTTCAGCACCGCCGAAAACAACCAAACCGCCGTTACGATCAAGGTTTACCAAGGCGAACGCGAAATCGCGTCGGCGAACCGTCTCCTCGGTCAATTCAACCTCGAAGAGATTCCGCCGGCTCCGCGCGGCGTTCCGCAAATCGAAGTTACCTTCGATATCGACGCCAACGGCATCCTGAACGTCAAGGCGAAAGACCTCGGAACGCAAAAGGAACAAAAGATTCGCATCGAACAATCGTCCGGTTTGTCGGAAGAGGAAATCGAAAAGATGCGTCGCGACGCGGAGGAACACGCCGAGGAAGACAAGAAGCGCCGCGAGTTGGTCGAGTCGAAAAACCGCGCCGAGTCGATGTGCTTCGAGTTGGAAAAACTCCTGAAAGAACACGACGACAAGCTCCGCGCCGAGGACAAAGCCGCGCTCAACGCCGCGATTACGAAGACCCGCGAAGCCTGCGAATCGGAAGACGTCGACCGCATTAAGGCCGCGCTGACGGAACTCGAATCCGCCAGCCACGCGATGAGCAAAGCGCTGTACGAAAGCGCGCAAGCCGCCCAAGCCGCCGGCGCTTCGCAAGACGCTCAAGCCGGTTCCGGCGCGAACCCGAACGACGACGCGATCGACGCCGAGTTCGAAGTGAAGTAGGTTCCGCGTCTCCCTCCGGGAACCAACCTAAAAAACGCCGAACCTCGCGGGGTTCGGCGTTTTTTCATTCGTCGACTTTCCGATAAGTCGGCGCGTTAATTTTCGGGCCAAAAGTCTCGCTCGGCGTCAAATTCTTCGTCGATCTCCTCGACAAACCAAGCGACGGTCGCTCGAACCAATTCGCGGACGTCGCCTCCCAAAAGCGCGCAAGCTATTTAACGCCCCCCTTTTATTTTTTCATTTTAAAACCGACTACAATATTGTTCATTTTTAACGCGTTTGAGTCGCGCGCCGCTTCCTCGTCTCCCCCAACTTCCATAACGCCTCTTTCGCCGGTTATCTTAAGCCGCCGGTCGCTCGACGTTTCCACGTCGCTCCCGCCGCCAATATTATCGACGAGCCTTAGTTTCGTCGCCAAAGGGAGGTAAGAAAATTTTTCCGCGGCGTCTTTATAAATTTGCCTCGCCGACGAGAGAAAGAACCAAACAAACCAAGTCGCAAGGTACTCGTCGCTCGTCGATTTATCGACGAAAAGCGACGCGACGCCGCGTAAATCGCCTTCGGAGTCGAGATAGGCGCGCGGCCGATCTAGCGTCGCGCTGTTCCAGTCGTTGCAAAACCTTAATCCTTCGACGCGACGGGCGCCGTCGAAACGAAATCCTTCCGTCCAAGCGTAAGCGGCTATTTTTTCGTCGCGCCCCTCAAAAACGCAAGTCGTCGGTTTGGGTAAATCGTCGCGCCTAACCGGGCGCGCCTCTTGGAGAAGTCGGGCGTTCCTTGTCGTCGGTTTGGATAAATCGTCGCGCCTAACCGGGGTAATCGTCAACAATTTTCCGTCCCGCGTCGCATATGTCAGGCCTAAATTCCTAAAAATATTGCAAAGCCGCTCAATCAACACGCAATTTTCACTCATCGTCGTTCCTAATTTCTATTGTGCGCTCGCTATTCTCGCGTTATTCTTATTTTGTCCGCGCAACGTCGCCGAAACGGCGCGCGTTTTATCGGTTTTTAGAAACGAACTTTCGACCGGCGTCTTCGAAAAATCTTAAACTCCCCCTCCCAAACAAATCAAAAGCATATTCCTTAATATACGACGCGTCGACGGAGGCGGGATTGTACACCGTGTAATCGAGTATAAAATCGCCGACGTCCTCGCCGAAAAAAGCGTGCGGCGCCATAAGAGTCGAGTTCCACTCGTTGCAAAATTCCAACGCCTCTTCATAATCCGAAGGAGCGACCCGCACCTTATCGCCCTCGCTCAAAGCGACGCAGCGCAGCGCCAACGCCGCGTCCTCTCCTTCAAGTTTCCAAACGAGTCTAGCGGGATAGAGCGTATTCTCGTCGACGCTTGCGACGGTCGAAAAAGCGTCTCTGTTTTTCCAGTAAGGAACGCCGACTTCGTCCAACAGGGCGCGCAAATCGTCCATTGTAAAATTTTTCATTTTTATCTCCGGTCGGCAAAATATCGAGCGACTTTAAGAATTCGCGCCCAAAATAGCGTCTTCCTGTTTTCAACTCAAATTCCAATTTTATTTATTTTAAATTTTACCTTTTTCATGAAGCGTCGTCAAGCGCCTCGTTCGCTCGCGTCTAAAAATTACGGCTTTCGGCTTTACCAACTTCAAAAAAAACGCTAAAATAACGCCGCCCGACGGTTCGTTTTACCGCCGTTTTTTCCTCGTTTACTTATTCCGCCCGTTTTACCGCGTCAAGCGCCGCGTTTCGCCGATGACCTTTACGACCTTTTCCCTTTTTCTCGCCGGACTCGCCGCGACGGCGGTTCCGATCGTGTTGCACCTCCTTTCGCGAGGCAAGCCGAAAAAAGTCGTCTTCCCGGCGCTCCGGTTCGCGCGCCAAAAGTTCGCGGAGAACAAACGCAAGCTGACGTTAAAACGGCTCCTTTTGCTTGCGCTCCGCGTCGGAACGCTCGTCTTGCTCGGCTTGACGTTGGCGAGGCCGGTCTTTTTGCCGCCGGACGCCGCGACGTTCCTCGACGAAGCGCGTCAAACCGGCGAAAATAGCGAAGTCGGCCCAACGACGCAAACCGGCGAAGATAGCGAAGTTGGCGAACCAACGGAAACAAGCGAAACCGCGACCGCGCCGCGCCGTCCCGAAAAAGTCGGAATCGCCGGGCGAAACGCGCCGGTCGCCGCCGCGATCGTCGTCGACTCGTCCGTTCGAACGGGCCGCGTCAAGAATAACGAATCGTTTTTCGAAACGGCCCGGGCGACCGCCGCCGCGATCGTCGCGCAGCTCCCGCCGGACAGCGAAATCGCGATTCTCGACGGAACGTTCGACGGCGACGCGTTCCAACCGGACCGTTTCGCGGCGCGAACCCGACTCGAAAAACTCGAAATCGAACCCGGCGGACGCCCGGTCGCCGAAACGACGCTCGAAGCGCTCCGGCTCGTCGAACGCTCCCAACTCCCGACGAAGGAAATTTTCGTTCTTTCGGACGGAACGCGCCCCGGTTGGTCGGAAGCGGACGCGGCTCGACTCCGCCGCCAATACGCCGCGACCGTTCAAGCCGCTCGTCGCCGAACCGACGCCGAAAACGCCGACTCGCCCGACGACGCCGACGCGGAACTTCCCGGCGTTCCGCGCTTTTACTTCGTCGATCTCGGCGACGACGCGTTCCAAAACGTTTCGGTCGGGTCGCTTTCCCTCTCCGCCGAGACGCTCGCCGCCGGGGGAACGCTCCGAATCGACGTCGACGTCGAACGAGTCGGGCCGGGCGAACGGGACGCGACGCTCGAACTCGTTCTTTTCGACGCGAAAAAACTGCCGGCCAATCTCGACGACGCGCCGTTCGACGACGAAACGCTCGTTCTGCGCCGCGAATCGCAAACGCTTTCCTTCGCCGACGGTCGCTCGAAACGGAGCGCCGTTTTTCAACCGAGCGACTTGCCGCCGGGCGCTTGCGTCGGCGCCGTTCGCGTCGTCGGAGCGGACGCGCTCGCCGCGGACGACGTTCGCTGGTTCGCGGTCGACGTCGAAACCGATTGGCGGCTTCTCGTCGTCGCGCCGAACCCAGTCGCGGAAAAGTCTCTCTTTTTAACGCAAGCGCTTGCGCCGGAAGAATTTAAGAAAACAGGGCGCGCGCCGTTCGAACTCGACGTCGTCCCGTTCGCCGGTCAAAATTCCGCTCAAAACGCCGTTTCCAACGACGAAACGCAAGCCCCGCCGTCTCTCGCCGCCGCGACGCCGGAAGCGTTGGCGCGTTATCGGGCCGTTTTGCTTCTCGACCCGCCCGCGTCCGCGTTCGACGAAGCGACCGTTCGCCGTTTGACCGCGTTCGTTGAAAAAGGCGGCGGGCTCGGCGTCTTTCTCGGACGGAACGCGAACCCGATTTCGACGTTCCAAACGGAAGCCGCCGTTCGGCTCCTCGGCGCGAAACCGGTCGACCAAGTTCGCGTCGTCGATTGGAACCGCTCGCTGAAACCGGCGAATTACGACGCGCCGCTTCTCGCGCCGTTCCGACCGTTCAAGCGCGGAGGCGTTCCTTGGGACGCGCTCCCGGTCGGGCGATTTTGGCGTTTGACCGACTTAACGCCGTCCGCGACCGTCGTCGCGCGGTTCGAAAAAATCGACGACGCGGCCTCGTCGGAAGAAACCGGCGAAAATACGCAAGTCGCGCAAAATAAAGAAAACGGCGAAAATAACGAAAAGAGCGAAACCGCCCCGCCCGCGCTCGTCGAAAACCGGCTCGGACGCGGAACGGTCGCGACGTTGGCGACGCCGCTGTCGGACGGAACGCAAAACGACGCTTGGAACGACTTAACGGTCGGCGACGCGCCTTGGGTTTTCGTTCTCTTGGCGGACGGAATCGCGCGGCGGTTGGCGTCGGGCGACGCGTCGATCTTGAATTATTCGGTCGGCGAAACGGCGACGCTCCGTTCCCCGCTCGCGACGTTCCCGGCGGTCGCGACGCTGACGACGCCGCAAGGGGAAGAACTCGCGATTCCAACCGACGTCGAGCGGCGGCAAATCCGCTTCCCCGGAACGTCGCGCGCCGGACTTTACCGACTCCAAACCGCGCCGAACGCCGACGGCGAAACGCTCGACAAAGCGTTCGCGGTTTCGATTCCGGACGCCGAATTCGACCTGACGCGCCCGACGCCGGACGAATGGGCCGCGCTTTGGGACGGCGTCCCGTATAAAACGCTCGACCTGACCGCCGCGTCGACCGCGTTGGAAGCGATTCGCTCCGACAAGACGCCGGAACCTTACGCGCTTTTGGTCGTCGCGTTGGCGCTGCTTTTCCTCGCCGAAACCGCCGTCGCGAACCGCTTTTACCGGCGTTAAAGCGCGTCGCCGGTCGTTTCGGCGTCGATAAACCGCAAACGTCGAACGTTTTTGCCGCCGCGCGAGTTTCCCGTCGCGAACGCCCGACGCGATTTTCCCCTTTTATATTAATAACGCGGCGCCCGAACGCGACAAAGCGCCGCCGTCGAACGTTCAATTCGACGGCGGCGCTTCTTGTTAACGTCGCGTTTTCGGAGCGTCGAGCGGCGGCGAATCGAGCGTTCGGAACGCGCTTTATACGTTTTTGCCCGTCGCGTAAGTCGCGGCGAGAAATTTTTCGTTCTTTCGCGCTTCTCCGACGCCGTCGAGACCGACGCCGCGGATTACGCCCTTCAACTCCGCTTTGTTAAAACACTCGATCCAGCCGCGAACGCCCGCGACCGCGCCTTCCGGAACGGTTTCGTCGTTCACCGCCGCCGTCGTCAACAAGTAATTTTCGCGGAACGAGTAATCCTTGCCGAAAATCGGGTTGGTTCGGTCGAGCAACGTTTTCATCGAGCCGCGCATTTGGTTCGAATAAATCGGCGTCGCGAAAACGACGACGTCGGCGCGCTTCATTTTGGCGACGATCGCGGAAGCGTCGTCGTTCATAAAGCATTTTTCCGTTTTGGCGCAAGCGAAACCTCCGACGCAAAAATTGACGCTCTTATCGACGAGCGAAACGAACTCGACGTCGCGTCCCGCGTCCTTCGCTCCGCGCTCGAACTCTTGCGCAAGGACGCGGAGGCGCCGTTTTTTCTTCGAGTCGTCGAGATAATCAAGTTTTTTTTACTTTTTATTGTCGCGCTTCCTCCGTTTCGTTTATTCGCGAGTTTATCGCCGACCGTTAAAGTTTCGCCGACCGGTTCGGTCGCTCCGGTCGCTCCGGTCGCTTTTTCGCCGCATTATACCGCAAGCGCGGAGCGTTTTCAATCCGACGGCGCGTTCCGTCCCCGACGTCGACAAAAAAAGCCGTCGTCGAGGCGAACCTCGGCGACGGCGGAAGCAAATTCGACAAACTTCGCTCCTTTCGTTAAAAATTTCGCTTCAATAAGTCGCGCTTTCCTAAGCGTTTACTCGGCCCAGTCGGGTCGCGAACCGAACCTCGCCGCGGCGGCGAAAAAGCGGCCCTGCGCGTTCCTCGCCTCGCGACGCGCCAGCGACGGCGTTTCGTCGACGTTAAGTCCCGCCGTTTCCGCCGTTTCGAGCGCAAGTTCCGCGCCCTCCGCCAACGTCTCCTTCTCGACCGTCCAGCGTTCGAGCGCGGCCCGCCCGTCCGCCAACGCCGCTTGGAAGTCCGCCGGACAATCGCTCGCGTCGATCGCCGAAACCTCGTCGAGGCAACGCCGAAACGCCGTCGCCGTCGCGCGCCGCCATTCGACGACGTCCCGCGCCGTCGCTTTACCGGAAAGCGTTTTCAGCTTCAAGTCGCTCGTCGCCGAATCGACCGCCGCGTCGCAACGCTCCAACGCCGCGAACGCCGCTCGCGACGCCGCCCGGACTCGCGCCCGTTCCAGTTCGAAATTCGTCCAAAAAATACCGTTCGCCAAGAGGAAAAACGCCGCCGCGCCCGCGACGAACGCTCGTTCCAACTTTCGCTTTGTTCTTCCGCGCATCGTTTCGCCCTTTCGTCGTAAACCGTTCCAAGTTTTAAGATACAACGACCGAAATTCGACGTTTCCAACGCCGTCGCCGACGCGTTTTCGACCGAGCGTTCGAACGCCCCGTCGCTCCGCTTTCGACGCGAAACCGCAAAACGCGCTCTTCGACAAAGAACGCGGCGCGCCGAACTTTCGCCTCCGCTCGACGCTTAATTAAGAGACAAACGCAAGAATCGCCGGTTCGTCAACCGGACGCCAAGGAAAAAACTTCGTCGCGAAGTTCCTTCCTCTCTTTATTTTACCTTCTTTTTTCAACGAACGCAAGGAAAGAAATCGGAAATTTTTCACATTTTTCGCCAAATTTTTCGCCGACCGTCCGTTTTCGGCCTTTTCGACGCCGTTTTTCGCGTTTTTCCTTTCATTTTAACGGCCCAAACGCCGAACCGCCGCCGTCGAGCGCGGAAACTCGACGGCGGCGGGAGCGTTTTTAAACGTTTTTAGCGTTTATCGTTAGCGGCGTTATTTTTCCGCGTCGACGTTCGGCGCGTCGACTTCGACTTTGGCGCCGTCGAGCGCAAAAACTCGACGGCGGCGGTTGTTTTTAACCGTTTTTAGCGTTTATCGTTAGCGGCGTTATTTTTCTTCGACGTTCGGCGCGTCGACCTCGACCTTGGCGCCGCCGACGATTTGCGCGTCGCGTTTGTTCTCGGCGTATTGGTTTCCGGAAGCGCCGCCGGTCGCGATACCTCGGAAGTAAAGGGCGGTTTCGTTCCCGCGGAACTCGCACTTTTCCGCTTCGAGCCGCGCGGCTTTCGAACTCGCGCCGAACCGGTTTTTCGGCCCGAAAACGCTTTCGACCGCCCAGCCGAACGCGCCGTCCTCGACGTGCAGCGCGGAGAGCGAAAACCCGGTCGCTCGGCACTTATGAAGAACGGCGGCGCTCTTGAGCCCGACCGCTTTCACCCCGGTCGCGGAAGAAGCGCCGCTTTTCCCGTCGAAAGCGCAACCGAAAAAGAGCGCGACGCCCCGCTTGACCTCGACGCAAGCGCCGCTTTTCGCCCCGCGTCCGACCTGCCGCAACGTTACGCCGTCAAACGAAGCGACCGTTTCCCCGTCGACGGTAATCGGCGACGCCGCGTCGACCGTCAAAACGACGTCCTCCGGCTTCCCGCTCGCGCTTTGCACGTCGACGAACGTCTTCAACGTCAACCCGGACGCGTCGTATTCCCCGGCGTCGAGAACGATTCGCGGAATCGGCCCGTTATACGGCGCCTTCGCCGCTTCCGCCAACGCGTCTTGAAGCGTCGCGCAGTCCCCCGGAACGGCGATTTGCAACGGCGCGTCGACGTCGCGACTCGACGTCAACCGTTTAACCGCCGCCAAGCGATTATCAAGTCGTTTATTGCCGTTTTCCCAAAACTCCGCCGCCCGCCGCCGCTCCTTCGCGACGTTCGCCGACGCTTCCTTCGTTTCGCGCTCCGCTTTTTGTGCGGCGGTTTCGCCCGATTTCTCCGCGTTTGTCTTTTCGGCGTCTTTCGACGCGGAACCGAGTTCAAAATCGCCGATATTCTTCGCCTTGCCGGTTTTTACGTCTTTCAGCGAATACTTCGCGTAAACCTCGCCGGTTTTAAAGTTGTAAAGCCAAAATTCCGGAATTGTCGCGCAAACAGCTTCCTGCACCTCTAGCATATCGTACGGACGGTCCATCGTCGGTTCAATCAAATCCACTCCAACTATATACGCAAACGGAGTCCCGACTCCGTTTGCTGTTTTTTCTAGATACCCCAATTTAAAAATACAAAGAACGCCGATAAATTCGCCAATCGTTTTAGCTTGCGCTGGCGGAACATTTTGCAAAAACAATTTGGCATAGTCTATATGTAAATTATACGAGTCCGTATAAACAATTCCGTAAGAATGAAAAAATTCCTGTTTAATTTCCTTCTTAATACCGAAACCGTTTTCCGCAATATATGTATCGGACAACGATAAATTACGACAAAACCTTATCCCGTAATAACTTGCTTTCTCCGCAAAACGGTACTCGTCGACAGAATAATCGCCGTAAGGGTCAAAAAATACGACAAACCGCTCGGCGTCTGCGTCATATCTACAGTACGCCTTGATAGGCGTTTCTCCGTTTTGCGTCAACGCCAACGCCAACATCGAACCAAATTTTAAATTTCCATAAAGCGATTTTTCAAGCAATTCCTCCTTAAACGCGGCGATTCTTTTTTTATAATCCGCCGTTTTTTCATATTCGTCTTTTTTAAGATTTTCACTTTCAAAAATCGTTTTAACCTTGCCGACAATCGTTTGAATATTATGCCCGAGGTACTCCGGCGGCAAATTGGTCGCGGTCGATTTTAAGGGTTCGCTCGAATATTTGCCGTTGTTCACGTCGGAATCGTCGGCGTTTGCTTCGATTTCCGCGATAATTTCCTCAACGCTTTTAGTTTCTTTCCCTTTCGAAGCCGTTAATTCCTCTTTATCGGACGACTCGACTGCCGCGAGTGTTTCCTTTTTCAGCGTCGTCGTTCCCGGCTCGTCGTTTTCATCGAGCGTTGAAATTGGCGCCGTCGCCTTTGGAGCAATTTCTTCCAGCTCCGTTTTCGTTTTCTTCTCATCGCTTTTCGCCGCAGTCGGTTTCGTTATCATTCCGCCGGAAGCGTTAGGCTTTTTCGGCGCCGCGTTATTGGTCGCCGCCGGGCGATTCCCTGAACGACGCGTCCGCTGATTTTGCCCTTCGGCGTCGACGCAAAGCGCCGCCGTCGCCGCGAAAAATAAAACGCCCGTCCAAAGCGCGCGCCTTTTGCTCGCAAAATTTCGCATTTTATACTCTCCAAGATTAGTCAAGATTTCCGTCGCGCTCGTCGCGCAGTTTTATCGTCAACCCTCCATTATCGTTTTTTTTTTCAAAAGTCAAGTCAACCTTGGACGCCAGGCGTCCTACCTGCCCCCCAAAAGCGAAAAAAAGTCGAAAAATTTGCCGCGTCGCCTAATCGGAGTCTCGTCGCGTTCCCCTCGACGCCCCAACCGGCCCGCCGACGCGCCCAGACGCCTCGGCGCGACCGTCCGGCGCTCCGTTCGCCGTTCGTTTTTGTTTCGGCGCGTTTTCGGAACCGTTTTCCGCAAAAAAATTTCCGCGAAACGCTTGCAATTCGGCGGCGCGTCGCGTATACTCGAAAGCGGAAGAATCGGCGCGACGTCCGCAAAGCGCGTTTCCCCGTCGACGGTCGCCCAATCGCCGCCGCTAAGCGCGCTTTTCCCGTTGGGGCGCGTCCAACGGTCGCCAATCGCCGCCGCTAAGCGCGCTTCTCCCGTTGGGAGCGCGTCCGACGGTCGCCGCCCCGTCGATACTTTCCCTTATTCTCCGCATTTTTCCCATTCCCCAAAAAAAGAAAGCCAAACAATGAAAAACTCCCGACGCGATTTCTTCAAACAGGTCGCCGCCCTCCCGATCGCCGCCCAAGTCGCCCTCGCGTACGGCGACGAAAGCAAGCTCCGCGACGAAGTCGAAGAGACGACGTTAATCCGCAAAGGCCGCCGCTCCGCCTTCAATATGAGCGGGTACGCCGCCCCGGCGATTCCGAAACTTCGCGTCGGCTATATCGGGCTCGGGCCGCGCGGGCTCGCTTCGCTCAAACGAACCGCGATGTTCGAAGACGTCGAAATCCGCGCGATCGCCGACTGTTACGAGTATCCGATTCAACAGGCCCGCGACTTTTTCAAGTCGATCAATTACCCGGCGCCCGCGGAGTACTTCAAGTCGGAGGAAACTTGGAAAGACCTCGTCGCGCGGGACGATCTCGACCTGATTTTCATCACGACGCCGCAATATTGGCACGCCGAGATGGCTTGCGCCGCGATGGAAGCCGGGAAACACGTCGCCTGCGAAGTGCCGCTTTGCTACACGCTCGAAGAATGTTGGCGGCTCGTCGAAACGTCGGAACGCACCAAGAAGCACTGCGCGATGCTCGAAAACTGCTGTTACGACTTCTTCGAAGCGACGACCGGCAATATGGCGCGGCAAGGCGTTTTCGGCGAAATCGTCTTCGGCGAAGGCGCTTACATCCACCACTTCACGACGGCGCAAGTCTTCGCGGAACCGGAGCCGCCGCTCAGCAAGAAAGCCGGAATGTACCGCCACGCCGTCGCTTGCACGGTTAAGGGTAACCGCTATCCGACGCACGGCTTCGGCCCGGTTTGCGTCGCGATGAACGTCGGCGCCGGCGACCGTCCGGACTATTTAACGTCGACCGAAACGGACGACTTCGTCCGAGCGCGGGAGTTCGCCGAAATTCTCAAAGAAGGCCGCGACTATCACAAACAGTTCGCCGGGAAAGATTTCAGCGGAAATATGAACCTCGCGACGATTCGCACCGTCAACGGGAAAGCGATTTTGCTCAAATACGACCGCATGTCGCCGCAACCGTATTCGCGTTCTTACGTCTTGAGCGGGTTGAAGGGCTTCGTCCAAAAGTACCCGGAACCGGCGCGAATCTACCTGAACGGCGAAACGCTCGCGACGGAAGAGGAAACGGCGGCGCTCCAAGAACAATATACGCCGGAACTCCTTAAATACTTGCGCGAAAACGCGTTGAAGTTCGGCGGACACGGCGGAATGGACTTCATCTGCGAATATCGCCTCATCGACTCGCTGCGCAACGGACTTCCGCTCGACTTAACCGTTTACGACGGCGCGACTTGGAGCGCGGTCATTCCGTTGAGTCTTTGGTCGGCGACGCGGCGCTCGCAACCGATCGACTTCCCGGACTTCACCGGCGGGAACTGGAAAACGAACAAACCGCTCGACCTCTCGCTCCGCGGCGGCGGGTCGACGAAGGTAAAGGCGCCGACCGAAACCGCGAAATAACGCGTTTTCTCGATTCTTAAGCAAACGACGGAACCCAAACGTTCCGTCGTTTTTCTTTTAAATCGGCGGCGGGGGAAGCGAAAAATCGCTCTTGCGAGAAACGGCGAAATTGGGTAAAATCGCTCGCCTCGGAGTCTTTTCGGGCGTTTGTCGACTTCCTAATTTTCCCGTTTTCCCCTTTTTAAGCGGTTCGCCGCTTCCGTTTTGTCGCGCTAAGATGTTAAAATCGATCGAGTTATACGGCTTCAAGAGTTTCGCGGATCGAACGCGAATCGAGTTGGACGAGGGAATCTGCGCCCTCGTCGGCCCGAACGGCTCCGGGAAGTCGAACGTCGTCGACGCGATCAAATGGGCGCTCGGCGAACAGAGCGCGAAACGGCTTCGCGGCGACGAAATGTCGGACGTCGTCTTCAACGGTTCCGCGTCGCGCCGGCCCCTCTCGGCGGCGGAAGTAACGCTTTCGTTCGACAACCGCAAACGCTTCCTCGCTATCGACGCGGACGAAATTCACCTGACGCGGCGCGTCTACCGAAGCGGCGAATCGGAATATTTAATCAACGGGAACGCGAGTCGTTTGAAGGACTTCCGCGAGATCGTCGCCGGCGTCGGGCTCGGGTCGCAGGGGTACGCCGTCATCGAACAGGGGCGCGTCGAAGCGCTCCTGCAGAGTTCGAGCGCGCAACGCCGGGCCGTCTTGGAAGAGGCCGCGGGCGTTTCCCGATTCAACGCGAAAAAGCAGGAGGTCGCCCGCCGACTCGAACGCGTCGAGCAAAACTTGCTCCGCCTCTCCGACTTGGTCGGCGAAGTCGAAAATCAGCTCCGCAAAACGAAAGCGCAAGCCGGTAAAGCGGAAAATTACCGACTTTACGCCGCGCGGCTACAGAAACTTCGCGTCGAGGTCGCCCTCTTCGATTGGCGGCTCAAAACGGCCGAGCGCGCCCAAACGACCGTCGAAACGACCGATTTCGCCGAATTTCAAGCGACCGCCGAACAACGAATCGCCGCCGCCGAGACCGCGCGACAAGACGCCGCGTCGAAACTGACCGCCGTCGAAGCGGAATTGCGCCGCGTCGAAGCGGAGCTTTCCGGCGTTCGCGAACGAATCGCCGCCGAAACGTCGACCGTCGATTTTCAGTCGGCGCAAGTCGACGATTGGACTGCGGAAGTCCGACGCGGTCGCGCTCAAGCGGTCGAACTCGGCGTTCAAGGCGTCGACGCCGACGCGTCGGCGCGCCAAACGGAAACGGAACTCGCCGACGCTCGCGCCGCCGTCGAGCGCATCGCGCAAGAGTTCGCCGCCGAAACCGCCGCGCTCGAAAAGTTGGCGACGCAAGCCGAAACGTTGACCGCCGAACGCGAAACGTTCCGAGCGAAACGTCAAGAGAAAAACGCCGAAACGAGCCGCTTCGCCGGGGAGTTGGCCGCGCTCGAGACCCGCCGTCGAACGCTCGAACAGTCGAAAACGCAAAAAATTCGGCAAAAAGAGGAAGTCGAACGACAAATCGCGGAACTTTCGGCGCAGTTCGGCGTTCTCAAAGGGAACGTCGACGAACTCGACCGCAAGCGCGAAACGTCGTTCCAACGTCTCGGCGAGCTGAAAAAACGACGCGAAGAACTTCGTCGCGAACTCGGCGCGCGTCAGGTCGAATTCGCCGAACTCGAACGGAAGCGAACCGCGTTCGTCGAACGCTCGACGCTCCTGCAAGATTTGCTCCGCAAATACGAAGGGCTAAGTCCCGGCGTCAAGGAGGTTTTGCGCTCGATCGACAATCCGGAGTCGCCGTTCCGCAACGCGTTCGGTCTCGTCGCCGACTTGATTCGCGTCAACGTCGAGGCGGCGCCGCTCGTCGAGTTGGCGCTCGGCCCGACGGCGCAATACGTCGTCGTCCCGCCCGACCCGGAACTTTTCCGCTTCATCGAGCGCAACGGTTCCCGCTTCGCCGGTCGCGTCGGGTTCATTTGGCTCGACCCGAACCCGAGCAAAGCGATCCCGCTGAATCCGCAATTCGACGGCAAACCGGGCGTCCTCGGTCGCGCCGACCAATTCGTCGAGACGGAGCCCCGTTTCGCCGCGCTCGTTCAGCGGCTCCTTTATCGCTCTTGGATCGTCGAGTCGATTTCGGTCGCGAAGCAGCTTTATCGCGAAGGGGGCGAGCCGACGAACTTCCTCGCCGCCGACGGTTCCCTTCTAACCGCCGACGGAACGCTCGTCGTCGGTTCCGCGCAAGGAAGCGCCGGGCTGATTTCGCGTCGCAGCGAATTGGCCGCGCTCTCGACCGATATGCAAAAGCTCGAAGCGGAGTTCGAACGCCTCCAAACGACCGTCGCGGAGCTAAAAACCGCGCTCGCAACCGCCGACGCCGAGTTCGAAGCGGAAGCGGTCGTTCAGCGCGAAACGACGCAAGCGCTCGACGCGATTCGCCTCCGCCAAACCGCGACCGCCGAACGCGACGCGCAGATTCGCGGTCGTTTCGCCCAACTCGGAAAGGAAACGTCGGAACTCGCGCAAGAACTCGACAAAACGCTCGCCGAACTCGCCGTCAAGCAAGAGGCGAAAACCGCGTTCGACGCCGGGGTCGCCGAACTCGACGCCCGACTCGCCGCGATTCAAGAGTCGAGCGACGCGCTCGCCGCCGAACGTCAAGAGAA
>JAFSDX010000162.1 GCA_017436025.1 Thermoguttaceae bacterium
CGTTGATTTTCCAATAGTTCGGCTGCTTGAAATAGTCGTTAATGACGTGATCGCAAATTTTGTCGAACGTTTCCGGCGTAACGGCGCCTGGGTAAAGCAATCCGGCGGGCTTATCCTTGCGCTTCGGGTGAATGTCGACCCAATCGTGGTTCGCCCACATGAGCGCAAATTTAATTTTGTCCCGATTTTCCGCTTTGAGGAAACCGTCGTCGATCGCGCGTTCCAAAAACGGCCCGTCGTTGTAATAATACCAGTCGAAGAGGAAAACGTCGACGCCGTACTCGTTCGCGGCGGCGATTTTTTGCGCCATATCTTTCGGGTTCGCCGAATCGGTGTACCCCCAAAGCGGAACTTTCGGTTGGCGGTGCCCTTCGAAGCGCGGTTTCGCCTCCTTGACCAACTTCCACTCCGTCCAGCCGGGGCCGTGTTTCTTCTCGTTCCGCGCGTCGACGTGATAGTTGCCGAAATAGTACGCGACGACTTCGATTTCGTCGCCGTTTTTCGCCGGTTCTTGCGGTTCCGCCGCCGTCAAATTCGACGCGACCGTCAAACACGTCGCGACCGTCGCCGCCAACGCCGTTAAAAATCCCCAACGACTCCGTTTCATCGTTCCTCCTTCGCCCGGCGCCTCGCGACGCCCGACTCAATCAAAATAAACGCCCGCCGAAAAACGCCGCTTTCGCCGACCGCCAAAATTCCCGCTCCTAAGAGCCGCAAAAATAAAAAAACGAAACGCCTCCAAGAAGAGTTTCCCCCTTCTTTTTAACGTTTCGTTTCTCGTTTGTCAAGCGCCGCGCCGCAAATTTGCGGAATTTCCTCTTAAAACGGAAAGCCGAGATTCGGCCGCCGCTTTCGGAAAACGCGGTTTAAGCGTTCGTCGACTCGTCGAGTCGCAACGTTCGAACGCTTCCGCGACCGCTTCGCTCGCTCAAATCGGGCAAAAACTATTTGCCGACGATCCAGTGCGTGAAGCTCTTGATCGTCAAACCGCCTTCGGTCGCGACTTGACCGACGGTTTTCGTCGTGTCGATCATGAACGGTTGGTCGAGGAGGCAGACTTCCTTGAGGTAGGTCTTGATGCGGCCTTCGACGATCTTTTCGATGATGTTTTCCGGTTTGCCGGCTTGTTGTTGGCGGGTTTGTTCGACCGCGATTTCGCGTTCTTTCGCCAAAACTTCCGGATCCAAGTCGTCGGCGGAGACGGCTTTCGGGTTCATCGCGCAGATGTGCATCGCGATTTGTTCGGCCAACGCGGCGTTGTCGCCTTCAACCGCGACGACGACGCCGTCGACGTTGTTGAAGTGGACGTAGGAACCGGCGGCGCCTTCGACGCGGCAAATGCGGTTCAGTTTGAAGACTTCGCGAATCTTGTTGACGAGGTCGTCGAATTGAAGTTGGAGATCGCCTTGCGCGAGGAGTTCTTCCGGCGTCGCGGCGCCCGGGCCTTCCGCGAGTTGCTTCGCGATGTTCGCGATCAACGCTTGGAATTCGACGGTGTTGGCGACCGGCGCGGATTCGCAAAGGAGTTCGACCATCGCGGTAACGCCGTTGGCGCTGCAGACGGCGATACGGCCCGCTTCGGTTTCGCGGTCGGAACGTTTTTCCATCGTTTTTTTACCGGCTTTGCGGATCAGTTCGATGGCGAGTTCTTCGTTGCCTTCGGCTTCTTCGAGCGCTTTTTTGCATTCCATCATCGGCAAGCCGGTCTTGTCGCGGAACGATTTAACCATAGCGGCGGTAATAGCGGCCATTTTTAGCTCCTTAATTTTTATTTATTCTGTCTATTTTATCTATTCTGTCTTCTTAATTAACGTCGCCGACTAAAAAACGGCGCCGCGCTCCCGTTTACGAGAGGCGACGTCGCTTTTTTCCATTTTAGCCGTTCGACGTCGGCGCCGACGTTCGACGCGATTTACGATCGCCTAGTCGGCGCGTTCAACGGCGGCGTCCGAAATTATTCGGCGTCGGCTTCCGCTTTTTCGTCCGCGGCGGCGTCTTCGGCGACTTCTTCGGCCGGAGCTTCGAATTTGCGCGATTCGAGTTCTTTAACGCCTTCGGCAACCGCGTCGGCGAGGTAGGAAACGATCAAATCGATCGAGCGGATCGAGTCGTCGTTGCCCGGGATCGGCAAATCGACTTCGTCCGGGTCGGAGTCGGTGTCGATGAGCGCGATCGAGACGACGCCGAGTTTGCGCGCTTCGCGAACGGCGTTCTTTTCTTTGCGCGGGTCGACGACGACCATAACGGCCGGATAACGGTTCATATCGCGGAGACCGTTCAAGTTGCGGTACATTTTGCGATATTCGCGCGCCAACGACGCTTGCATTTTCTTCGAGTAGGTCGAAAGCTCTTCGCCGTTGATGATCTTTTCGAGTTCTTCGAGGCGCTTCAGGCGGCTGCGAATCGTGTTGAAGTTCGTCAGCGTGCCGCCGAGCCAACGTTCGGAGACATACGGCATACCGCAGCGTTGCGCTTGGGTCGCGATCGTTTCGGAGGCTTGACGCTTCGTGCCGACGAAGAGAATGAGGCTGCCTTCGGCGGCGACTTGCTTCAGGTATTTGCGAGCGCGGAGAACGCCGCGAACCGTTTCGCGAACGTCGATGATGTGAATCAGCTTGCGGCGACCGTAAACATACGGACGCATTTTCGGATTCCAGAGGCTCGCGCGGTGCCCGAAGTGAACGCCGGATTCGATCAAAGCTTTAATGGAAAGAGGAGCGTCGGCCATTTTTCTTCCTTTCTCGTCGTCGTTCGGCACATCGTTCCGGAACCGACCGTTCGCAAACCCGAACCGGCGTTCCCATCGACGTTTAGACGACGCGATCAAAACGTTAAAGTTTATTCGACGAACGCTTTTTTCGCCCTATATAATTAATAAGGACATAATTAATAAGGACAAAACCGGTCGCCGAGTCGGCTTTTTTTCAAACGACGCGAACGCTCGAACCGACGCGAGCGCCGCGACGCCGTCGTCCGCCCCGCGCGCTAGCGGTCGGGTCGTCAAACGGCGAAACATATTTTTTGTCATTCTACCCAATTTCCGGCGCCCGTCAACGGGGGAGGTCGGGCTCGACACGACGTTTTTTTGAATTTTTATATCGCCCCTACCCTCCGCCGAAGTTGGGTTGCGCTGTTTGCAACGGTTTTAACGAAAACCCGCGCTCCCTATCCCGACTCGCCGACCGCTCGCAAGAAAAAAGAAACGCGAAGTCTCTTGCGAAACTTCGCGTTCTCGGTTAAGGAATCGGTTCGAATCGTCGCCGCGATCGTTCGGCGGCAACTACGAACGCTTCTGCGTTTTCATTTAGTCGAAATCGCTCGGGCTGACGCTGAGGTTAACCATATTGTACAACATATTGAACCAAAGCTCGATCGGCGTGTATTCGACCAAAATGACGTCGTTCGGTTCGATCAAGATACGTTGCGACGGGTCGCGCAGCATCTCTTTTTGCTTAATTTGAATCGCGTACTGTTTGCCGTTGACCTCGCGAAGGACGAGGATGCGGCTCGCCGGAACCAGGCTTCCGACGCGGCTCGAAGTGTTCGAAGCCGCCGCGCCCGCCGAGGCGCCGACCGTGCCGCCGGCGGTGGCGATCGCGCCCATCACGTCGAGGTCGTAGTCGCGCGGAATCGGGTAGACGCCGCCCTTGATGAGACCGCCGGTATAGTACACTTCCGCTTCGCGGGATTGAATGTAAACGACGTCGCCGTCGTACAGGGTAACGTCTTCGGACGTCAGTTGCGGCGGTTCCTCGTTCGCGCCGACGCGGAGCGGAATACGGACGATTCCGAGTTCGGAGCTGAGGTCGCTAATCGTTCCGGTCGCGTTGTAACGGTCGGCGACTTGGCTTTGCGCGTACCCGACGTCGAGGTCGCCGCTCATATAGTCGGTGTTGCTGAACTCTTCGCTGTACGCTTTGCGCAAAATGACGACTTCGTTCTTCGCGTTCAAACCCGGAAGACCGCCGGTTTGGCTCAACGCTTCGAGGACGTCGTTGCGGTACGCCGGAAGTTCGAGCGAAGTCGCGGTTCCGCGGCTCATTCCGGCCATATACGCCGTTCCTTTGCCGTTCAGCGTCGCGTTGTTGCTCGACGAACGCATATCGTCGGCGGCAATATCTTCGCGGATGACCGTAACGTGGTACGTGCGGCGCTTAATCATCGACACGGAAATGTTCGCGTCGGCGCGGACGATTTGACGCTTCAAGGTGTACGCGGCGCGAATCGCCTCTTCGGCTTGCACGAGCGACATCCCCTCGACGTAAATCGGTTCCGGAAGCATCGGAAGCGACAGGGTTCCGTCGGAACGAACTTGATACGGGTACCCGGAAGCCGGACGGTCGTTCGTCGAGACGCCGGGGCCGATGTTGTGAATCGGCGGCGGTTCGTCGACGGCGCCGGTGATCCCGGCGATGTAAATGCCCAAAACGTCGTTCGGGCCCAGAAGTTCTTCGGCCGGTTTGTCCATTCGCAACTTCACGAAGTTGATCTGCTCCATTTCGCTGCGAACGCCGCCGTGAATCTTACTCTTAAAATACCCGGCGGGAACGGTCTGACTGTTGGGAATACTGACGCATCCGCTAGTCGTCGCGCAAACCAATAAACACGCCCAAAACGCCTTTATTGTTTTTTTCATTGTTATGTGTCCTTACATCTCAAATCGAGCGCTCGCGGCCCGATTCACACCGATCCTTACCTGCGGAAATCGCGCTCGCCGACGTCGCGAGCGGTGCGTTCGCCGTTCGAAATCCAGTCCGTTCGACGAATCTTCCGCGATTCCTGAAAAACATCGGCGTTTTTTCCGCGCAACTTTCAGGAAAATAGCTTTCGCGCTAAAAATTTTACCAAAAGACGCCGCCGCTCCTAAAAACGACGCGACGCCGGCGATAAAATCTACGCTAATCCTATTTTCGACCGTCCGAGCGTCGCGCTATAATCTTTTCGGATAAAATTTTCAAATCGCGGCGTTTCCCGTCGCTTCGTTCCCCGTTTCCGCCGCCGACCTTCCCGCCCAACCCCGCCCAACCCGACAAAATCGACAAAATCGATAAAATCCCAACATTCCTAACGCTTTCGCCGTTTTTCCTTATTTAAATTCGCCAGTTTTCCTATTTTCGCTAAAACCTCGTTTCCTTACGGTCGATACAAGAAACGCCCCCCATTAATATTAATAAGGACAAACCGCCTTATAAGGAACGCCGCTATGAACGTCGCCGCTTACGCTCTTACTCTCTCGACGCAACGCGTCTTTGCCGAACCTCGTCCGCGTTCCGCCGCCGCGCTCGCCGAAGTAAGCGACGCTCGACGCGTCGGCGACGAACGGGAAAGCCGCGAACCGTTCGGCGAACGTCGCAAGCCGCGCCGCGTCCCCGACGAATCGCCGCGTTCCCTTTCCCGACGC
The DNA here is from genome assembly GCA_017436025.1 of Thermoguttaceae bacterium. Taxonomy (GTDB): domain Bacteria; phylum Planctomycetota; class Planctomycetia; order Pirellulales; family Thermoguttaceae; genus RUG369. The sequence continues at coordinate 5,402 of JAFSDX010000162.1, forward strand.
GACGGCGACGAACGCGGACGCCGCCTCGACGTTTACTGCTAACCCGACGCCGAACAAAGCCGCTTTCCCATTCCCCCTATTCCCCCCGTCTTCGCGTTGAATTTTCGCCGTCTCGTTAAAATAGCGAAAAATTTCCAAAAACGCGTCAACCCCCGTTGCGTCGCGGCGTACAATTGTTTATACTCGTCGAGCGTCGGTTTCGCGCCCGTTCAAGAGCGGCGCTCGAGTCCCGTTCGTTCGACTCGCCGACGCGAAACGCCCGTCATTTTAGAAAGCGACACGACAATGAAACTCGCCCCTTACTTCGCCGCGCTCGTCGGCGGTTTGATTTTATCGACTGGAGCCCCGATGAATTTATCGATCTCGAACGCCGCCGCCGGCGAACCGGAAGAACGCCTCGCCGCGTTTATGCGACAATATCAAGAAGATTACACGAAAATGTACCAAGCGAACTCCTACGCTTGGTGGGACGCGATGACGACCGGCTCCGAAGAAGCGTTCGCGAAGTCCGCCGAAGCGTCGCTCGCTATGTCGACCTATCACGCCGACGCCGCGAAGTACGCCGAGTTGAAGAAGCTCCGCGCCGCCGCCGTCGACGCGACGCCGATGGAAAAGCGCGCCGCTTACGTCGCCGAGCGTTCGTTCGAAGAATCGCAACTTCCGCCGGAGTTGATGAAGGAAATCGTCGAGCTGGCGTCCGAAATCGAACAAATTTTCCAAACGCACCGCGCCGTCTACCAAGGCGAAGAGCGCACCAACAACGAACTTCTCGAAGCGTTGGAAAAGGAAACGGATTCCCAAAAACGTTACGAAATATGGGACGCGCTCAAGCAAGTCGGCGAAGTCGTCGCGCCGAAGATGGTCGAGTTGGCGAAGCTCCGCAACAAAGCCGCTCAAGCGCTCGGCTACAAGAACTATTGGGAAATGACCGTTTCGTTCCAAGACTTCGAACCGGCGCAACTGATCGCGATCTTCGACGAACTCGACCGTTCGACGGCGCCGTATTTCGCGTCGATGAAAGCGAAACTCGACGGCGAGCTGAAGGAAAAATTCGGCGTCGACAAAATTCGCCCTTGGCACTACGACAACCCGTTCTTCCAACAAGCGCCAGCCTCGAAAGCGATCGACGCGAACGTCTTCTACGCCGACAAAACTAAAGAGGAAATCGTCGATATTTCGGTCGACTTTTACGATTCTATCGGCGTCGACGTCCGCCCGATTCTCGCCAACAGCGACCTTTACGAAAAAGACGGCAAAACGCAACACGCGTTCTGCAACGACATGAACCTCGAAGGCGACGTCCGCATCCTCTGCAACGTCAAACCGACCGCCGAGTGGATGGACACCCAGCTACACGAACTCGGGCACGCGATTTACGACTACAACATCGCCCGCGATCTCCCGGCGAACGTTCGCTCCGCTTGCCACATCTTCACGACCGAAGGGATCGCGATGACGTTCGGCGCGAAAGCTCGCGACCCGCAATGGCTCGTCGCCAACGTCGGCGTCGCGCCGGAAAAAGCGGAAGCCGCCGCCGTCGCGCTCCGCGAGCAACGCCTCCGCGAACAACTCATCTTCTGCCGCTGGACGCTGGTGATGACCTACTTCGAAAAGGCGCTTTACGAGAATCCGGAGCAAGACCTGAACAAACTTTGGACCGAAATGACCGAGCGCTTCCAACTCCTCGATCAACCGGAAGATCGGAACCGCGCCGACTGGGCGTCGAAGCCGCACTTCGTCATCGCTCCGGTTTACTATCACAACTATATGCTCGGCGAACTTTACGGCGCGCAACTTCGCGCTTCGCTCGAAAAAGAAGCCGCCGGCGACCCGAAACGCTTCGGCGAACTCCTCAAAACGAAGGTTTTCGCGCCGGGCGCCTCCCTTCCTTGGCCGGAATTTGTTAAGGAATCGACCGGCGAACCGCTGACCTCGCGCGCTTTCGTCGAGGAGGTGAAAGCCGCCGACGCCGCGACGAAGTAACGGTCGCGCCGATTTAACCGGCCTCGCCGAACTTGCCGATTTTAACGTTTTTGACAGTTTTAATAGAAACAACGTTATTAACGGCGTTAACCTTGTCGACGCCAACGGCAAGTTCGACGACTCCGCCCTTTTTGACGCTCGAACGACGCGCTTCCCCGAACGGTTTTAACCGTTTTAACGATTTTAACGGCTAAAAACGCTTCGACGGCGCGTCGGCGAGTCGTTTCTTGTCGACTTTTCCTCGTTTTTGCGAACTCAATGGCGAAACTGCGCGATCGAACGCGGCGTCTTTGGACGACGCTCCTTTTCTTTTTCGGCGGCCCGGCGCTCCTCGGCTTCGTCGCGTTTCGTCTTTATTGGCGAACGACGGAAGCCGCGCTCGACGTCGAACGCGCCCGTTTGACCGCCGCGACGCCGTTCGACGTCGATTTCGCCGACCGCCAGTTCCTCCGCCCGGGCGTCCGTCGTTATTGGAACGCGACCTTTTCGCCGCCGTCGACCGCGGAACCCGCCGTTTTTTGCCCCGAAATCTATTTTTTGTCGAAAGTCGACGCTCAAACGTTGACCGCGTTCGTTCGGTCGTTCGACGAGCGTTCCGGTCGCGTCGTCCCCGACGATTTTAACGAAGACGCCGAGAACGCCGATTTTCCGGAAAAATCGGAAAACGCGAAAAATTCCGACGCGCCGCCCCGTCCCGACGCGCCGTCGACCGCTTCGCTCCTCTTCGACGAAGACGGCGACCTTCGCGGCGACGCGCTTCTCGCCGTCGTTCCGACGATTTATTGCCGCGATTTAAGCGTTTTTCAAGCAAAAAATGTTTTTTGCGCCGAGTTTTTGCGTCTCGTCGGCCCGAACGCCTTCGCCGACCGTCCGCGCGCCCTTTGCGTCGTCGCCGAACAAGTCGTTTTTCAAGACGAAACCGCCTTCCGCGAAACGCTCGACGCCGCGCGAGCCGACGGCGCGGAACCGCCGACGCCCCGTTCGACGAACGACTTGCGCTCCCTTTTCCGCGTCGCGGCGACGCAAACGGATCGCGGCGCGGCGGACGTTTCGACGGCGACGACGGAGCGCGACGCCGTCGCGTTCGCGTCGGAAGCGCCGACGCTCGAACGTTTTCGCGCTCTTTACGTCGACTCGCCGGAGCGGAAACGGGTCGAAGCGCTCTTCGAACCGCGCAAAATTTCCTCGCCGCGCC
>JAFSDX010000163.1 GCA_017436025.1 Thermoguttaceae bacterium
AGGCGCGACTTCGAAATTTCGACGTAAAAACTGCAGAACTCGTCCCAAGCGAAGTCGTACAGCGCGCGGGCGGCGTCCGAATACTTGTAACGCTCGAGCGATTCCGTAACGCGTTGCGTAACGCTCGCCAAACGGCTCAAAATCCAGCGGTCTTCGACGAGAAGTTCGCTCGGGTCGAGCGCCTTCGGTTCGAAACCTTCAAGGTTAATCATCACGAAGCGCGACGCGTTCCACAACTTGTTGCAGAAGTTGCGGGCGACTTCGAAACGTTCGCCGACGACCGGGCCGAGCGGAAGCGCCTTATCTTCCTCGGTTTCCGCCCATTGCGTCGAAAACGCTTGCTTGCATTTCGGGCAGTCGATGCGCGGGAGCGTCCGGTTTTTCTTCGTTTGCTCGACCGTCGCGCCGCAATGCGGACATTCGAAGTCGAGCGAAAGACGCACGTCTTGGCTGTCGGTCGTCAGGAACGCGAGGGCGAAACGGAGCGCGTCGGCGCCGAATTTCTCCATCACCGCGATCGGGTCGACGCCGTTCCCCTTCGACTTCGACATCCCTTCGCCGTACTTGTCCAAAATTTTCGGGTGAATGAAGACCGTTTCGAACGGTTTTTTCCCGGTGTTGAAGTAGCCGGCCAAAACCATCCGCGCGACCCAAAGGCTAATGATGTCGCGGCTGGTGATCAGGACGCTCGTCGGGTAATAGTAGTCGAGTTCCGCCGTTTTTTCCGGCCAACCGAGGGTCGAGTGCGGCCAAAGCGCCGAGCTGAACCAGGTGTCGAGAACGTCTTCTTCGCGGACGAGCTTGCGCCCCGGAACCGCGTCTTCGGCCAAATCTTCCGTTTGCGAGCAAATCAGCCAACCGCCGGTCGATTCGTCCGGACGCCACATCACGTCGGAACGCCCGGCGAACGCGGCTTCGAGTTCCGCTTCGGTCGCGTCGGAGTACCAAATCGGAATGCGGTGCCCCCACCAAAGTTGGCGTCCGATCGGCCAGTCGCGTTTTTCGGAGAGCCAGTCGAGATAGCCCTTGGCGTAACGTTCCGGTTTGATCTTGACTTCGCCCTTTTCGACCGCGTCCATCGCCGTTTGCGCCAAATCGGCCATTTTGACGAACCATTGGTCGTTCAAATAGGGTTCGATGGCGGTTTTCGAGCGGTCGGACGTCGCGATTTCGATCGTTCGGTCTTCCACCTTGACGAGGACGCCGAGTTCCTCGAGGTCGGCCAACACGGCTTGACGCACTTTCTTAAGGTTGAGCCCTTGATACTTCCCGGCGTTTTCGTTGTAGGTGCCGTCGCGGTTCAAGAGGTTGATCGCGGGCAAATCTTGGCGCTTCCCGACTTCGTAGTCGTTCGGGTCGTGCGCCGGCGTGATTTTGACGCACCCGGTTCCCTTTTCCGGCTTCGCCCAAACGTCGGCGACGAGCGGAATTTCGCGATTTTGGAGCGGGAGCGTAACCTTGCGCCCGGCTTTCGCCATTTCCGCCAACTTAATCAAGCGCGGCAACGAGTCGACGCGGCGTTGGAGCAGGTCGTCGAGTTCCGCTTGAATTTCGTCTTTTTCGCGTTCCGGGCAGTCGGCCAACTTGGCGCGGAGTTCCTTTTCGACGCGGTCGAATTCCGCCGCCGGGTCCGGGTGAACCGCGACCGCGACGTCGCCGAGCATCGTTTCAGGGCGCGTCGTCGCGACGGTAACGAACTCCGGCTCGCCTTCTTGCGGGTCGACGACCGGGTAATTCAAGTACCAAAAATTCCCGGCGACCGTTTCGTGGAACACTTCGTCGTCGCTGACCGCCGTTTGGAGCGTAACGTCCCAGTTGACGAGGCGTTTGCCGCGGTAAATCAGCCCTTCGGCGAAGAGTTTATAGAAGAAATGACGCACCGCCTTCGCGCAAACGTCGTCGAGCGTGAAGCGTTGACGGCGCCAGTCGCAACTGCAGCCGAGCGCTTTAATTTGCCCGACGATGCGGCGTTGGTACTGGTCTTTCCAGTCCCAAATCCGTTGCACCAACGCTTCGCGACCGAGATCCCAGCGCGTTTTCCCTTCGAGTTCGAAAAGACGGCGTTCGACGACCGCTTGCGTCGCGATCCCGGCGTGGTCGACGCCCGGAACCCAAAGCGCTTCGTACCCCTGCATCCGCTTCATACGCACCAACGCGTCTTGAAGCGTGTCGTTCAGCGCGTGCCCCATATGAAGCGCGCCGGTAACGTTCGGCGGAGGAATGACGACGGTAAACGGCTTTTTGTCCTTATTAACGTCGCTGTTAAAGAAGCCTTTTTCTTCCCAAAACGCCGTCTGACGCTCTTGCGCCGCCTGATGGTCGTATTGTTTCGGCAGATCGTTGATCAACTGTTCTTGATTTGTCATAACGCTGGAAAATAACGTCGGTCGCGCAAATTTTTCCGCTCTTCCGCCGTCGGTCGCCTCCGTCCCCGAAACGTCGACGCCGACGCCGCCCGAAAAAACGGCGCTAATGTTAAAAACGTAAAACGAAACGCTGAACGCGCAAAATCGGTTCAACCCTATTTTACGCTTTTTTCGTTCCAAGGGAAGGCCCCCGAACGCCGCGCTCGACGTTTTCTCGCAAATTAACCGCCGTCGCGACGGCCAAACGCCCGTCCAAGCGCTAAAACCGGAACAATCGCTAAAACCACGACGACCCGCCCAATCGCCGCCTTCTCAGTCGATCGCCGCTCGCCTCAACGCTCCGCCGAGTCGCCGCCCCTTCAAGGCGACGCTTCAAATCGAACGCTTATCTAAAAATCAAAGACGCTTTCACTCGATTTCCATCGGAGCCAACGTCGCGACGTCCTCCGGCGCGCCCGACCAAACCGGCGGCGTCGCTTTCGTCGCAACCCAACCCGCGTGAACGAGCCGTCCGGCGACCTTGCCGTTTGCGTCGGGCGTCGCCGTTCGTCCCAAAACGCGAACTCGCGCCGAGTTTTTCGCCGTCTCCGCGTCGAGTTCGACCGTCGTCCCCTCCTCCGCGTCGGCAAGAGGACGAATCGCGAAAAACCGCTCCAAAACGGTCGCGCAACGGTCGTGAACACCGCGAGCCGCCGCCCCGATCGCCGCCTCGTCCGCCCCGTCGAGCGACTCTTTAATAAAGTCGACGAAGCGCGCCTCCCGTTGCAACGCCGCTAAAAGCGTTAGCGCCGACGTCGCGTCCGAACCGCCGCGACCGCTCGCCGCGCTCGCTTCGTTTCTCCCGCTTTCAACGCGCTCTTTCGGCGGCTCCAACGCCGAAACCGAAACGTTCGCCGTCGCGCTTTCGTCCAGTGCCGCCGCGACCCGCTCCGCCGTTCCGTCGTTTTTAAACGCCGCGAAAAAAGCCTTTATCGCCAACCCCAACCCCATTTTTCGCCTCCGTCTCGCCGTTCCGGCTCGTCTTTGAAAACCCTAAATAAAACGCCTTAAAACAAATTTCGTAACGGGAACCTCGTCGTTTTCTCGCCGCCAAAACGATTCCGAACGTCGACGCCCGAAAAAATCGACGAAATTTCCCCCTTATTTATATAGACTTTATCCAAAAAAACAATACGCCCCCGTCGAGTTGGCGCATTTTTCGCTAAAAACGCCGAATTAGACGTAAAAAAATGGAAAAAATTGAAAAAGTTCCCGTTTTACCCGTTTTACAATCGCGCTCCGTCCGTTATAATTGTGAAAAAGCGGGCGGCGGACGCGTCGCCGGTTTTGCCAATTTAACCAAACCGCCTTCCTTGCCGTTTTCCGTCGAGATTTTCAAGTCGCGACGACGTTCGGCGCGGGCGTTGTTTATTCCGTCCTTATTTTAGCGATTATCCGCTAGAAAGGCTTTATTCCAATGATGAATCGTCGTTCCTTCCTGCAAGCCGGTCTCGGCGCGGCCGCCGTCGCCTCCCTCCCGTCTTCCCTCTTCGCCGCCTATAAAAAGGGCGAAAAACGCATTCCGATCGCGTTGCAACTCTACTCGCTCCGCACCGTCGCCGGCCAAGACGTTCCGGGCGCGCTGAAAAAAGTCGCCGAAATGGGTTACGAAGGCGTCGAATTCGCCGGTTATTACGGTTTTGACAACAACCCGAAAGAACTCCGCAAAATGCTCGACGACGTCGGGCTCAAAGCGACCAGCACGCACATCGGCTTCGGCGCGATCCAAGGCGACGCCCTCAAGAAGAGCGCGGAAATCGCCCACGCTCTCGGCTTCAACAAGCTGATCGTTCCGGGCGGTCTCGAAGGCCGTATGCGCGCGAGCCACGACTCGAATAAGAAAATCGCCGAAGAAATGAGCAAGTGCGCCGAAGAAGCCGCGAAACTCGACTGCTTCGTCGGTTTCCACGGCCACACGGGCGACTTCCTCTACATCAACGGCACCGAAGACTCCGCTTGGACGACCTTCTTCAACAACTGCGACGAACGCGTCATCGCCCAAGTCGACGTCGGGTGGGCTAACAACGCGATGCGCAAACACGGGATCAAACTGACCCCGGCCGAAACGATCGCCGCCCTCCCGGGTCGCGGCAAGTGCATTCACATTAAATCGAACGGCGACGTTCACGGTTGCGCGGTCGCCGACGCCGACGACAAAGTCGATTGGGCTTCCGTCCTCGACGCTTGCCGCGAAAAGGGCGGCACCGAATGGTTCGTCGTCGAACAAGAACAATTCAAGGTCAATCCTTGGGAATCCGCCAAAGATTGTATCGACAACCTCAAGAAAATCGGTTGGTGATCGCTCTTTGAGCCGACGTTTTCCGCGTCGCCGCTTTGCGCGCTCTTCCGTTGACGCCGTCGAACGCCCCGAACGTTCGCCGACGTTAACGGTCGCGTAAAGTTTAACGCGAAAACGTCGTCCCTTTGACTTCCCGAAACTCGCCGTTTCGCGGCGCGGTTGAACGTCGTTCCCCGCCGCGAAACGACGAGCCGGGTCGCGTATTGCCTCGACGCGGCCAAATTGCGCAAAAATTTCGCGTCGCCCCTTTTTTACTTCGTTCCGTCAATCTCGCTCTTAAATCCGCTTGTTTTAAGGAAAACCGATGAACAATTTCGAATTTTTTAATCCGGTAAAAATCGTTTTCGGCCAAGGTCAAATCGCGAAACTTGCGGAGCTTGTTCCGGCGGGCGCCAAGGTTTTGATGACTTACGGCGGCGGTTCGATCTTCAAAAACGGCGTTTACGAGCAAGTCAAAGCCGCGTTGGCCGGTTTTGAAGTCGTCGAGTTCGGCGGAATCGAGCCGAACCCGCAATATTCGACGTTGATGAAAGCCGTCGAAATCGTTAAAACCGAAAATATCGATTTTCTCCTTGCGGTCGGCGGCGGCTCGACGCTCGACGGAACGAAATTTATCGCGGCGGCGGCCAAATATAAAGGCGCCGACCCTTGGGACATTCTCGCAAAAGCCGCTCCGGTCGAAGACGCGGTTCCGTTGGCCGACGTGATCACGCTCCCGGCGACCGGCTCCGAAATGAACGGTTTCGCCGTTATTTCCCGCAAAGAAGCGGACGAAAAACTCGCCTTTTACTCGACGAAAGTTTACCCCCAATTCTCGATTATCGACCCGTCGACGACCTTCTCGCTCCCGCCGCGCCAAGTCGCCAACGGGATCGCCGACACGTTCGTTCACGTTGTCGAACAATACGTTACGCACCCGCAAGAAGCGACGCTCCAAGATCGCCAAGCGGAAGCGCTCCTCCTCGCGCTCGTCGAAGAGGCGCCGAAAGTCTTCGCGAAGCCGGACGATTACAACGTCCGCGCCAACCTTTTCTGGATGGCGACGCAGGGGCTCAACGGTTGGCTGAACGTCGGGACGGTTCAATGTTGGGCGATTCACGCGATCGGGCACGAGCTGACCGCGCAAACCGGCGTCGATCACGGGCGTTCCCTCGCGCTCGTTTTGCCGGGAATGTGGCGTTCGCAACGCAAGGAAAAGGGCGAAAAAATCGTCCAACTCGGGCGTCGCGTCTTCGGAATTTCCGAATCGGATTTCGAAAAAGCGCTCGATTTAACGATTGAAGCGACGATTAACTTTTTCAAGTCGCTCGGAATCGACGCGACCCGCGAGGCTTACGGCGTCGACGAAACGGTCTGCCGCGCCGTCGCGAAAATGATCGGCGACCGCGGAACGAAACTCGGCGACCGCGGCAACATCGACGGCGACAAAGTTTACGAAATCCTTCAACTTTGCGACTAACGCTCGCTTCGACGCCGTTCGCCGCGAATTTTTCCCGATTTTCGGGAACTTCCCGCCGTCGTCGCGTTCCAACTTATTAACCGAATTCGCCGCGCCGTCCTTTCTTTGAAGTCGGCGTTTGGGCGGACTTTCGGTCTTTTGAACGCGCCGACCTCGGAGAAGGCGCGTTTCGCCCAACGTCAACGCGTTTTCGACGGGAGTTTCGCCGTGTTTCGTCCTTTTTCGCTCGTTCGGTCGACGGTCGTTTCGGCGTCCGTTTTCGCGCTTTTTACCGTTTTTACGTTCGTCGACGTTCGCGTCGCGTCGGCGGCGGTTCGCCTTCCCCGCGTTTTCGGCTCCGGAATGGTTCTGCAACGCGACGCGAAAATTCCCGTTTGGGGTTGGGGGAACGTCGGCGAAGAAGTAACCGTCGAAATCGACGACGAAAAGCAAACGACGGCGGTCGGCGACGACGGGCGTTGGCGCGTCGATCTGTCCCCGAAACCGGCGGGCGGCCCGTTTGAATTAAAGATTAGCGCGACAAATAAAATCGTTTTCAACGACGTTCTTTTCGGCGACGTTTGGATTTGCGCCGGGCAGTCGAATATGGGCTTTCCGTTGCGCCGCGCGAAGGACGCTCAAGCCGAAATCGCGACGGCGAATTATCCGAATTTGCGGTTTTTAACGATTCCAACCAAAAGCGCGACGGAACCGCTAACCGACTTTAACGCGGCTTGGACGGCGTGTTCGCCGAAAACGGCGCGCGATTTTTCGGCGGTCGCTTATTTTTTCGGGCGGCGGCTCCGCGAAACGATTCAGGTTCCGGTCGGTTTGATCGAAGTCGCTTGGGGCGGCGCGTCTTGCGAGGCTTGGATCGAACCGCGTCTTCTCGTCGAACATCCGGAGCTTTCCGGGCTCGCTTCCCCGGCGCGTTTAGAAAAAACGCCCGAAAATCAACGCGCCGGCGCCCTCCGCAACGGAATGCTCGAACCGCTCAAACCGTTCGCGATCAAAGGCGTCGTTTGGTATCAAGGCGAAGCGAACGCCGGGCGCGCTTGGCAATATCGCCTCCTTTTCCCGATCGCGGTCGAGAGTTGGCGGCAAGATTGGGAACAGGGCGATTTTCCGTTCTATTTTGTCCAGCTTGCCAACTTTATGGCGCCGCGTCCGCAACCGGGGAACAGCTCTTGGGCGGAACTCCGAGAAGCGCAAAGCCAAGCGGCGCGGCAACTTAGAAACGTCGGTTGCGCGGTCGCGATCGACGTCGGCGAAGCGGCGGACGTTCACCCGAAAGACAAAAAGCCGGTCGGCGAACGGCTCGCGTTGTTGGCGTTGGCGCGGACTTACGGCGTCGACGTCGTTTGCGACGGGCCGGAGTTTCGCTCGATGCGCGTCGACGGAAACCGCGTCGTTTTGACCTTCGACAATATCGACGGCGGTTTGAAAAGCGGCGCGAACGCCCAATGCGACGACGTCGAGTTGCGCGGGTTCGCCGTCGCGGGCGCCGACCGCAAATTTTATTGGGCGAAAGCGGAAATCGACGGCGAAACGGTCGTCGTTTCGGCGCCGGAGGTCGAGCGCCCGGTCGCCGTTCGATACGCTTGGGCCGACAACCCGATTTGCAACTTGACGAACGGCGCCGGGTTGCCCGCGTCGCCGTTCCGCTCCGACGTTTGGCCTGGCGTTACCGTCGACGCGCGCTGACAAACAACGCAAACGGCGGCGATTTTAACGATTTTGCAGGCCGTTTGGTCAAACGTTTTTTCGATTAACCAAGGATTTTTTAATAATGCGGCGCAATTTAAAATTTCGTCGACGTTTCCAAAGAGGCGTTTTGCTCGTCGGCGCGGCGACTCCGTTCCTTTTTTCGCCTTCCTTTTCGGAACCGTCCGCGGAAGCGACGCGTTTTTCCTTCGCTCGCCCTCTTTTTGCCGCCGGGCCGAACGATAATCCCGCCGAAAATCGACTTTTCGAACCGGTTTCGTTAACGCTCGACGGTTCGCCGCTCGTTTCGGTTTTGGAGCGATACGCCGAATTTTACCAATTTGCCTATTTTATCGACCGGCGCGTCGACCCGTCGACGGCGGTCGCGGGTTCGTTCGTCGACGTTCCTTTCGTCGACGCGTTGCGCAAAATGTTGGACGACGCGGAGTTAAGTTTCTGCGTTCTGAACGGTTCCGTCCTTTGCGTCGTTCCGAAAGACGCGGCGGGCGAGCTTCTCCTTCTTTGCGCGTTACGGCGGGAAGCGGCGGCGGAACTCCCCAAGAACGTCGCTCAACGGTTGACGGCGCCGCTTGATTTCGCCGTCGAAGACTTCGCGGAACCGGCGGCGACGTTCGAGCGGTTGGCAAGCCGGTCGCGGTTGAAGTTCGCCGGGTTCGAGAAAACGCCGTTCGACCGTTGGCGCGCCGCCGAGTTTAAGAACGTCGTCGTTTCCGATTTGACGACGCTTCTTCTTTTCGGTTTCGACGTCGATTATCGTTACGACGCCGCCGAAAAAGCGATTCGCCCGGCGACGCTCGATCGTTCGCGGCAAGTCGAGCGCGTTTACCCGGAAGCAGACGCCGCAAAATTGCGAAAATCGGACTATCCGGACTGCAAGTTCGCCGCCGCTCGGCTCGACGGAAAAGACGCGATTCAAGTTTCCGGGTCGTTCGCCGAGGTCGCCAAGGTCGAATACGCCGTTTCGTTAATCAAACGCGAACGTTGGGCCGACGAAGCGCGCCGAAACTCCGCCCGACGAACCGCTCGAACGGAGGCGAACGTCGCGAACGCCGACGGAAAGACGAACGGAAAACGCAATTCCGGCGGGAAGCGAAAAGTCGTTTCCGGCTCGATTAAGAATAAAACGCTCAAAGACGTTTTCGCGTTCCTCAAAACAAACGTCGGACTCGAGTGTTCGCTCGACTCGTCCGCGACCGCCGCCGGTTTGAACCTTTCGACCCGAGTCAGTTGCGAGTTCCGCAACGCCGACGCGCCAAAAATCGCTTCGACGCTCGCCGCCGAACTCGACGCCGAGTTCGAAATCGACGGCGACCGCGTCGTTTTCTCGAAATAACGCGCCGTTAATCAAAAATTCCGTTAAAAAAGCGAACCGAACGCTTCGATTCGCCTTTTTCGCGTCGCCGTTAAACGGCGCCCGTTTTTTCGTTAAAAACGCGACAACCGCTCAACCAAACGACGCCGCGTTCTTCTTTGCGCCGTTTCTCGTTCAACGCTTGAAACTCGGTTCGCGGTTCGGCCCGACCTGCGAGTAATCGAACGGAACGAAGCCGATCTTTTCGGCCGGAGAACCCGGTTTCAAACGGAAATCGTTCGCGTCCGGGTCGACGAACATCGGGTCGGCGACGAGTCCGCCGGCGTCTTGCCCGCTCTCTTGCGCCCAAGCGTCCCGCGTTTTCCCGACGAAGGTCGCCTCGCCCCCCGCGTTGAACCAAAGGTTCGAGCGGTACTCGGCTTTCGCCTTGTCGGCGTTGTACCCGAGCGCGACGCCGTCCTTCCAATAAACGATATTTCGTTCGAAAACGACCGAGAGGTGCGGTTCAACCCGAGTAATCGCGACCTGGTGCGCCGGGCCGCCCTTGGCCGGGTTCGCTTTGCTCCGCGCTAAAATGTTGTTGCGAACGACGTTATCCTTCCCGTAATGCTGGTGGAACGAGCCGTCCATACAGTCGTAAACGAGGTTGTTTTCGAGCAAAATCCCCTCGCTTCCCTCGTCCGGGTAAAGTCCCCAACCTCCGTAACCGTAAGACTCGACGTCGAAAATAACGTTGTTGCAGACGCGCGTCCCGGTTTGCGTTCCGAGGGTGTAAACGCCCCCCATATCGGCGAGCTTCCCCTGCCCGATCTTGTGAATCCGGTTGAATTCGATTCGGTTCCGGAACGCGTGTCCGCCGTTGTACCCCCAAACCCAACCGACCGAAACGCCGGTGTAAAAGAAGTCGGAAATGTCGTTGCGCAAAATCGCTATTTCTTCCGTATTTTGCCCAACCCAAACCGCCGTCGCCGACGCGTGAAAGCGCCCGCCTTGCGTAATCCAACAATTTTCGACGACGTTGCGGACGTCCATCTTCCCGCCGCCGACGCGAACGCCCCCGGCGCCCAAGTCGTAAAGGTCGGAATTTCGCATCGCGCAGTCGGAACAGTTTTTGAACCAAAGCCCGTATTCGCCGACGTGCGCGACGTTGCAACCGTCAAAAACGATATTTTCGGCGTCGTTTACCGTCAAAACGGCGCGAGTGAAGAACGCCGACTGCGCCGGTTCGAACTGCGACGGCCCCGGTTTCGCCAAGTCGCCGGTAATCGCGACGTCGAGCCCAGCCGGGCGCATATGTTCGTCGAGTCGCGGCGAGTCGGTATAAGCGAAGCTAATATTATCGAAGCGGACGTCCGCGACTTTCTTATCTTGCGTCCCGGCGACGACGAGCAAACGGGCCAATCCGGCGACCGGCGCGACAAATCGGGTCGCGCCGAGCGTTTCGCCGTCGAGCGGTCGATAATAGACGGCGTTTTCGGCGCCCGCGTAAAACCATTCGCCCGGCGCGTCGAACGCCGTTCGCAAATTTTCAAGATAATAAAGCGACGAATCGCGCCAAGGGTTCCAAGACTTCATCGCCCCGCCGCGAGCGAGCAAGGCGTTCCGTTCCGGCGCGAACCCGAGCAAAATGCGGCGCGTCGTGTCCCAATGATGATGAACGACGAACTGCGCGAATCGGAGTTCCGCCGCCGGAATTTCGGCCAACCGAAGCGCGTCGAGGTCGCCCGGCTTCGCTCGAAGTTCTTGCGGCGTCGAGGCGGTCGGAGCGCGGCGCGTTTTCGGGTCCATCGACGATTCTTCCCAAACGGACGCGGGACGGAGGAAGTCGCCGCCGTTCGGGAAGCGGGCTCGGGTCGCTCGGCGTTCCGAAACGAAAAGTTGCTCGAAGTAAACGGGAGCGCCGTCGATTTTCGGGAGTTCGGCGCGCCAAACTTCGCCGGTCGGGTTCGGAAACGCGCTCTTTTCGGCTTCGGTCGCGACGCGCCAACCGGCGATTTCGCGCCCGCCGGAAACGGTCGTCTTCCCGGGAACGCCGACGAAGCGCGTTTTCGAGTCGCGGGCGTCCAGCTCGAACGGGACGGTTCGCGAAAACTCGCCTTCGCCAAGCCGAATTTGGAAAACGCCGTCCTTTCCCGCCTCCCCGGCTTTCGCCCGAGCGGCCCGAACCGCGTCGCGAGCCCGTTCCAACGTCGCGAACGGCGCGTCTTCGGTCCCGGCGGCGTCGTCGTTTCCGTTCGGCGCAACGAAAAATTCGCCGACGACCGCCTCTTTCGCCGTTTCGTTCCCGAAAAGCGACGCGTTTTCGTTCGCCGCCGCGCCTAAAACCGTTCCAATAAACGCCGCGTTTAACAACAATCTTTTTAAATTGCGCATCGCGTTCCCTTTCTCGTCGATAAAGACCAAAAAAACCTTAAAATCGATAAAACTACTCCGCAAAAACCGGTCGCCGACGTTCGCCGCCCGCGACCGACGTAAAATCAAGAAACAACGTCGAAAAACAAACCGCGTCGTCCAACGCGTTTTCAACGCCGTTATTCAAAAAAGAAAACCAAAACCCGGAACGTCGCGCCGTTTCAAAACGCGACGCGTCCGCCGTCGACGCCCGTTTCGCCGACGTTAACAACCGTAAAACCGAAACAAACCGTCTATTTTAACAGTTTCTCCGTTTTTTCCCCGCCGTTTTTCGCTCGAATCAGTCCCATTCTTGCGCTTCAAAGAGGCGTTGGACGTACTTCGAGAGAATATCCGTTTCAATATTCACTTTATCGCCGATTTTGCGCGAACCAAGCGTCGTTTCCGCCAAGGTGAACGGAATCAGCGCGACGCTAAAGAGTTCCGGCTCGCAACGCACCAACGTCAAGCTGACGCCGTCGACCGCGACCGACCCCTTCGACGCCATATTCTTCGCCAAATCTTTCGGAATCCGGAAGTAATAATCCGCGCACTCGCCGTTATGATCGTCAATCTTTACCAACTCGGCCAACCCGTCGATATGTCCGCTGACGAAGTGCCCGCCGAGCCGCGCGTTCGACGCCAACGCTCGTTCCAAATTGACCGGCGAACCTTCGACCAAATCGCCGAGGTTCGTTCGCGAAAGGGTCTCCGGAACCGCTTGGAAAGAAAGGGTCGTTTCCGTTTTCGCGACGACCGTCAAACAGCAGCCGTTGACCGCGACGCTGTCCGAAACCTCGACGCCCCCCGCGATTTTCGGCGCTTCGATCTCGAGCGTGCAAATCGGCCCCTCGACGACGATTCGCGCGACTTTCCCCAACGTTTCGACAAGCCCAGTAAACATTTTCAACTCCTCGGCGCCCTGCCGCGCCTTTATTTTCTCTCGATACCCGACGATAAATCGCCCGTTTTAACTTGACGACGACTGCAAACCGCCCGCCGCGAAAAAACGTCGGGCGGCGCGACCGTTATAAACGCTAAAAACGTCCGTCAAAATCGCTAAAACCGCCAAAACAATCAAAACCGTTCGGACGGAGATATTCGTTTCAATATCGATCGGCTAAAATTCTTAAAAACGTCTCGCATTCGATCTTCGACGCGTTCCGAAACGCCGACGACCCGCAACGAAACGTTTTTCCCCCTATATTATAACACAAACGGCGCGTTTTTGAAAGAGTCAAAACAATATTTGTCTTTTTTGGTTAACGCTCATTTTTCTAGCTTGACAAAATCAATATTTTGAGGATAATTATAAGCGTTTTATCAAAAGTTGAATTTTTTCAAAGAACAGACGTAAAAACCGTTCTTTCGAAAATATTCGAAAATTGCCGATAATTCGTCGTCCTCGCCGGTCGACGGAAACGGGAAACGCGGTCGCGCCGTTTTTACGCCCAGATTTACGTACCACCAATCAAAAAAAAAAAACAAATTACTTCGTTCGCACGTTTTTAAATTTTACCCGTTAAGACTCAAAGTTTTCCTTTCCTTCCTCCCCTTCCAAACGCCAACGTTATCCTTTAATTTTACCGCTCCCCGTTTTCCCTTACGAAAGGAGGCCTTTTATGCGTTCTCATCCGACCCGCGGCGTCGACGCGCGCCTCCTTACCGCCTCAAAATCGGGCGATTTAAAGAAGGTTAGCCATCTCGTCGAACGCGGCGCCAATATTAAAACGCGAAGTCCGAAGAACGAAACGCCGTTGCACTGCGCCGCTCGAAGCGGCTATCTTGCGCTCGTTAGCTATTTTATCGATTTAGGAGCGGACGTCGACGCGCGAACGCTCAAAGGCGCGTCGGTTTTACGTTTCGCGACGCAGTCGAGAAATCGGAACCTCGTTCGTTGGCTTTTCGAAGAAAAAAAAGCGCGTTTCGCGGACGCCGCCGACCTCAACGCCGCTTTTTTCGGCGCGCTCGCAAAAGGCGATTACCGAATGGCGCGTCTTTTGGTTGAATACGGCGCCGACGTTCGTTCGCTCGGTTGGCGTTCGCAATCGCCGCTTCACGTCGCGGCGCGTCGGGGCGCTCTTCGCGCCGTCGTTTGGCTCGTCGAAGAAGAACGTCTCGAACTTGACGTTAAAGATAAGCTCGGTAAAACGCCGCTCGATCTTGCCGCGACGACCGAAGTTCGCCAATATTTGCAAAATCGCCTTCGTCTCGCCGACGAAAACGACGAACGCTAGAAACAACGTCAAGTCAAGAAAAGACGCAAATCCGTTTCGTTATTTGCGACGCGTTCGGCCCCGTTCTTTCCGCGCCAAAACCGATAATTGCCTCCAAATATCAACAAACGCGCCGTCGTTAATTTTCGTTCGCCGCCAACGTTTCGCGCAACCAAGCGACCAACGCGAAATGATCGTCGAAATAAACGTCCGCAATTTGCCTAATCGTTTCTTTTCGCCTATCTTCCGTCGGGTCGTAAATCGCGACGACGAAGTATCCGGCGTTTTTCGCGGTTTCGACGGCGTGCAACGCGTCCTCGACGACGATCGTTTCGTCGAGCGGAGTTCCCAAAAACTCGCGAGCGACGTCGAACACCTTCGCCGACTCCGCTTTCCCGACGCGAATCCCCGGGTCTTTGCAAGAAAAAAGCGCGCTAAAGAAATCGAGCGCGTCGTTGCGCCGAAGTCCCGCCGCCGCCAGTTCCGACGAAGTCGCGGTCGCGATCGCCGTTCCGACGCCCCGTTCCTTCAAGAGCCGAAGCGTTTCGCGCGCGCCCGGTTTCAGCGCCGCTTCCTCGTTGTAAAGCGTTATAAGACGGGACTTCATCGTTTCAACGATCTCCGCCAACTCGATTTTCAGCCCGTATTCGCTCCGGAAAAACTCCGCGCTTTGCCGCAAGCTCATCGTCGACAGCCGCTCGGTCAACTCCGGCCCCGCCTCGACGCCTTGAAGACGCAAATATTCGAGCCCGAGCGCGTTCCATTGCGTCATCGTATCGAGAAGCGTTCCGTCAAGATCAAAAACAACCCCGCTCAATCGCCCCAACCGCTTTAATTCGCTCAATCCGTTTTCTTGCATCTTTTCCGCTCTTTTGCGCTTGCCGCGCCATTTCCCTATTTTACCTAAATTCGCGTTTTATTTTTCCGTTAAAGTCGCCGCGACCGATCGACTTTCCGCCAACCGCCGCGTCAACCGTTCGAGTTCCCGCGTCGCCGCTTCGACGTCGGGTCTCCCGAAAATCGCCGAAACGACCGCGACGCCGACGATTCCGGTTCCGGTTAACCGCTCGACTTGCGCCGCTCCGATCCCGCCGATCGCGACGACCGGAACGGAAACCGCGTCGCAAATCGCTCGCAACGTTTCGAGCGAAACGGCGTCCGCGTCGGCCTTCGTCGCCGTCGGAAAAACCGCCCCGACGCCGAGATAGTCCGCCCCGCGTTCAACCGCAAGTTTCGCGTCGGCAACCGTTTGCGCCGAGACGCCGAGTATCCGATTCGGCCCGAGCGCCCGCCGCGCTTCCCCCGCTTCCAAGTCGCGTTGGCCGACGTGCAACCCGTCCGCGTCGCATTCGAGCGCGACGTCGAGCGCGTCGTCGATAATCAGCGGAACGTCGAAGCGTTCGCAAAGTCGCTTGACCGCGACCGCCTCGCGCAGAAACTCGTCGGCGCTCAAATTTTTCTCGCGGAGTTGAACGACCGTCGCGCCGCCGCGAAGCGCCGCTTCAATTTGCGCCGCCAACGCCGAAATCGCCGCGTCGCCGCTATTCCCGCCGAGCCAAGTTCGGTCGGTAACGGCGTAAAGTCGCAACGCTCGCCGCAACGCCGCCGCGTCGAACCGTTTTCGCGTCGTCAAATTTTCGCTCATCGCCTTATTTTCTCCATTTCTCCACCTTGCGCGACCGTTCGTCTCGACGTATTTTGCCTCATTTCGCATTTTCGCGTTCAAACGCCGCCGAAAACCTCCGCTTCGACGCGCAAAAGTTCGGCCAACCGCTCCGGCTCCGCCGTCGACGCCGCGTCGATCAGCTCCGTTCGAAAGGTCGCGGTTCCGCCGCCGCGCTCAACCGTTCGACGCTCCGCAATCTCGCCGCAAACGCCGAACGCCGCCGTCGCCGCGACCGCCGCCTCCCAAACTCGCTCCCGATTCGCCGCGACGCAAGCGCCGAGAACCGCCGTCGACATACACCCGGCCCCGGTAATCCGCGCCGCCCAAGCCGAACCGTTCCGAACCGTCGCGAACCGCTCCGCGTCGACGACCAAATCGAGCGCGCCGGAAGCGACGACCGTCGTTCGAAACGCCGCCGCAAACTCGCGTAACCGCTCCGCGACCGCTCGACGATTCGACTCCGCAACCGCGTCCGAAACCGCCGCGTCGACGCCGCGAACCGAACCGGTTCCGAACGCCAACGCCGCGATCTCCGAAACGTTCCCCCGAATCGCGGCGAATCGAATTTCGTCCAACAATCGACGCGCCGTCTCCGTTCGCAAGCGCGACGCGCCGACGCCGACCGGGTCGAGAACCGCCGGAATCCCAAGTTCGTTCGCCCGCCGCGCCGCCGCGAACGTCGCGTCGACCGTCGAGCGGTTAAGCGTTCCCAAATTGACGACCAACCCCGTCGAAAGCGCGACAATCTCTTCGACTTCCTCCGGCGCGTCCGCCATTATCGGAGAGGCCCCGAACGCCAACAAAACGTTCGCGCAATCGTTCGCCGTTACATAATTCGTTATACAGTGCGTCAAAGGCGCCGCGCGACGCAAATTCCGCAACGTTTCGACCGCCGCCGTCGCCAAAAAAACCGCCTCTTTCGTCATTTTTTTCGCAACTTTCCTATTCTCGCTAGCCTTTCCGCTTCAACGCGACAAAAAACGCCGTCGAGCGGCTCGAAACCGGGTCGACGGCGCAAAAATCGTTTCGATTTTAACGTCGAACGGCGTTATTCGGCGCTTTTCGCCGCCTCGAACGCGGCGCGGAGTTCCTCGAGCGTCCGAACGGCGCCCTCCGGGTACTTCTCGCAATTCGGGCCGAACGGCGTCATCGCCTCCATCGGCTCGATCGTTACTTTCGATTCGTCGACGCGGCTCAAGTCGAGCCCCAACTCCTTCGCGAAGAAGGGATAAAGCGCGCCGCGGTTCGACTTGCCGTACCCGTGCGGCTCGTCGAAAATCTCGTATTCGACGCGGTCGGCGGCGTCGTAAAGCCCGTAAATCGACTGCAGGAACGGATACTCTACCGTCGGGGTGTTCTTCGTCCAGTCCTGTTTCGACGCGATCAACTTCAACGGTTTCGGCGCGAAAGTCGCGGCGACTTCGGCGTTCGTAATGCAGCCGAGGCGCGAATGGAACGGCGTCCCGCTTTCGCAGGGGCACCCGCCGTAAAAGTGCGCCGAGACCATCACCGTCGGAACGCTAACGGTAATTCGCTCGTCGAGCGCCGACGCGTAAAACGTTTGCGACCCGCCGCCCGACTCGCCGGTGATCCCGATTCGACTCGCGTCGACGTTTTCAAGGCTCGTCAAATAGTCGATTACGCGCATTGTCGACCAAGTTTGAATTCCGCCGGAAATCGGGTCGCGGTGCGAATCGATTTTCAGCGGCGTGTCTCCAACCCAACCGAGCATCCCGTGCGCGAAAACAACGGCGCCCATCCGAGCCAACGTCGCGGCGCGGTACTGTTGATCGGCGGCGAAACGCCCTTCTTTCCCGTGTCCGTGCGGCGAAACGACCAACGGGAACGGCCCGTCCCCTTCGGTCGGACGGAAAAGCGTTCCGCAAACCCAATATTTCGGGAAGATTTCAAGCGCGACGTTCGTCGTCGAGTAACCGTCGTGTTGGCGCGTCTCCGAAACGATCGGGTTGAGCGGCGTTTTTTTCGGCGCCGGGTCGAGTTGGAACTCTTTAAGGAGCGTCGCTCGGATTGCGTCGCGGCGTTTTTCCCAACTTTCGCGGTCGGCGTAACGCGCTTTCGCTCGCTCCAAGTGCGCGGCGGCCTCGTCTTCGGGTCGGTTTTGGTACCAAGGCTCGTAAACGCGGAAGGAATTTTCGCCGGTTTTTTCAAACGTTAAGTCGAGCGGCGCAAGGAGATACGCCAATCGCAAACTCGGGTCGGCCCAATATTTCCAAGGCGCGACCGGGATTTTTTGCTCCAAAAACGGCTTAGCGTTCGCGTCGACGACGATTTCGACGCGCAAATCGGCCCGGGCCGCGTCGAGCAGTTCGCCAAGCGTTTGCGCGTACCGCTCCTTATTATTTTTGTACGCGTGGTACGAATAATCTTGCGCGGACGCCGGAAGCGTCGCGGCCCCGGCGAGCAAAGCCGCTCCAATAATCGAACAAAGAAAGCGTCGGGACATTTCGTTTCCTCCTCGGATTAACGTTGCATCAATATCAAGTTTCGACGTCGCGAAACTCGCCTATTTTACACGCTTTTTCTCGCCTCGCTCCATTCCGCCGCCGCGCAAACGTTAAAACCGGCGCTACCGTCAAATATCCTTTTGATAGACGCGGTACCGCTTGCAACGTTTGGCGCCGACGCGTTCCAAGACGTGATTAATTTTGTCGTTGTTTTCGTCCGTCCAACCGAGTTCGGCGTTCTCGTATTTCAACACGTTGCGACCGTAATCGAACGTGTTCAAAATCAAACGTTCGGCGACGCCCTTGCGGCGATACTCCGGCAGCACGCAAAGCACCATCATTCGCGCGCCCTTGACCCGTTTCAAACGGTATTTCAAACGCAGCGCCCCTAAATACGGAACGCCCAGCCAAGAGAGCTTGCCCCCTAGCGGTCGCGCCGCCTCGTTGAAGTCGGGCACGGTGATCGAAAAACCGACCGGTTTGCCGTCGACCTCGGCCAAAAGCGCTTGTTCCGGACACGCGATTTTCCGCAAATTTTCGGCGTAAGCGCGCACCTCCTCTTGCGTTAACGAAACGCACGCCCACCACCATTCGGAACGCACCGCCTCGTAAACTTCCATACAACGCTCGACGTCGGCGGCAAAATTTTTGAGCGAAATGCCGCGCACCGTAAAATTGTAACGTTTTTGCAACCGTTCGACGATCGGCCGCCATTGGTCGGCGAAAATCGCGCTCTCGTCGAACCACCAGGAGAACAAATCGCGGTTCTTTTGGAGTCCCCAATTGTCGAAAAGTCGCGGATAATAGCTCGGGTTGTACGGCATCATCACCTTGGCCGGCGAGTCGAACCCCTCGACCAAAAGCGCGCACTCGTAATTCGTCGAAAATTCGACCGGGCCGAAAAGGAGGTCGCGTTTGCGCTCCTCTTTCAAAACGCGAGCGGCTTTGTCGAAGAGCGCGTTCGCGACGTTTTGGTCGTCGACCGCCTCAAAAAAGCCGAACATACCCATATTCGATCCGTTTTCCTCGTTGAAACGCGGGTCGTCCGACGCGACGATCCGCCCGAGAACCTCGGAACCTTCGACGGCGAGAAACATTTTCGCCCATCCATGTCGGAAAAACGGATTTCGTTTCGGGTCGAGTTTTTCGCGCGTTTGAAAATCGAACGGGGCGGTCCAGTTCGGATCGTTTTTATAAATTTTGCGCGGAAGTTCGACGAACTTCTTGCGGTCGTTTTCGGTTGTTACTTCAATGATTTCCATTTTGCGAACGCCGACTATCTATTAATTAAGGACAATTTCAGTCGAAACGGGACGCGATCGCGCTCCGTCGCTCGCCGCTTTGACGCGACGAATACGTTCCGCAAACGAACGTCGCCGGTCGCTTCGTCGAGTTGCGTCGACGAAGACGAACTCGAACGCCGCGACTCCGGCGCCGTCGTTTGTTTTTC
>JAFSDX010000164.1 GCA_017436025.1 Thermoguttaceae bacterium
GCCGATAAACTCTTCGTTTTGAAGAACTTCCAATACGCGCGACAAGACGCCGTTTTCAGCCCGACGTCGAAAGCGGCGATAGACCGTGTTCCTAATCCCTGGCGTTGAGGCAGAGCGCGCTGTTTACAACCGTTTCTGGCGACGTAAAACATTGCGCACAAATCCTTTAAGTGTTTAACGGTAAAGTTGCCGCGCGGTTTTGGCAAAAGCGACTCGATTTTTGGGTATTGTTTTTTAGTGATCTTTATGCGCGCATTATATCATTTCGCAACGGTTGCGCAAGGGGGAGGATGAATTATAACAACACGCCCTAGGCTTTTGGCGCGGTAAGACCTTGTCTACCTTTAAATCGAGCGGACGAGAAATTTACGTTGCGGAATGTCGTGTCGATACGCTGGAAATGGCGGAAAGATAAAAACGGAAAAAACGAAAGCGCCGCGTTGACGAGGCGGACGTTTGGCGTATAATCGACGGAAACGAACCGAACGAAAGCAAAGGCGACGCTCGCCGCGAAAAAAAGGAACGCGACAATGTACGACCCGAAATCGACGAAAGCGGAAGAATTTATCGACGACGCGGAAATTTTGGCGACGCTCGAGTACGCCGCCGAACGCAAAAACGACGAAACGCTTGTCGACGCGATTCTCGATAAAGCGCGGAAAATGCAAGGGTTGACGCATCGCGAAGCGCTCGTTCTGCTCGACTGCGAACTTCCGGAGAAAAACGCGCGGATTTTCGGGTTGGCGCGAGAAATCAAAGAACGGTTTTACGGGAACCGCGTCGTGATGTTCGCGCCGCTTTACCTCTCGAACTACTGTGTCAACGGGTGCGTTTACTGTCCTTATCATTTGAAAAATAAGACGATACGACGTAAAAAGTTGACGACGGACGAGATTCGCGCCGAGGTGGTCGCGCTCCAAGATATGGGACACAAACGACTTGCGCTCGAAACCGGCGAGCATCCGACGATGAATCCGATCGAGTACGTCTTGGACGCGATCCAAACGATCTACTCGATTAAGCATAAAAACGGCGCGATTCGTCGGGTCAACGTCAATATCGCCGCGACGACGATCGAGAACTACCGCAAGCTGAAAGAAGCGGGAATCGGAACGTATATTCTTTTTCAAGAGACTTATCATAAAACGACTTACGAAGCGTTGCACCCGAGCGGGCCGAAGAGCGATTACGCTTGGCACACCGAGGCGATGGATCGCGCGATGGACGGCGGAATCGACGACGTCGGCTGCGGCGTCCTGTTCGGCTTGAACCTTTATCGTTACGATTTTGTCGGCTTGCTGATGCACGCGGAGCATTTGGAGGCGGCCAAGGGCGTCGGCCCGCACACCTTCAGCGTTCCGAGGATTCGCGACGCGGACTCGGTCGACGCAAGCTCTTTTGCCAACGGGATTTCCGACGATACGTTCGAAAAAATCGTCGCGGTGTTGCGTATCGCCGCGCCTTACGCCGGGATCATCGTCTCGACGCGGGAGTCGCAAGAAGCCCGCGAACGCGTTTTAAAGGTTGGCGTTTCGCAACTTAGCGGCGGGTCGCGCACCAGCGTCGGCGGGTACGTCGAGGAAGAGCCCGTCGAAGACAACTCGTCGCAATTCGACGTAAGCGACCGCCGAACGCTCGACGAAATCGTCGCTTGGCTTCTGGAAATGGGCCATATCCCGAGTTTTTGCACCGCTTGCTATCGCGAGGGACGCACCGGCGACCGTTTTATGACGTTGGTGAAGTCGGGCCAAATCGCGAACTGTTGCCAACCGAACGCGCTTATGACGCTCAAGGAGTATCTCGAAGATTACGCGACGTCGCAAACGAAAACGCTCGGCGAACGCCTGATCGCCGCCGAATTGCAAAGGATTCCAAGCGAGAAAATTCGAGCGATCGCCGCCGAACGGTTGCGCCGCATCGAAGCGGGCGAGCGCGACTTCCGATTTTAGCGAGTCTGTTGAAGAAAGAAAATAGGAGAGCTTAAAAGAGTTTTGGAAATAGGTGGGATGGGCAAGTTTGCTTGCTTGGCGCCGTCTTGACCGACGCCGACGCGTTAAATTTTCGCGAGAGAGCGGAGAAGAAACGTCGGCGTCGACCGAGACGGCGTTATTTTTTGAATTTTATCGGCAAATCTTCCGATTGGTTTTCCCTCGACTTTCCGCTAATCGAAGGAAGGGCGACCGTTGGCGAGGCGTCAAAGGAAGAAAGGAAAGGAAGAAGGAAAAAAGCCGATAAGAAAACGAACGGAAGTTGCGCTAAATTCGCGCAATACCGGAACTTAGGGTTGGGTAAAACCAAATCTCCCGCGACTTGGCGAGCGGCGTAAAACGAGCGCTCTCTTGTTTTTAAGGACGAATGCGCAAGGGGTAAGCCGCCGACGTTGTTTTTTAGGGACGTTGTTTGCGCGATGAATTTCGATAAGGCTAAAAAATGCTTAAATGATTACCGTTAAAAGACTTCAAGGAAGTCTGACGGACAAAAACGAAGAGCCGCGCTCCGAGGGTAGGGGCGCGGTTCGTTTTTCTTGACGTTAAATTTTGACGTCGCCGCTATTTGGGCGACGTTAAATTAAAGGCGACGCGTTGTAAATTTGCGGTTTGAGCGCGTCGACGTTTATTTTTTCTTGCGCGTTTTGCCGAATTGGGCGAGTTCGCGAGCGTTGGCGGCGGCGATTTTTGCGGCTTCTTGTAGCGCTTTCCAATCGGCGTCGTCGTATTCCGGCCAAGCGTAAGGCTTTCTCTTCATCTTCGCGACGGCGTCGAACCGCTTCGCCGACTCCGTGTAGCGCCCGGCTTGGAAGAGCGCGAACGCGTAACCGAATTTCGCTTGCCCGGCGTCGTTCTTGACGAAGCCGAAACGGTTTTGAGCGTCGCAAGGCGCGGGATCGGCCAAGACGTCGCTCGACTCGCGCCAACGTTCGAAAAACGGGAAAACGGTTTTTGTAAAGCATTTATCCGCGCAGTTTAGGAGTTCGGCGAGAACTTCGGCGTCGTCCGCGTTTGTTTTCCGATGCGAATGCCTGTAATAATCGAAACCGCAATGACTTTCGTAAAATTCGGCGTTCGCAAACCGTTGCTCGACAAGAGTTTTGAACCGAGCGAGCGTCGCTTGCGTTTCGGAGTCTTGCGGCGCGGCGTCCCAAAGCGAAAAATCGAGTTTTTGATAGTAAACACTTTCGAACGTAAAATGAAATCCCGGAAGGACTTCGAGATAAAAACGTTGACGAAGCGTCGCCGACTCCCGCGTCCAATCGACCGGCGAAGTCCGCGTAAAACCGAGCGGTTCCAAGACTTGCGCGCATTTCTCTTGGAGCGTTCGCAACGTTTCGGCGCCTGATTCGAGTCCGCGAAGCGCCGCCGCGCTTTCCGGTTCGAACGACGACGCCGCAAACTCTTGCAAGCGATAGACTTGGGATTCTCGAAAGAGGGGGTAATGCCGAACGGCGGTCGCCAATGGTTCCGGGACGGCGGGTGCCGAGCGTCGCGAAGCGAACGGAGCGGGAAGAGAATCGGCGGTTGGCGCGGAGAGCGAAGCGTCGGCGGGAACGGCGGCGTCGCGTCGCGATTCGATGATCTTTTGGACGCTTAAAGCGCCTAAACGCGCGACTTCGAGAAGGAGCGTTTCTTGGTCGTTGGGCGGCGACGAGTCGAAACGGCGATAACTCTCCGGAACCGCTTCGAACCGCGCGAGCGCTTCGGCGTAATTTCCGGCGCGAAAATAGGTTTGCGCGGCGACGAACTCGCGGTTCGCTCCGGAGTTGGGCCCGAAGACGAACGTTTGCGGAAGACGCCCGGCTTCGTATTCGCGCAAAAGGTCGTCCGTTTCGCGAAAACGTTCGAAAAACGGAACAATTTCGGCGCGCAAAAAGGCGTCCGCTTCGGCGACGAGTGGTTCTAAGTCGCCGTCTTTAACGAGATAATCCCAAGCAAGCTCCGTTTGAAAAAAGTCGTTCGACAATTTGAAGACGGAGACGCCGCCGGGCGGCGCCCAACCGGGGCCAAATCGCGGTTTTTCCTTGCGAAACCGAGCGATAAGCGCTTGACTTTCGGCGTCTTGCGGCGCGGCGTCCCAACAAGCGTAACAAGGGAGGGGCGCGTAACCGAACGAGACGGCGACAAGATCGCGGCGATCCCAAAAAACGAAGCGGCAATAGCGCGAAAGCGACCGCGTTTTTTGCGTCCAACGTTGCGAACGCCCGCCTTTAAAGCCAAGCGGTTCAAGACGTTGCGCGAACACCTTTTCGAGTCGCCGACGCAAGTCGTTTTTGAGCGCCGAGATCGCGGCGTCGACGTTTTTCGGCGTTTCTGCGGCAAGCGAAGTTGGCGGCGTCGCGTCGCAATCCGAGTCGAACGGCGGGAGAATCGGGGGCGACGGTTGCGGCGACTTGGCGGCGTTGAGAAGGGGAACCGCTTCGTTCGCGGCGAGTCGGCGTTCGTTCGGGCCTTCGTAAACGACGATCGGCGCTTGGTTTGCGAGTTGCTCCAAATGTCGAATCGCTTCCGCCGCCAGCGACGAGTCGTCGGAAAAACGCGCCGTCCAAAGAAGAGACGCGACCTCCGTTTCGTCGACGTTAGGAGACGTAAACGCCGGGCGCTTAAATGAGCGCGGTTTCGTTATTTGCGTCGGATGAGGAGAACAAGGACGTCGCGTCGCGCTTGGGCCCGGGCCGTCGGCGATAATACGTCGTCGGGCGACCTCGGCGCCGAGTATCGCGACTTCGAACGCCGCGCGGCTATAGGCGGCGTCCAAAATCCCAAAAGCGAGTTCCGCCCCCCAAAGGAGGTTCGACGCGACAACGTGAGACGGTTCGGGCAAGAGATTGTCGGCGAGCGCGTCGAAGAGGGCGAGCGCTTCCGCGTTTTGGCCGTTTTGAAGTCGCAAACCGCTTAAATTTAAGACGTTCAGAATAGCGTCGGAACCGAAGTAAAGCTCCGCGTCCGACGCTTCCGGGAGGGGCGACATACCGACGAATTCCTCGTTGGTTTCGAGCGCGGCGAGCGTTCCGTCGTCGTAAGCGCGCAAGAGGTCGAGCGCTTCGCGGCGTCGCTGAAAAAGCGGGACGACGTATTTTTCGAACGTCGCGCGCTCCCGTTGGTAGGAGGTTTCGGCTTTTTCGGCGGAGTCGGCGTTGACGACGCTGTGTTTATCGAGCGCGTTGCGTCGTTCGTAAATCAATTCGTGTTCGAAGTTGCGACGCGTCGCTTGAAAATGTTCGAGCGTTCGACGCGCCGCGGCGGCTTCAGCGGGCGCCCAACCGTCGAAGTCGCTCCAAGAGGCGAAAGTCGTCGACGGCGGCAAACGAAAATCGTGCCAAAGCCAACACCTAGAATGCTGGAATTGGAGGCCGCAACGTTGAACGAGCGTCTCGGCGCGGCGCGTCCAAGAATAACAAAGACCGTATTTAGATTGCGGCGTAAAACCAAGCGGCTCCAACGTTTGCGCTAAAAGCGAAACGAGGCGCGGAGCCAAATCGTTCGGCAAATCGGCGACGGGCGGTAGAAGCGGCGCGTTTGACATTAGCGTTTTCCTTTGAGCGTTTGGGTTGGAGGAATTTAACGATTTTTTGAAAATGTTTAAACGGTTGCTTGAGCGTTTATAACGCTTTTATTGGGGCGTTTTGCGATGTTTTTCAAGTTGACGAACGCTTGTAGCGGCGATTCGCGCGGCTTCTTGTAGCGTAGCCCAATCGGCGTCGTCGTATTCCGGGGCGTCGTTCGGTTTTTTCTTGCGTTTGGCGAGGGCGTCGAACTTTTTTGACGACTCCGTGTAACGTCCCGATTGGAAAAGCGCGAGGGCGAACCCGAATTTCCCGATTGTAGAATCGCTGTAAGATGTTAACGCAAAACGGGTTAAGACGTCGAGCGGAGCGGAATCGAGCAACGCGTCGGGCGACTTGCGCGAAGCGTCGAAAAACGGAAGGACGACGTTGGTAAGTTCTTTGTCCGCTTCGTTTAAAAGTTTTTCGAGCGGAGAGGGGGACGACGCGCGCCGTTCGAGAAGAAAAACTCGCGAATAGTCCGCGCTCCAAGTTTTTTCGGCGAAAGGCGCGTTTGCAAACCGTTGTTCGACAATCGCTTGCATCCGGGCGAGCGTCGTTTGCGTTTCGGCGTCTTGCGGCGCGGCGGCCCAAGGGGAGAGATCGAGCTTTTGATAATATTGGGCGCCGAACCCAAAATGGCAACCGCCGCCGAGGAAAACCGCAAGAGCAAAACGTTGACGAAGAGTCGCCGTTTCCAGGAGCCAAGAGATCGGCGATTCGCGCGTAAAGCCGAGCGGTTCCAAGACTTGCGCGGTTTTTTCTTGGAACGTCCGCAACGTTTCGGCGCCCGCTTCGAGCCTGCGAAGCGCCGGTTCCGCTTCCGGAGCGAACGCGGAGTTCGCAATTTCTCGCGCTCCGAAAATCGTCCGCCGCTCTCGGGAATCCGCGAACGGAAGCGCTGTCGCAAGCGGTTCGGGAACGGGTGTTATCGGACGTCGCGGAACGGGCGAAACGACCTCGTCTCCGATTGATTCGAGTTTCTTGCGAACGCTTAACGCTCCTAATCGCGCGACTTCGAGAAGAAGTTCGTCCCGAGCGTCTCGAGGGGCGGCGGCAAGTTCGCGGAACCGCTCCGGAACCGCTTCGAAACGAGCGAGCGCTTCGACGTAATTCCCGGCGCGATAATAGTTTTGAGCGGCGACGAACTCGCGGTCGGGCCCGGCGCTTCGACCGAGCGCGAACGCTTGCTCGAGCCGCCCGGCGTCGTATTCGCGCAGAAGGTCGTCCGTTTTGGGAAAGCGTTTGAAAAAGGGAATAATTTCGGCGCGGAGGAACGTATCCGCTTCGACGACAAGGGGTTCGGGATCGCCGCTTAGGTCGGGATACTTCAAGTCGATATTCGCGCCGAAAAAATCGGACGGCGAATCGAAATAGAAAACGAAGTTGGCGCAATCGAGGTCAAAACGCGGTTTTTCTTTGCGGAAACGGGCGATAAGTTCTTGACTTTCGGCGTCTTGCGGCGCGTCGTCCCAACAGGCGTAACAAGGGAGAACGGAATATCCGAACGCGACGGCGACGGCGTTTCGCGAGTCCCAAAAAGCGAACCGGCAATAACGCGAAAGCGACCGCGTTTTTTGCGTCCAACGTTGCGAACGTCCGCCTTTAAAGCCAAGCGGTTCAAGATGTTGCGCGAAAACTTCTTCGAGACGGCGCCGCAAGTCGTCTTTGAACGTCGACGTCGCGTCGTCGGCGTTTTTCGGAACGGGCGTCGGCTTCGGTTGAAGCGGAGCGGGAGCGGCGGCGGGAATTGGCGACTCGGCGTCAAACGTCGCGTTCGCGACGAGGCGGCGGTTATTTGGTCCTTCGTAAACAACAATCGCCGCTTGATTTGCGAGTTCTTCTAAGCGTTGGAGCGCTCGCGCCGCTTTTGTTTCGTCGTTCGAAAAACGCGCCGTCCAAAGAAGAGACGCGACCTCCGCTTCGTCGACGCCGGGGGACGTGAACGCCGGACGCTTAAACTGCCGATGTTTCAACGCTTGCGGCGGGAAATGTTCGAGAGGACGCCGCGTCGCTTGGGGGCCCGGGCCGTCGACGGCGATGCGTCGGCGGGCGATTTCGACGCCAAGTAACGCGACTTCAAACGCCGCGCGGCAATAAGGCGAAGCGAACGGCGCGTTGTAACAATTCGCGTAAAAACCGCCGGAATTGGTAAAATCGACGACGTTCGCGTCGAAGCGAAGGAGGAAATCGGCGAGCGCGTCGGCGAGAACGAGCGCTTCGCCGGATTGCTTGTTTTGAAAACGCAACCCGATTAAGTTCAACGCGTTAAGAATCGGGTCGTCGCCGAAATATCGCCCGGCGTCGTCGACGGGAGGAGCGGTCGCGTCGAATCTCGGGTTGAACTCGACGGCGGAAATCGAGCCGTCGTCGTAGGCGCGCAAGAGATCGAGCGCTTCGCGGCGTCGCTCGAAAAAGGGCGCGATATGCTCTTCGAGCGTTTTGCGAAACGTCGCGAACGAGCGTTCGGCGACGTCGGCGTTTCCGGCGGAATACGGGCAGGCTTGCAAATCGAGCGCGCAAAAACCGTCGAACGTTTTATGACGCTTGGCGAACCCGACGCGGTGGACGAAGTTGCGACGCGCCGTTTCGAAACGTTCGAGGATTCGGCGCGCCGCGGCGGCTTCGGCGGGGGGCCAAGCGTCGAACGGGCCCCAAGATTCGAAGTTCGACGGCGAAAGAAAACGATAATCGTACCCAAAATAGAAGGAGAAGGCGTCGAAAAATTCGAGACGGCAACGCTGCTCGAGCATTTGGGTTCGGCGCGTCCAAGAATAAAATCGACGGTAATTCGACGTTGGTATAAACCCAATCGGCTCCAAGGTTTGCGTTAATAACGAAAGGAGGCGCGACGCCAAGTCGTTCGGATAATCGACGGCGGGAGGGAGGGTTGGCGGAGGGAACATCGACGGCGCCTTTCTTGAGCGGGGCGGATTTTGGACTTTGAAGGTTGTTTGGACGGTCGTTGGAGAAACGCGGCGCGGCGGAATGTAGCGTCGAGAATGTTAATCGGCGTCAAATTGGGAACGCAACTTCCGCCTTCGCTTCTTTTTAGTATAATCGGATTCGATAAGAAAAGCAAGAAAAAACGTCGAAAAAAAATGAAAAAAAATAACGGCGAAAATCGCAAGAGAAACGTCGCGCCGAAAACGGAGGAAACCGCGTCGGCGCGGCGGACGGTTTGGGGCGGTTAGCGCTTTAACTTTTTATTTTTCGCGAGTTGGCGAACGCTTGCGGCGGCGATTCGCGCGGCTTCTTGCAGCGTCGCCCAATCGGCGTCGTCGTATTCGGGCGATTTCGCGTAAGCGCAGTCCGGCTTTTTCTTCATCTTTGACAAGGCGTCGAATTTCTTCGACGACTCCGCGTAGCGCCCGGCTTGGAAGAGCGCGAGCGCGTAACCGAGCCTGTCTTCTCCGACGTCGGTTTCGGAACCGCAGTAGCTGGGGTTGAAAACGCCGGGAAGACGAGGGGCGGTCAGGACGGCGCGCGAGTCGGGCCAAAGGGCGAAAAACGGGAAAACTAATTCGGTAAAGCCTTGTTCGGCTTTGCTTAAGAGTTCGGCGAACGTCGGGCTTTGAACGCCGTCAACCGGGGGAGCGGGGGAGAAGAAGAGATCGTCGAGCGATTTGACGACGTTGATTTCGCGAGGCAAACCGTTGAACGAGCCGTCGGAACGCCGGTATCCGGTTGCGAAAGCGGAGAGCGCGCCGTCGGGCCAACGCTTTGCGGCGAAAGACTTTAGACGTTCGAGCGTCGCTTGCGTTTCGACGTCTTGCGACGCGGCGTCCCAAGGCGAGTAGTCGAGACGGAGTCGGTAAGCGACCTCGAAAAGCCAGTCGCGGGAGGCGTTGAGCGAGGCAATTTTAAACGTTTGACGGAATGTCGCGACGTCCCGCGACCAAACGAGCGGAGAAACTTGCGTAAAGCCCTGCGGTTCCAGGAGTTGCGTTGCTTTCGCTTGAAGACGGCGCAGGAGTTCGGCTTGGTCGTCGAGGCGCCGACGAGAAAGGGCGGCTTCCGGCTCGAACGGCGAGTCGGCGAGGTCGCGTTCGCGCAGGACGTTCCGCGCTCGGTAATCGGCGGCGAAAGGAAGAGCCGTCGCGAGAGGTTCCGGGAGCGGGCGACGCGGCGTCGCTTGCTGGCCGGGGCCCTTTTCCGCGATCGTTTGACGGACGCTTAACGCTCCTAATTTCGCGACTTCGAATAAGGAACTCGTCGAAGCGTCGAGGGGTTGAGGATAGTAATGCGACAAGGCTTGAACCGCTTCAAAACGGTCGAGCGACTCGGTGTAACGACCGGCGCGAAAACTCGTTTGCGCGGCGTAAAATTCGCGGCGCGGCCCGGCGAATCGACCGAGCGCGAACTTTTGAGGGAGGCGCCCGGCGTCGTACTCGCGGCAAAGGTCGTCGATTTCCGGGAAACGCTCGTAAAACGGGACGATTTCGGAACTTAGGAACGCGTCGATTTGCTCGGCGAGGCGGACGACGTCGCCGTCGCCGGGCGGATAATGCCAAGCGAGACTGCGACCGTAAAAATCGGACGCGTCCTCGTAAATGGAGACGCAGTCGTCGGGGCTAGAATAAACGACGGTAAATTCGGGGGGTTCTTTGAGGAAACGAGCGATAAGCGCTTGCGATTCCGCGTCTTGCGGCGCGTTCGCCCAACAGTCGGATTGCGGAAGAACGGAATAACCGAACGCGACGGCGCAACCATAAGTCTTATAAAAAGCGAATCGGCAATAACGCGAAAGAGTTCGCGTCGTTTGCGTCCAATACAGCGAGGATTTCTTCTTAAAGCCCAGCGGAGCAAGACGTTGCGCGAACATTTCTTGGACGCGGCGCGTCAGGTCTTTTTTAAGCGCGGCGAGGGCGCCGGCGTAGGTTTCCGGGACGGTCGCCGTCGGCGGCGCGACTTGGCGTCGTCGAGATTTGGCGCGAGGTTGGGCGGGCGGGGCGACGTCGAGCGACTTGGCGTCGTCGACGGGAGGCGGAACGGGCGACGCGGCGTCGTTTTCGGCGAAGCGGCATTCGTCGGGCGATTCGTAAACGACGATCGTCGCTTGGTTTGCGAGTTCTTCTAAACGCCGGATCGCTTCCGCCGCCTTCGTTTCGTCGTCCGAAAAACGCGCCGTCCAAAGGAGCGGAGAAACGAGCGCTTCGTCGACGCCGGGAGACGCAAACGACGGACGCTTGAAAGGTCGCGGATTCCTAAAGCTCGACAATTTAGGAGGTTGCGAAGAGCGCGACGGTTTCGGGCCCGGGCCGTCGACGGCGATTCGACGCTTGGCGATTTCGACTCCGAGTAACGCGGCTTCGAAAACGGCGTTCCAATAGGACGGGCCGGCGGGCGTTTCGCTGAAATCGAGTTCCGAGCGGCGAAAAGAGGGAAGGTGGAAATCGACGCGCGGGGCGGCGAGGGCGCGCAAACGTTCGAGCGCCGCGTTAAATTCGGCGCGCGCTCCGGCGTTTTGGCCGGCTTGAAGACGCAAGTCGCCTAACCGCAACGCGCAGGCGACGTAATCGTCGTCGCCGAAAAAAGGGCGACCGTCGCCGTGACGATAAACGCGAGAATAGAACGCTTCCGCGTCGAGCGCTCCGGCGTCGAAGTCGCGCAAGAGGTCGAGCGCTTCGCGGCGTCGCTCGAAAAAGGGGACGATTTGGCGGCGCAGGAAGTTCGCCGCGGTCCAACGCGCGGGGGGCGACGCGGCGTCGTCGGGCGCGTCGGGCGACAAAGCGGGATCGATTTCGGACGGGGGAATGAAAGATTTGGCGCAACGGGCGACAAAATCGGAACGGCGGCAAAGAATTTCGCGGTTCTTTTGCTCGAAACGCTCGAGGATTCGGCGCGCGACGGCGTCGTCGGGCGCGGCCCAAGAAAGAAGGGGCGTCGTAAAGCGGTAATCGAACCAAACGTTAACGCCGACTTCGGAGTCGAAGCGAAGGCCGCAACGCTGTTCGAGCGTCTCGGTTCGGCGCGTCCAATAATAAAAAAGACGGTAATTCGAACGCGGCGTAAAGCCGAGCGGTTCCAACGTTTGCGCGAAAAACGTTTGGAGGCGCGACGCCGGAGCGTCGGGGGAACCGGAGAGCGGGGGCAACGAGGGGGCGGTCGACATAACGAGATTCCTTCCGTTGGAAAGGGCGGGATAAACGTCGCGTTTGAAAAATTTGAAAAACGTTGACGAAACGCGGGTTTTCGAACGACGCTTTGACGGAGCGCGTTTGATTTTTTGAAAAACGTTTTTGTTTTCTCGGCGTTTGGTCGGCGGCGGAACGTCGCGGCGCTCCTTGGAGGGCGTTAAGCGCGGCGGGACGTTCCGGTTCTCGTTGGTCGACGGGAAAGGAACGACTTATTCGCCGTCGGGATTCGGCGGCGCGACGCCGTCGAGTTCGGCGAGCGCGTTTTCGGCGGCGCGCTGCTCGGTCGACTTTTTGCTGTTCCCCCAAGCGGCTTGGAAGACGCGGTCGCCGATTTGCGTCGCGATTTTGAAACAGCGACGGTGCGGCGGGCCCTTTTCGTCGAGAAGGACGTAAGTCGCGATAACGCCGGGGTTTTCGCGGTGAAGGCGGGTTTGAAGTCGCGCTTTAAAGTTGCCGTCGAAGTCGGCGAAGGAACTCGACGCGTCGTCGAGCGGAACGTCGGTCTCCGGACGCGTTCGGAAAAACGCGTCGATCTCTTCGCGGAAATTTTCTTCAATGAAAAGGCGCGCCTCCTCGTAACCGCCGTCGAGAAAAATCGCGCCGACGACCGCCTCCGTCGCGTTCGCGAGAATGACGTAGGTGATCGACTCGATCCCCTTGCCGACGAAAAGGAAACGCGACAATTCGAGACGCTTCGCAACCCGCGCGCAAGTCTTGCGGCTGACGACCGAACCCTTGACGCTGGAAAGTTGGCCCTCGTTCAACTTAGGGAACGTTCGGTAAAGCAAGTTGGTAACGGCGAGGCCGAGCGTCGCGTCGCAGAGGAACTCGAGCCGCTCGTTATATTCGTTATGAACGGTTGTATAGGACGATTGCGTCAGCGCTTTTTTGAGGAGCGAACGGTCGGCGAAGCGGTAACGGAGGCGGCGCTCGCACTCGGCGAGGTTGGGAGAAGCGGGCGAACGTTTCATTATTCAAAGGACGACCGAAGTCGCGTCGGTTGGGAAGAAACGGGGAACGGGAAGGGGAAGGGACGAGGCGAACGAGCGCGGTTAAAAAAACGCGTCGACGAGGGCGGCGATCAACGCAAGCGCCGTCGCGACGATGAGCGGAATAAGAACGCGGCGCATTAGAATTGCGTTTAAACGTTCTAATCGTTGGGTTTGCTCGTCGAGACGACGCGACGTTTTCGCGGCGGATACGTCGGCGTTTAAAGATTTCGCGGGAGTCGACGCGGCGGACGGGACGGGCGCGCCGTCGCGAGCCGAGTCGAACGCTTGTTCGACAAATTCGAACGCCGATTCAAAGTTCGCGGCGGAAGCGGCGGACGATTTTTCAAAATCTTCAAAGGTTATTCGGGCGTTCGGGGCGCGAACCTGGCGATCCGTTTCTAGCGCTCGGCGCGCTTCTTCGACGTCGGCGGACTTTGACGGTCGCGTCGATTTTTTCGACTTGCCGAAAAGGGAAAAGCGATTTCGGGAAGCATTGTCGACGTCGTTCGGCGCGTCGGCGGAAACGACGGTCGACGAAGAGAGGAAGGAACGGGAAAACGCAAGACGTAAATTGCTTTCCGTCCAAAAATTAAAGTTTTCGTCGCGTTTTAAGAGGGACGAGACCGAATCGGATTGAGAAAGTTCTTTAAAGGACGGCGCCCAACGCCGAAGAGCGTCGACGACTTCGCGAGCGGAGGCGACGCGACGTTCGGGTTCCCTTTCCAACATTCGCATCGTTAGTTGGGATATTTCGAGCGGGATACTCGGGTCGAACGACGCCGGTTCCGGAGGAAGGCTGCTTCGCAAGTGCGCTTGCAATTTATCGCGCGAATCGTCCGCCGGAAACGGAACGACGCCGGTTAACATAAAGTAAAAAGAGCTGCCCAACGAATAAACGTCCCAAAGAGGGGACGGCGCGTCGGGATTCAATATTTGATCCGGCGCAAGATAATCGGGCGTTCCTTTGATTTTGCGTTTGGTTGATTTTTCGCCGATCGACGAATCGGTTTTATCGGTAAGTTCGGAATTTTCGGCGTCCCAACTTTCGAGAATCGCGCCGAGCGGGGAAAGGCGCGCTGTCGAGGAAAAGGGGTTCGTCGGCGAAATAAAACCAAAGTCCGCAAGTTTTACTTCGCCGGTCTTCATTAGCAAAATGTTCCCGGGCTTTACGTCGCGATGAACGAGACCGAGCGAATGAAGATAATCGAGCGCTTTCGCGGTTTCCGAAACGATATAAGCGGCGACGCGGAACGGAAGGCGTTCAAAACGGGCGAGGAGACCGCGAGCGTCCCCGCCGTCGACGTATTCGTAAACGGCGTAATGGACGGCGGCGTCTTGCGACGCGTCGAGAAGACGGACGACGTTGGGATGTTTTAAGCGTTGCGCGACGTCGATTTCGCGTAAAAATTTCGTTCGCGCGCTTGGCGACGCCGACGCAAGCGGAAGGACTTTTAGGGCGACGTCGCTTGAAAATCGGGCGCCGGTTCGACCGCGATTCGACGGGTTCGAGCGTCGACGTCCGAGAAAGACGTTGCCGAAACCTCCGCGTCCCAAAAAGTCGACGACGCGATAGTTCCCGAGGTTGAAACGAACGCGTCCTTGCCGAAGTTGTTTCGCTTGCCAAGCGTTGATCGCTTGTTCTCGTTCTAATTCTTCAAGGAAAAACGTTTCAAAATCGTCGAGGCGCGGCGACGCGTCGGACGGCTCGTCGGGAAGGTTTAGGTCGAAATCGGTCGCGTCGAAAGCGAGATTTGCGTTCGAGCGATTCGACGCGGAGGAATTCGACGGCGCGTCGAGGCGGTTTTGGCGGAGTTTCGAAAATTGGGCGCGAGCGCGCTCGAAGATTCGAGCCAAATCGTCCGCGGGGATTAATTCGCTTTGCAACAGGCGCTCGTGTAAGGAAGTCGGCAACATACGACGGCTCAAAATGGGTAAGACGCGAAGGATCGGGGGGTCGACAATCGGAACGCGAGGAAGCGGGCGGCTTTTCGGCAAAGCGGGCGCGAGCGACGAAAGCGCGTCGAAAAGCGGCAAACGTCGGGATTTTAACGTCGCGAACGAAAATTTTAGGGGGATTTTTCGGCGGAACGACGAACAAAACGCCGCCGTTAACGAGCGTAACGACTCCACCAAGTCGGGCGCGGCGACTCGAAGGTCAAACGTTCGCCCGACGTCGGATGCGTCAGCTCGAAACGCGCCGCGTGCAGTCCGATCCCGCGTTCCGGAATCGGACGGGCGCCGTATTTGCCGTCGCCGACGATCGGGGCGCCGCGCTTCGAAAGTTGCAGGCGGATTTGGTGTTTGCGCCCGGTCTCCAGCTCGACTTCGACAAGCGACGTCGCGACGTAACGTTCGATACGGCGGTATTTAAGGCGCGCCTCCTTCGCTCCGAAACGACGTAAATAATCGGGCGACGCCGAGCGCGGAATCCAAAGTTTGCGATTCTTCGAATCTTCGCAAATGAAGTCGACGCATTCCGCTTCCGACGGTTCGAGCGCGCCTTCGACGAGCGCTTGGTAAATTTTGCCGACCGTTCGCGCTTGAATTTGTTCGTTGAGGCGCTTCGCCGCTTTCGAATTGCGAGCGAAAACG
This sequence comes from Thermoguttaceae bacterium, assembly GCA_017436025.1. Lineage (GTDB taxonomy): Bacteria > Planctomycetota > Planctomycetia > Pirellulales > Thermoguttaceae > RUG369. The sequence continues at coordinate 15,261 of JAFSDX010000164.1, forward strand.
ACGACGCCGGAAACCGGAAGGTCGAGTCGGCTGACGACGCCGAGATAAACCGCGCCCGGCTTCTCGTATTTTACTTTAATATAACGTTGCGCGAGGGTAAAAAGGGACGTTTCGCCCGCCGACGCGCCCATTGTCGCGAGCCCGGCCGGTTTGTCGACGACTAAAAGCCGCCCGTCTTCGAAAAGAACGCGGCGCTCGAAGGCTTCGAAAGACAGGTCAAGCGATTCGCGCGGCGGCACGTCGGAACTCCAAAGGTAAAAGGGAACGTAATCGTTATAATCGGCGCAATATCGACAAAACGCCAAAAACGCCGGCGTTCGACGCGTTAAAATAGAACGATTTTAACGCGTCAAGCGGGCGAGTCGTCAAAAAAAGACGCGTCGCCAAACGAGCGTTCCGAACGGCGAGGAGCGGAACGAAAACGTCGACGTTAAAGCGGCGCGACGGTCGAGGCGCGAAAGTTTCGCTTATTTCGCGGCGGCTTTCTTTTGCGCTTCGAGAACGAGGTCGGGGCGGTCGGTCGTGATGCTTTCGACGCCGAGGTCGACCATCCGTTGAATGTCGGCCGGGTTGTTGACCGTCCAGCACATAACGCGGATTCCGGCGTCTTTCAGCGTTTTGAGGAATTCCGCGTCGACGGCGCCGAAGTGAACGTCGACGACGTTCGTGTTGATTTCTTTCAGCGTTTTAATGATCCGTTGGGCGCATTGTTGACGGGTTTCGTTCTTTTGGAGGCCGGTGAGCCAAGCGGCGCAAAGTTTCGGTTCGAGTTCGCGATATTTCTTAACGCGGTCGGCGCTGAAGTCGATGACGATCGCGGTTTCGATCAGGTCGAAGCGGCGCAGACCGTCGACGACTTTGTCTTCGAAACCGTTCGCTTTCACCTCGACGACCGGGCGCGTGCCGGTGTATTTGAGGACGGCGAGCGCTTCGTCGTAAGTGGTGAGTTTTTCGCCTTTGAATTGTTCGCCCTTCCAAGCGCCGAAGTCGAGTTGGCGGAGTTCTTCGAAAGTCGCTTCGCCCGCGCCCTTGTCGAGGCCGGTCGTGCGTTTGAGTTTGCCGTCGTGGTTGAGGTAAACGACGCCGTCTTTCGATTGATAAATGTCGAATTCGCAACCTTGCGCGCCGACTTCGATCGCGGCCATCACCGCCGAGAGGGTGTTTTCCGGAGCGGCGGCGGAGAAACCGCGGTGCGCGACCGTCGGCGTCGTCGGAAGGGGCGGGAAGGCGGCGTCTTGCGCGAGCGAGAAAGCGGGAGCGAGAACGAGAGCGGCGAGCGCGGAAACGAACGATTTTTTCATAACGAATCCTCAAAAAAATACGAACGCGGCGTCGGACGAACGAACGCGAATGCGAAACGCTTCGCCGGGTTTTCGAACGGACGAAACGAAAGCGACCGACGCGACATTAATATAATAAGGGCAAAAACGACTTTCGTCCGAACGCTTGAACGACGGGCGACGAACGAAAAATTGGGCGCGAAAGCCCTTCGCTTCGCGCCGACTTTAATTCTAACAGATTTTCAACGCGAACGCAAGAAATTTTAACGTTTTTTTTCGTTTTTTTTGAAAAACTTTTGCGCGTCGCCAAGTTGCCGGTCGATCCGCTTGGGGCGTCGAAAGAGGGAATTTTTGCGAAAATCTTGCGAGACTCCCCCTAGTAAATTCGTTAAAATCGGTTAAACTAAACCGACGCGATCAAGTAATAGAATCGATGTTTTTGAATTATTTGTTTTTGTGCGATATTTAAAGCGGAGCGCGCGAGGCGGTGGCGGATGACGGCGACAAATATTGAGAGAACGCGTGTTTTGGGAGCGCCGGTCGACGCGTTGACGATGGATTTGGCGCTTGAGCGCGCGATCGAGTTGGCGAAAGATCGGCGAAAGTTGAGTTACGTCGTCGCGATAAATCCGGAAAAAACGTTTGCTCTTCGCCAAAATCCCGAGCTTGCGCAATTTGTGGAGGGCGCCGATCTCGCCTTGCCGGACGGTATCGGCGTCGTGTGGGCGTCGCGACTTTTGAACGGGCGGAAGATCGAGCGCGTTCCCGGCGCCGACCTCGCCGAGGCCGTTTGCGCCCGTAGCGGCGTCGAAGGGCTTAACCTCTTTTTTTACGGCGCTAAGGAAGAGTCGAGCGCGGCCGCCGTCGAAGAGTTGCGACGACGTTATCCCGACGCTCGCGTCGTCGGGCGGCGCAACGGATACGTGAAGACGGAGGAAATGGAGGCGTTGACGCGAGAGATTGCCGACTTGGGCGCCGACGTGTTGCTGGTGGCGCTCGGCAGTCCGCGTCAAGAACGTTGGATTCGCGATTTCGCCGCTCGAACGGGGGTCGGGCTTTGTCTTGGCGTGGGGGGGACGCTCGACACGTGGGCGGGAACGGTCAAAAGGGCTCCGATCGCGTGGCAAAAATTGAATCTCGAGTGGTTTTATCGATTATTGAAGCAGCCGAGTCGTTTTTGGCGTTGTCGTCGTTTGCTTTATTACGTTGTCGAGGTTGTCGCGCGTTTTGTCTTTTTGAAGCCGTTTACACATAAAACGTCCGGAAAATAGCGTTTTGTTCGGTTTTGGCTTAAATCAAAGAGGCGCGGAAACGACCGTCGGCTCGAACTCGTCGAGGAAAATAAACGACGTCGAGGCGTCTAAAAACGTCGCGAAGACGCCGTTGAAAAGTTGGCGCCGCGTCGGACGACGTTTTCTTTCTTCGCGTTGGGCGTCGCGATTTGCCGACGGTTTCATTTGGTTGACCGTCGCGTCGATCGCCGCTCGCGTTGGCGCTTTGATTTCAATGGTTCTTGTCGCGAGAATCTTGGGGAACGTCGTTTACGGCGAGTTTTGCTTGATTCGGTCGGCGGTCAACGGATTCGTTGTTTTGGCGAGTTTCGGGATGGGCCGAACGGCGACGAAGTACGTCGCGGAATTGGCGGCGACCGACAAGGCGCGCGTCGGGCGTATTGTCGCTCTAAATTATGTCTTTTCCTTTATTTCAAGCGTTGTCGTCGCCGTGTTTTTTTGCTTGTTGGCGCCGACTTTTTATTCGGAGATACCGAACGCGTCGCGCTTAGTTTCGCAGACGCGATTGAGTTCGATTTTGTTGATTTTAAGCGCCGTTGTGAGCGCGCAAGCGGGCGTAATGTCGGGGTTTAAGGCGTTTCGAGGGCTTGCGGTTGCGACGGCGGCGAGCGGTTTGGGCTCGATTCCTTTTTTCGTCCTTGGCGCTCGATGGGGCGGGTTGACGGGCGCCGTTTTGGGGTTCGCTTCCGGCGCGTTTTTGAATTATTTGATAAACGGCTGCTTTATCTATTTCCAGTTAAAAAAATTCGGGATTCGTTATCGTTTCGACGAATTTTGGGAGGAAAGGAGTATTTTGTGGAATTTTTGTCTTCCGCAAACCTTGACTTCTGTAACAACTGGGATGGCGGGGACGGTCGCGTCGATTATTTTGGCGTCGCAAGATAACGGAATTGCGGAAGTGGCGATTTTTGAGTCGGCGAGGCAAATTCAAACGTCGGTTCTGTATCTGCCGAATATCGCGACGCAAGCGCTTTTGCCGACGTTGGCTGAGTTTAACGCCTTAAAAGATCGTCGACGCTATCTTAACGTTTTGAAATGCAACGTTTTATTGAACGTCGTTTTGGCGGTCGTAACGGCGGCGGCGGCGAGCGTTTTGGCTCCTTGGGCGATGCGCGCTTTTGGCGAAGGGTTCGAGGGCGGCGCCTCGACCTTGATTTTACTGTTGGGGGTGGGCGTTATTCTTAGCGTTTGCAACGTTTGCGCGAGCGCGTTGACAAGTTTGGGCGCCGTTTGGAACGCTTTCTTTTTGAACGCGATTTGGGGAACGGTTTTTTTGCTGGGCGTTTGGCGAGCGACGAACGCAGGCGCGGGCGCGTTTGGGGTCGCCGTTGCGTCGCTGATCGCGTATTGCGTTTATCTTGTTTGTTGCGTTGGGTTTATAAGAAGGCGTTTGCGAGATCGGACGCAAGAGTGAGCGAGCGTCGAGGGCGCGAACGGTCGAGCGAAAAGGAGAACGCGGCGTTAAAGGCCGCGTTTTTTTAGAAACGCGTTGATTTTAGCGAATATGCCGATTCTGTAAAAAAAAGAAGATTTTCTGAATATAGGACGTCTATTTTTCCGATACTCGAAATAAACGCGAGCGGACGACGAGGCGAAACGCGTCGGCAAGGCGCTTTATACGGCTTATAGGGGTGGTAACGAAAACGTGGGTTGCGCGAGGGAGTGAAGAGATGGACAACGAGCGGAGGCAAGACGACGCGCCGCGACCGCGAGCGATTTACATTTCGCCCGGCGACCCTTGGGGAAGTCCGCGAGGCGGTCAGACCGCGTTCGCAAAACAAGCGTTGGAAGCGTTTGGCAACTCTTTCGCGGTGGCGTCGCCCGCTGAAGTCGACGACGTTCCGGTCGGGCGTTGGACGCTCGGCGATTGGAAGGGCGCGCCGATTTGGCGTTTTAATATTGGTTCGTATGCTCCGCGAAATAAGAGTCGGGCGCCGTTGATTCCGAGACGCGTCGTTTTTCGCGCTTTGATTAAAAAATATTTGCCGGAAATAAGGAAAATAGAGACTAGAAATATTTTTTGCGACTCGCCCGAGATTTTAGGCGTTTTAAAAAAATATCAATGGGAGTCTTTTTGTTATCGTTTCGCAGGCTTGAATAATCCGGTCGAGTTTTCGCGCTATCCCCGTTTGCGGTTTTTGGGAGATTGGTTTCATCGGCGAATGTTGACGAATCTCGTCGATTTGAAGCCCGACTCCGTTTTGGCCGCCGCCGATAAGGAAACGACCGCGCAATTTATCCAAGAAAATAAAACGCTTTTGAAAGATTTAACGGTCGTATCGTTTCCGACGCGTTTTGATCCGACCGTTTTTTATCCGACCGACGGTTCGGAAGAGCGGCGCGAGTTGGGGTGGGAGGAAAATTATCCCCGACTTATCGTCGCGGGACGGCTTTCTTGGATTAAAGGTTGGGATTTGGCGTTAGAAGCCGTCGCGATTTTGAAAAAAATTTTTCCGAGCCCAAAATTGGTTTTTGTTGGAGACGGGGAAGATCGCTCGAAAATTGAAAAAAGGATTCGAGAATTGGAAATTCAAAACGAGGTGCAAATCGAGGGGTTTTTGCCGCCGCGCGAAGTGCGTCGACGTTTAGCCGCCGCCGACTTGTATTTGATTTCGTCGTTGCGCGAAGGTTGGTCGGTCGCCTCGACTGAAGCGCTGGCCTGCGGAAAAAGATTGGTCGCGACAAACGTTAGCGGAGTTTCGGAAACGGTCGTCGACGGGAAAAACGGTTTTATTGTGGGGAATCGAGACGCTAACGCGTTTGCGCAAGCGATTTGCGACGCGTTGAAAATAGAAACGAAGAACGGCGTCAACGATTTTTCGTTAAAGATTTCGGAGCGTTTTTCGAAGACGCGCTTGGCGAGCGATTGGGCGGAGCGTTGGGAAACGCTCGATCGGGCGACTTGGCGCGACGATTGAACGAAAAGCGGCGCGGAGCGTCGAGAATAATAACGGCGTAGTCGAAAGCGAAAGCGCGAACGTCGAAGATTCTTTGATTTTTCGAATCGCGCGACAAGAATTGGGCCGAATCCGAGGTTGCAAAAGAACGAGCGGTCGCCGGGGTTCCAAGTCGAAAGAAATCGGACGTTAAGGACGGCGTTTGAAAAAATAAGGCGAAATAGTCGATGGACGTTCAAATTTTAAGAAATAACGTTTCCTTAAAGAAACTTGCGTTAAACGTTTTATGCTTTTATGGAATGTCGTATCCTCTTGCGGCGCATTTTCTTATGTCCGGAACGCCGGAGGGAACGCTCGTTATTTATCTTTTTCAAACGTTGCCGATTTTAGCTCTTGCGTATTTATGGAAATTTCGGCGTAAAGCGCGGAGTTTAAAGAGTTATGTGGACGTTTGGACAATATCGCTCCTTTATTTTACCGGCGCCGCGGTCTATTTTGCGTTATTTTACGCGGAGGAAAATCAATACTCCGAACTTATTTACAGCGCTAGGTTTCTGTCGTGGTTTTGGTTGGCCGCGACGTTTCGGCGTATCGAGTTGGAGCCGAGTTTTTTGGAGCGATTGGCGAAATCGTTTTGGATCGGCGCGACCAGTCAGTGCGTAATCGCTTTGTGGAGCGCGTGTTGGGGCTTTCGAAACGGTTTGGCTTCGACTTATTCGAACGTCGAGGCGACGACCGGTTCGGCCGACGTTTCGGGAAAGACGGTTGTGGCGTTCGTCGTCTTGGGAATCGCGCTTTCAATCTATTGGTTTTTGGTAAAACGGCGTTTGAGGCTCGTTTACGCCGCGAGCGCGCTCGCGGGAATCGCGGTCGTTTTATGTAGTTATAATCGCGCTTCGCAACTGGGGTTAGCAGTGGCGTATTGTTGCGTTTTGTTTGCCTGCGCGCGCAAAAAACGTTTTAAGGCGGCGGGCGTTTTGCTGGCGATGTTGGCGGCGTTTGGAGCGTTTATTGGTTCGGGATACGGCAGTCGCTTTCTAACGCGTTGGGAAACGGTCGTTTTTGATAAAGGAAGCGGACGGGTTGCGATGATTGAGATCGCGGGCAAATGTCTCGCCGACCCGCCTTCGGCCGGCGTTTTGTGGTTCGGGCGCGGCGTCTATCAGATGAAGCAGATGATGTACGAAGAGATTGGAACGCATATCGGGATGCATAACGACGCGCTGGATTTTGCGATCGCATACGGGCTGGTGGGCGCGGCGTTGTGCGGGTGGACGATTTATTCGGTGTTGAATTTTCGTAAGGGCGCCCCTAGATATGCGCTTGAAAATTATTTTTTAGGCGCGACGTCAGTTTTTGTCGTGCTAACAGGTTTGTGTACAGGCATGTTTCAGGCGACTTACGTGTACTTTATGTTGATTTCGTCTCAATATTACTTTGTGTCGCAAGCGCGGGTAAAACAAAGGGTTTGCGAAGAGGCGTATGGCGCTCGAATTTTGGGTTGGAACGAAATGGAATGGCGCGACGAGTACGACGACGAATATGCCGAATATGACGAGGACGACGAAGAAGCGGAAGAAGACGGCGCTTGGGCCAAAATGGAAGAAAGACGTTTAACGTCGGGGGAAAATTGGCTCCCGAGTTGCCGAATGACGACTTATTTTCGCTAAGAACGAGCGGTTGCTCGGCGGTTGTTTGATTTTTTGTTTTAAGAAACGGTTTTTAGGGCAAGCGGTCGGCTAAGGATTTTTGAGAAAAGAGCGACGCTCGGAGAATTGACGTGGGATTGAGGGTTCTTGTCGCGCATAATTTTTACGGCGACCGCGCCGCCGGAGGGGAAGCGACCGTTTTTGAACAAGAAACGAAGTTGTTGCGTTTAAACGGATGCGACGTAACGACTTTGGAACGAAGTAATTCGGAAATAACGCGATGGCCCGTCTGGAAAAAATGCGCTTTGCCGTTCCATTTGGGAAATTCTCGCGAAGTTTACCGGCAAGTTGTCGAGTTGATTAAGGAAAAACGTCCGGAAATACTTCACGCGCATAATTATAAATATGTCTTAACGCCTTCGATTTTTAAAGCGGCAAAAGATTGCGGGGTTAAAACAGTTTTAACGTTGCATAATTATCGGCTAATTTGTCCCGGCGGCCAATTGCGTCGCGGAAACGAGATTTGCGAGGAGTGTTTGCGTCGGAGTCCGAGCCGAATTCTTTGGCGTCGCGGTTGCGCGTCGAAAATGTCGACGCGAATATTGCAGTCTTTGCTTTATTTTGAAACGAAAAAAAACGTTCTGGAAAACGTCGATGTTTTTGTCGCGCTAACGGACTTTTCAAAAAGGAAGTTTGTGGAAGGCGGTTTTCCGAGCGAACGAATTTGGGTGAAGCCTAATTTTATCTTCGACCCCCTTGAGCAAATCGGGGAGAACGCGTCGAGGAATCGCCGTAAAGGTAGCAACGACGGCGGTTTAAGGAGAGCGCAAGAGTCGAAGAACGGAGCGAATAGAACGGGAGCGGTTTTTGTCGGGCGCCTCTCGGCGGAAAAAGGCGTTCGGTTTTTAATGGAGGCTTGGCGGGGGCTTGATTTTCCGTTGACGATCGTCGGGGACGGTCCGGAAGAGGCGGCGGCTCGAAAAAACGCGCCGTCGAACGTCCGCTTTGTCGGAGGAAAGACGCGCGACGAGGCGTTAAAGTTGGTGCAAAACGCCCAATTTCTCGTTTTTCCGTCGATCTGTTACGAAGGTTTCCCGATGTCGATCTTAGAGGCGTCGGCGCTGGGAACGCCCGCGCTTGCTTCAAAATTGGGCGGACGGAATGAGATGACGCTCGAAGGCGAGACGGGATTCCTTTTTGAATCGGGAAATATTGAGGATTTTCGTAACGCGGCGCGTCGTTTGATAAACGACTCCAATTTATGTCGACGTTTGGGGGAGAACGCCCGTCGACGGTACGAAAATTTTTATTCGCCGCAAAAAAATTTTGAAACGTTAATGGAAATTTACCGAGCGGCGCTCGATTGATTTTATAGAAAAAAACGTTGTAATTGCAAAATGTCCCTGATTTCTTTTTTGAAGAATAACGCGTCGAAAACTCCGTTTTCTATCGGCGCGGGACTCTCTAAAATTCCTTACTCGATTCGTCCGGGATTTGGGAGCGATTACCGACGGGCGCAAGAGACGCGACGTTGGTTTGAAGAAAGGGCTTCGCTCGACGAAAAGCGGGATTTTATCTTCCGAAAGGTGTGTCGCGTCGTTGAAATTGCGTCGCGCGAGGTTCCGTTTTATCGTGATTTTTACGCGAAAAACGGATTTAACGTCGCGGATTTGCGCTCCTTCGAGGATATTGAGAAAATCCCGATCGTTACCAAGGAAATCTTGCAAGCGCGCGAGCTTGAAGAGCGGTCGCGGAAGACGCCGGGACGTTCGGCGACTTTTACCGGCGGTTCGAGCGGAGAACCTTTCCTTTTTTATTCGGATAAACGCCAGATAGGGAATGAATGGGCGCATATGCACTGGATATGGGGGCGGCTTGGATTCAATCAGTCCGACCTGAAACTGAGCGTCGCGCTGGAACCGGAAGCGCCGCCGGTCTTTTACAACGGCCTTCGACACGAAGCGGTTTTGAATATTTATTTTTCGCGCGATATTCTTTGTAAGGCATTTTTGAATTTGCCGAAAAAAAAACGGAAAATCAAATATCTGCGCGGTTATCCGAGCGCGTTTTCGGAGTTTTTGTCGTTTTGTGAAACGGAAAATCCGGCGGTTCTCGACGCGTTGCGAGAAAATTTGCGCGGCTCTTTCCTTGCGTCGGAGTTTCCAAGTCCGATTTTTCGCGAAACGATCGAGCGAACGACCGGAAAACCGACGATTTCTTGGTACGGGCATTCCGAGCGCGCGATTTTAGCGCCGGAAATCCGTCGTTCGGGGCTTTACGAGCCGTTGCAATCGTATGGATTTTGCGAAACAGTGCGCGACGCCGACGGTTTTGAGTCGCTCGTCGGAACCGCGTACTGGAATTTCGCGTCGCCGTTGATCCGTTATCGCGTCGACGACGGCGTCAAGGTGTTTGAAAAAGAGGGGGGAATTCTAAAATCGTTTGAAATTTTGCAGGGGCGAATCGGCGATTTTCTCGTCGATAAAAACGGCGAAAAATTTTCAGTTACTCATTTGAACCTCTCGTGTCGCCGCGAAACTTGGGAACTCGTCCGTTGCGTTCAAGTGGAGCAACGTTCGCCCGGCTCCGCGATTTTTTGGGTAACGCCGCGTTGCGAAACGACTTCGGACGAATTGGAAAAGGCGTTTGATTTTCAGAATTTAGCGCTCGATTGCGAATTTCGTATCGTTGAAAAACCGTTTCGAACAAAAATTGGAAAAACGCCGTTGAAAATTTCGACCGAATAACTCCGCCGTTCCGCCGATTCTTGAAGCCGTCGAGAGATTTTTGCGCTCCGGAGAGGAAATTTCTTGACGCGCCGACGTCCGTTTGATAAAATGGAGCGCCGGTTGGACTGACGCTCGGTTGGCGCGTCGATTTTGTATTAGCGTCGCTAATACAAGGCCGGACTTGGTTGGCTAACGCTAATGGTTGGGCGCAGAAAACGCGAATTAAGAGTTTAGCGATGAGAAGGAGCGAAAAATGGGGAAGAAAAACGGGTTTTGGCGGTTGAGCGTCGTCGTTGCGGCGGCGTTGGTTTGGACGGTCGGCGCCGACGTTCGCTCGGAGACGACGATTTATCCGGCGCCGCAAGGGGAGGCGGTCGAGGGCGCGTATGTCGTTAAGGTCGACGGAAAAGCGCTCGATATTTATTCCGCGCAAGATCAAGAGGAAGGAAGCGGCGAATATTATTTTACGTCGTTTGATTTCGACGGGAAGGTGAAAATTGAAATTTCGGCGCCGTTTTCTTTGGTCGACGCGACCGTCGCGCCGGAGCGTTTTGGCGTTAAGGTCGTCGAAAAAACGGTCGGAAAGGCGGTTCTTGAAGCGGAGAAACCGTTTCAAATTTCTTTTGAGCCGAATAAACGGGTAAAACCGTTGCTTATTTTCGGAAACGCGCCGGAAATCGACGCGCCGAAACCGGGCGATAAGGACGTCGTTTATTTCGGGCCCGGCGTTCATCGGCCCGGTAAATTGACGTTGACGGACGGGCAAACGCTATATCTAGCGGGCGGCGCGGTCGTTAAAGGGGCGGTTGAGGCTCGCGGCAAGAATATCGTCGTGCGCGGGCGCGGAATCTTGGCGGGCGAAGAGTCGCCGCGTTTCCAAGGGCCGGGGCGGTTTATGTTGGATTGCGTCGATTGCGAAAACCTGACCGTTCGCGACGTAACCTTCCGCAATCCTTGGAGTTGGACGTTCGTGCTTTGGAACTGCGACGGCGCGACGATCGACGGCGTGAAGATTTGCGGTTCGCGAATGATCAACGACGACGCGCTCGATTTGGTTAATTCGCGCAATATAATCGTTAAAAACTGTTTTTTCCGCACTCAAGACGATTCGATCGCCGTTAAGGGAATGATTTCCGGGGGCGCCGCTTGCGAAAATATCGCGGTTGAGGATTGCGTTTTTTGGACCGATCGCGCCAATATTTTCCGCGTCGGATACGAGTGCGAGTGCGCCGGAATGCGGGCTATTTGCGCAAAAAATATCGATATTTTGTATTATAGCGTCAATTATCGCGACCCGAGCGAGTACTGGGCAAACGCGCTGATTTGGTTGCAACCGAATCAAGAAATGACGATGGAAGATTGTCGCTTTGAAAACTTTAGCGTTCGCGCGGACGGCGGCGATATTATCGCGCTGATGGCAAAACCGATGAGCTGCAATTACGGCGCCTTCGAAAACCCGACGCCGGGGCGTTTGAAGAATTGCAGTTTTGCCGATTTTAACGTTTGGGGAGAAAAAGGGGATTTTAACGGGATTATTTTCGTCAAAGGCGCGTCGGAAACGAGCGACGTGAACGGTTTGCGTTTCGAAAATATTGCGTATTTTGGCGAAAAAATCGGCAAAGAAGCGGCTTGCGTTCGGATTGAGGAATTTGCCGAAAATATTGAATTTGCTGAAAAAAACGAATAAACGGAGCGGATAACGCGAAACTTTCCCGAAAAAGACGCGTATTTTAAATGAGGCCGTTTTTGAGGCGGCGGCGGACGTCGTTCGTTTGCGTTTTGACGTTATTATTAATAGGACGGCGCGCAAACGGACGGCGTTTTTGCGTTTGGGGAAAGCGTTGAGGAGCTTTTGGTTGATTTTAACGCTTTTAGCGATTATTCTCTTAATAAAAATAACGCGCCGGTCGATATTTTAACGAGTTCTTGTTGGATTTTAATGGTTTTAACGAAAAAACGGATTGTTGCCTGCCGGTTATAGGCTTTTTAACAATTTTTCGGTGTTGGCAAA
>JAFSDX010000165.1 GCA_017436025.1 Thermoguttaceae bacterium
CCAAAAAATTGTTTGCGGAAACGACCGCCGACCGTGCGAGCGGAAATTGCCCCAAAAAATTGTTTGCGGAAACGACCGCCGACCGTGCGAGCGGAAATTGCCCCAAAAAATTGTTTGCGGAAACGACCGCCGACCGTGCGAGCGGAAATTGCCCCAAAAAATTATTTGCGGAAACGACCGCCGACCGTTCGTTTCGAGCCGTTAAAAACGTCTCCGAACGCGTTCTCGCGACGCGCAACCGAAAAAAACGCCAAACAACGCCGCCGCGTTTCGACGGCGCGACGCCAAAACGGTCGACTCGCAACGAAAGAACCCGCAAAATCGGCAAAGTCGCGTCTTCCAAGAGCGCGCGTCGCTCCCGACGCCGCCGCTCGACCGCAAAACGTCCGTCGATAAAAAAAGGGGGCGGTCGCAACCGTCCCCCCTCGTTCAGGCGATTCGAACCCGAAACGAGCCGCTCGTCCGCCGGGACGTCGTTCGTTTCAAGCCGTCTCGCTCGCGAAACGCCGAAATCAAGAAGCCGGAGCTTCGACGACGTTGACGCGACGACCGTTTTGGTCGAACTTGACGTACCCGTCGATCAACGAGTAAATCGTGAAGTCGGTTCCGAGACCGACGCCCTTGCCCGGACGCCAGCGGGTGCCGCATTGACGAACGATGATGCAACCCGGTTGAACCGATTGACCGCCGTAAACTTTGACGCCGCGACGTTGCGCGTTGGAGTCCCGACCGTTGCGGCTGGAACCCTGACCTTTCTTGTGAGCCATTATACCACCTTCAAATTAAGCTAACTTGAAACATTAAGTTTTTGGATTCGACGCTACGTCCGTTTTTCTCCCCGCTCGCCAACCGTCGACCGACTAACCGACCCGACTCAAAGCAAACCGGCCTCGCCGCCGCGAACGTTTCGTCGAAAAACCGCCGATTCGCGGAATTCCTTCGCTTCGTTCCGCTCGAACCGTTTCGAGCCGAGGAGCGCGTCATTTTATCGTTTCGTCGAGCGCGCCCCCAAACGTTCGTCCCCGGCAAAAGAAACGAAAAAGTAGGGGAACGGGAGTCCTCGACGCTAATACGCTTATCGCTATTTTACATATAAACCCATTCGAAGTCAAGCGCCCCCGGCAAATTATTATAAATTTCTTTGCCGCCGCGGTGCGTTTCGTCCCCGGGATTGTAGAAATTCAGCGTCAAGACCTTGCGGAAAACGTCGCGACCGCTTCCGATTTTGGCGTTTTCTTCCGCTTCTCCGTCGTCGGAGTCTTGCCAACGGAGCGCGTTCGTCAATCCGCTAATATAAACCGAAAAACGGTCGATCCGCGGGTCGACGTCGATCCAAGTCGCGATCCCCCAAACGGTTTCGCCGGGCGCGATTTCGCGATTAGCCATCCGCACCGAGTCGAAGAACTCTTGCCCGCGCCCCTCTTTAACGGCGATTTTCGCGAACGCCAAGGGCAAATATCGGTCGTAATAAACGCCCTCTTCGGAGCCGCGTTTTTGACCGACGAAGAGTCCGCCTTTGTTTTTATTATAAAGGAGACGCTCTTGAATCTCGGCGCTGGCGAAGACCATAACCGGCGCGAAACGAACGGCGCCCGGAATCGAACCGTCGGCGTTCGGCGCTTGTCCGTTGTAATCGACGATTTGCGGCGTCGGCAATCCGCTCAAATTATTCGACGGCGCTTGAAATTTTTCGCCGTCCTTGTCGCGAACGCCTCCAAGCGAAACGTCGACGCTGTATTTCTCGACGGCGCTTTTGGTCGCGCCTTCGATCGCGACGTCTTCCTTTTCCTTTTTCAATTCGTTGCGCAAGCATTTGCCGGTGTTGGTAACCGAATAAACGAGATACCAAACGCGTTTGCGCTCCATTTTCCCGTTTTCGGACGGAAAATCGACTTCGATCGTTCGAATGTTTTTATATTTAAATTCGAGCTGCCAAATTTCTTTATTAAAGAAAAGGTCGGTCGCCCAAGCGTATTCTTCGGCGGTTCCCCCTTCTTTTTTAACGCCCTCGGCGACGATTTCCGGCACGTCGCTCCATTGGTACGTTTCCTTAACGTCGATGAACGGGCGAATCGCGCGCATCGAGGCGTCGCCCTGCGCGGCGACCGGAGCGGCGTTCGCGACGAGGAACAACGAAGCGCAAGAGCAAAGCGCCGTCGAAACGAAGCGGCGATTCGAAATCTCTTTCCAAATTTTGTTTAAAAGCGTTGTTTTCATTTTTCGCGCTCTATTTCTAAAAACGATGTTGCTCGCGACGTCGCGCGCCGCGCTCCCGGCGTCGACCGAGACGCGCGCCCCAAAACGCTCGAAGACCTTCGCTCTCGAGCGGAGCCGCTAAACATATAGTATAACGCCAAGACGCGCAAACCGTCAACCGATTATTCGGCTCCGCCGCCCGCTTTTTTCAAATTTCAGTCGGCGCAATCGTTAGAAGCCCGACAATCGGCGCGGCGCGAACGTTTTTCCGCCGAATCGCCGCGACGAACGCTAAAGAAAAAGGACGGTAACGCCTCCGCCGCCGGGCAAGAAGCAGTCTTCGCCGGGCCAAATCTTGCGCACCATCGGCGAACGCTCCGCCCAAGCGCGCACCCGTTCCCGAAGAACGCCGCGTCCGCAACCGTGTATCACCTCCAACGTTTTCCCGCGACGCCCCCCCGACTCGACCTCGCGACGCAACCGTTCCATCGCGGCGTCCGGGTGCAAGCCGTGCAAGTCGATCGAAAAATCCGGCTCAAACGCCCTTCCCATTTCGCCGTTCCTCCCTATTTTAACATTATCGTTTTCAAACGAAGACGCAAAAACGGCAAAGTCGACGCAAACCGCCCGACTTCCGCATTCCGCGCCGCCGCTCAAAGAAAAACGAAACGCCCGGTTTCGACGGCGAGCGAGCGTTTGCCTCCCGTTCAACCGTCGAAACCGAGCGATTCGACGCAGTTTACGCCGCCCGATTATTCAACCGAGACGCCCCAAACTTCCATTTCGGTGATTCCGCACCACTTCAACGGGAAGGACGCTTCCAAATCGGTCAAGCGCACCGACGTAACGCGGCGTTTCGAGAACTCGAACGTTTGCGGTTCGGCGGTTTCCTTCAACTCGATTTTTTCGGTCGAGCCGTCCGAGAAGCGAAGGGTCGCGGTCTTCCAAACGTCGTCGTGCGGGAAGTCGGCGCGAACCCAGATCACGACCTTGTCGATTTCGACTTCGGTTCCGAAATTAATGTCGAGCCAAAGGTCGGTGCGGAGGTTCGGGCCCCACGACGGGAAGTTCGGGCCGTGTCCGCGGTTGTTTTTGTTTCCGTCGATAACGTTCTTCGCGGCGAACTCGGTTTGATAACCGTACTCGCTGTTGGACGTCGCGTGCGGGTACGACTCGACGGTCGCGGCGTCGCCCTGAATATCGTTCGGGTTCAGCGCAAGGTTGCGGTAAACGTTTTCCGCGCCGGTTTTCTTCGCCAACGACGGGAGCTTGCGTCCGAGGTAAGCCTTCATAAACGCTTCGCGCGCTTTGAGACCGCCGTCCGCGAACTGCTCGAACTCTTCAAACGCCGGAACTTCGCCGGTTTCGTCGGCTTTAATCTTCTTCGCGACGTTCGCGTCGACGATCTCGGCCATCTTTTCGCGTTTCATTAAATAATAAGCGTACTTCGCGTGTTCCTCCGGCGTCCAAAGCTCGGTTTCTTCGAGGTAATCGCCGCAATACGGAACGAGGAGGTCGATCCAAAGGGCGATTTTGCGCAACGACGCGTCGTCGATTTTAACGTCGCGATGGTTGGCGTCGCGTTCGCCGCGGAACATCGTAACGACGCGGCTCTTGGCGGCGCCCGCGTGATACGGCGGGAGCATTTGCGGGCCCTCTTGGATTCCCAAGTAGTGCGTGTACGGGCCTTTATGCGCGCCGTTTTGCGTCAGGTTGAGGTAGGCTTCGCTGAACGTGCGCCCCGACTTGTTGTTCGTTTCGGCGTGTTTCGGGTCGTCGAACGACGCGTCGCCGAGGAGGCTAAACGGCGCCGGGGTTCCGTCGGCTTTCTTCCCGCCGGTGTGACAGGAGACGCAATGACCGTCCAAAATCGGCTGGATTTCGCGAACGAAGCTGAACCCGGAGTCGGCGAAGCGGCCCGGCGCCGGCGTCCAAGCGAGCTTCGGCGTCGCGACGCCCTTGCGGAGCGCGTCCGTCGTCGTCGCGGTTTCGGCGCCGACGTTTTGAATAATGTTTTCCTTCGGTTCGTGACAGCCGACGCAACCGAACGTTTCGCCCGGTTGGAGCGTCGACCAGCTGCGCATCGTCTGCGCGACGTCGCCGTTTTCGTCGAGGAGTTGGAAGTAAACGGGCGTCAGCGCCGGGACTTCGAAGTAGGCGGAGCCGTCCGCTTCGACCGGGACTTCGCCGATCACCTTCTTAACGTCCCAAGTGCCGTTGTACCCGGCGACCGGAGTCGCGACCATCGCGCCCCCCGCCGGGCCGCCGTTGCCGTTGCTGCGAATCCCCGCCGCGCGGAAGTCGAGCGCGACGACGCGGAGCGACTTGATTTTTCCGCGTTCGACGCCCGCGAGGCCGGGGCCTTCGTAAACGTCTTGAACGTAATAACGCCCGGTCTTTTCTTTCAAATTCACTTGCGACGCGCGGGTCGTCGGGGTCGAACGCTCGGCCAACGGGAGCGCTTGCCCGCAACTGATCGCCGGGTCGAACGCGAGGAGTTCGCGGTTCCCCGCCGGGTCGAACCAGTAGACGCCGAACGGAACGCCGTACCACTTGCCGTTCGGACGGCGGCCTTCGGGGAGATAGGCGACCAAGAAGTTAGCTTCGTCGAACGCGTAAGGATATTGGAACAATTCGCCGTCTTGACCGTAGGCGTCGATTCGGTCGGCCTTGGTTTCGCGAACCGGAGCGATCAGCGTCGCGCCGGAGTTTTCTTGCGTCCCCTTCGAACGGTCGATCATCAACAGCTTGCCGTGTTGATAGGAGTGGTGCCCGGACGCGATCGCGATCACCTTGCTCGCCGCTCCCGGAACGCCGCGAGCGTGCATCACCGTCGTCGGGAAATAGGAGTTGTTCCCGTAAAATTCCGTTTGGCCGGTTCCGTCGACGTTCATCGCGAAGAGCGGTTGCGGGAAGATTTGCCCGCGGTCGTTGTAATCCCAACGGGTGTAAACGACGCGACCGTCTTCGATGATTTGCGGGTAGTTGACCGTTACTTGGTCGACCGAAACGCGACGGAGGAAGCGGCCCTGCGCGTCGCAGGTGTAAAGGTTCGAAACCTCCGTCCACCAGCAGTCGGTGATTTGCGCGCAACGGGTCGAGCAGAAGAGGAAATCGCCGTTCGGGAGGTAAATCGGCTCAATGTCCGCGACGCCGAGGCCGAAGGTGATTTGACGCGTCTTTTTCGTTTCAATATCGTATTCGTAGAGGTGAAAATCGTCTTCCGTGAAGCTCTTGCGCATCGCGAAAACGATTCGTTTGCCGTCCCAAGAGACGTCGGGGTCGCGAATCGTCCCCTCCGCCGTCGAGACGAGAACCTCGTGTTTGAGCGTTCCGTCCGGTTGGAAGGTCGCGAGGCAAAGTTGCCCGCCCGGCTTGCGGTCGACGCTAAAGTCGAGGTAGGCTTCGTCGCTGACGTCTTCGGTGTAGGCGTAATGGCTCGCGCCGATGACGTAATGCTTCGTGTAAACGAACGCCGGCGCGTTTTCGACGACGACGGCCAAACGGCGAGCGCGGCGAGCCTTGCAGACGTCGGCGTAAAGTTCGCGCCAACGCGGGGCGGTTCCGTTCGCGGAGTCGGCGGCCAAGTCGACGAAACGGGAGCGGAGCTTTTCGACCGCCGCTTTCGAACCGGCGGGGGCGACAAATTCGTTTTCTTCGTCAAAATCGGCGTCTTTTTCGAGCGCGGTCAAGAGGCGGTCGACGAGGTCGCGCTCTTTCGAGTCGCTTTTTTCGTCGACGAAGAACTCCGGCGCGGCGCCCTTCGCGTCTTGCGCCAACCAATCTTGGAAGAGGCGCGCCTCGAACTTGGCGGCGTCGAACCCCCAATCGGACTCGGCGCCGTTCGACGGAACGGGCCCGCAACCGAATAAGAAGGCGAACGTCGACGCCCAAACGCCCCAAACGGCGAAACGGTTAATCAACGACGGCATTTTTCCCTCCAAAACGCGCCGAAATTCGACGCAAACGTAAAATTTCAAACAAACGACAATTTTAATTAACGACGCTCGAAAACAAAACGCCTCCCGAACGCCAAGTCGACCGAACCGCGCCCGACGCCGAAAAAACGCTCGTCGAACGCCGATTTTGTCGATATTAATTAATAAGGGCGAAAAGGAACGCCCGTTCGACGGTTTTGCGCCAAATCTCGACGACTTTCCGACGTCGCCGCGCTCCCTTTTAAGACCGCTTTTCAACGCTTTTAGTCGTCAAAACCGCTAAAACCGCTTCGACCGTTTCTCCGGCGACGCGTCAAACGGCGGCGGGCGCCATCGTAACGGCGAACTCGAACGAAACGGCGAGCTTCCCTTCGCAGTAAACCTTCGCCTTAAGGAAATAGGCCGCGGCCATCTTCTCCTTGAACGAAACGCGCAGTTCAACCGTTTCGCCGGGGCGGACGATGCGTTTGAACTTGACGTCGTTAATGCGACCGACGACCGGTTTCAACTCGACGCCGGGTTCGCCGTTTTGCCCGTCTTCCCCATTTTCCGCGTCTTGCGCCGCGATCAGCCGCGACGTAAAGATCGCGCCCGCCTGCATCGCCGCTTCGCAAAGGACGACGCCCGGAACGATCGGCGCGCCCGGATAATGCCCGGCGAAGAAAAACTCGTCTTCCTTGAAGCGGTACGCGCAAACGATTTCCTCGTCGCTCCACTCGCGAATTTCGTCGACGAACAGGAACGGCGGTCGATGCGGAATCGCCGCCAAAATCGCCTCTTTCGAACCGTCGAAGGTCGTTTTTTCTTCCATTTTCTTCCCCGTTTCTCCGTTTTTTCCAATTTAACGCCGCGAACGTTCCGCCGCCAACCGGCAAAATCGCTAAAATCGGCGCAACCGCCAAAACCGCTTCGGCGCGAGGGCGGAAAACGCCTTTTTCGCGCTCCCGCCGTTCCCCGCTCCGCCGTCGTCGAGCCGAACCGTTC
Source organism: Thermoguttaceae bacterium (assembly GCA_017436025.1). GTDB lineage: Bacteria > Planctomycetota > Planctomycetia > Pirellulales > Thermoguttaceae > RUG369. The sequence goes on from JAFSDX010000165.1 coordinate 7,119, forward strand.
GCGACGCGTCGTTAAACCTTGCGCAAACCGCGCGTTTTGCGCCGTCGGCTCAGTTTTCGGCTCCGGCAACCAAGAAACCGTCGACGTCGTTCGCCGCGATGACGCCGTAATTGACCGCGCCGAGCCAACCGGACATAATGATCCCGACGCTCCCGGCGTGAAAGAGCCCGCCGACTTTCGACGCGAGCGCCCGGCTGACCGCCAACCCTTCGTACTTCGTTCCGAAGGAGGCGCCCCCCCAGTGGTCGGTGTAATCTTTGAAGGTTTTCGGCGTCGCGGCTTCGACGTAAGCGACTTTGTCGCGGATTCCCGGGACGTACTTGTCGAGCGCGTCGAGCGTCGTTTCGATCAGGTCTTGCTTGCTCGCTTCGTACTCTTCGGGGCTCAGGTTCGCCCAGTCGTCGTAATTGGCGTTCGAGCTGGCGACGACGTAATAACGGTCGGTTCCCGGGCGCGTTTTCGGGTAATAGAACGAGTAAGTGCGGCTCGTAATGTTCCGGCTGAGGAGCCAATCGGCGCGGAATTCCGGCGCGACGGAGGTGAAGAGCAAGTCGCCGCATTTCTCTTCGTCGAGCGTTTCGCCCTTTTTCAACGCGATGTAAACTTGCGCGCTCGAATTGTTGAGGCGGGTCGCTTCCGCGTCGGCGATAAAGTCCGCGTCGAAATATTCGCGACCGACGAGATCGAAAATCGTCCCTTTCAGGTTCCCGTTCGAGAGGACGGCGCGAGCGCGAATCGTCTTCCCGGCCAGCGTCGAGACGTTTTTCGGGCGCCCGCCGATCTCCGCCGACTCGACCGTCAAGGGCTCCGCCGCGACGCGAACGCCGACGACCTTCCCGTCTTCGACCAAAATCTTCTCGACCGGAGCGTTCGTCGCGATATCGACGCCGTTCTTGACGAGTTCGTCGCGCATCATCTTGATAAAGAGATCGGTGCCGCCTTGGAAGGTGAAAACGCCCTTCGACATAAAGTTCGAAAAAACGATGCCGTAAGTGATCGCCGGGTCTTCGAGCGTCGAACCGTTCGCGTAGGTGATCGGCTCCATCAAGAGGCGAACGACGTCGGGGCGGCCCGGGAAGAACTTGTCGAACAGTTCGCGAGTCGTCGTCGTTTGGTCGTCGTAATGCGTTTGGTTGCGCGCTTCGTCGAAGAACGCCTTGACGGTTTCCTCGGCGATTCCGAACTTCTCGACGAGAAGCCGGGTGAAGTCTTCGCGGTTGAACGTCGTCGTCAGCGAAAACTGCGGGTTGTCGAACTTAATCGCCGGGAGTTGAACGATGCGGTCGGCGATTTCCTTGTTCCAATAGCGACGGCAACTCTTGATCATCCCGACCGGGAAGCCGTGCAGCGAGACGTCGAAAATGTGTTCGCCCCCGCCGCGACGGAACCAAGTCGCCAACCCGCCGAGCTTGTAATGGCGTTCCAAAAGAAGGACTTTGTGCCCGCCGCGTCCCAAAATGTTGGCGGCGGTCATCCCGGCCAGCCCGGAGCCGATCACGACGACGTCGTATTCGTCGGCGAAGCGTTCGTTATTTTCGATTTTTTCGTTATTTTCCGTTTGCATAAGCGTCCCGAAGGTCGAACGGTCGCCGCGCTCGACGCCCGCTCCGTTGTTCGATTTTTCTTGCGTTTTTGACGTTATTAATATATAAGGGCGAAAAGCGCGCTTTCAAGCCCGCCGCCGTCGCTCCGCCGCCCGCTCGTTCGTTGCGTTCGTCCTCAAGCGTCTCCGACGAAACGCTCCCGACGACGCCCAAGCTCGACGTTGCGAAGAAACCGAGAAAGCCGAGCCGCCCCGACGCCGCGCACCAACGCCGACGCCGTTCGACGGAACCCCTCGTTTATTCTTTATTGTAAAGATTTCGCAACGCTTTAAAAGGGCCGAGACGCAACTTTCCGCAAAAGAGCGCGATTTTTCCGAAAAAATTTTCCGCCGAATCGCGTTTTTCCCTCCGCCGAGCCGTCAAACTTTGCGAAAACCGCCCAATTTCGCCAACCGTCGCCCCCGGGCGCGACCCGACGTCGACCCAAGCGAAAACGAACGAGCAAAACGCCGCCGACCGTCGCCCCGGGTCGCGACCCGACGTCGACCCAAGCGAAAACGAACGAGCAAAACGCCGACAACCGTCGCCCCCGGGCGCGACCCGACGTCGACCCAAGCGAAAACGAACGAACGAAAAACGCCGCCCAACGCTCGACGGAAAAAACTGAGAAAATCCCAAAAAATTTCTAAAGAGCCCTTGACGAAACGCAAAGAGGGGTTAAAATCGGGTAAAAGTTTGGTCGACGGTTAAGCGGTTTTTAAGCCGACGCAACCCTTCCGACCGGCGCAACCGGCCCCATCGTTTAACGGTTAGGACACGGCCCTTTCAAGGCCGCGATACGGGTTCGATTCCCGTTGGGGTCATTCGACGTTTGTAACTTTCCCCCGTTTGGAACGCCGTTTGGCATTGGCGATTGATTCGTTGAGCCTTGGTTCCGACGTCGCGAAAGCAAAAACGCCGACTTATTAAAAACTCCTAAGGCCCCATCGTTTAACGGTTAGGACACGGCCCTTTCAAGGCCGCGATACGGGTTCGATTCCCGTTGGGGTCATTCGACGTTTGCAACTTTCCCCCGTTTGGAACGCCGTTTGGCATTGGCGATTGATTCGTTGAGCCTTGGTTCCGACGTCGCGAAAGCAAAAACGCCGACTTATTAAAAACTCCTAAGGCCCCATCGTTTAACGGTTAGGACAC
>JAFSDX010000166.1 GCA_017436025.1 Thermoguttaceae bacterium
CCGCCGGAACGAAATCCTTTTTAGTTCCGTCGCGGACGAAAGACGATCAAACGAGTTCTTTCTTGGAACCGACCAACGAACGCAGACGTTCGGCGAGGAGGGCCGAGTCGAACGGTTTGCGGAACGTTTCGTTGATGCTGGAACGATCGAAGCTCGTGCTGCTGCCGTCGTCGGGCAGAAGAGCGATGAGGATAATTTCGCCAAATTCCGGATTGCGACGGAGGTTTTGGCAGATTTGCAGGGCTTCCGCGCGACCGATCGAGAAGTCGACGATGATGCAGTCCGGGTGGAAACTTTCGGCTTGAATGCCGGCGTCGAAACCGCTGGCGGCGACCGCGACTTTAAACGCTTTTTCGGTCGGCAGTTCGCGTTTAACGTTTTCAATAAGAACTTGGTCTTGCGCGACGATCAAAACCTTCGCCAAGGTTTCGTCTTCCAAGTCGCCGAGCGGCATACCGTGTTCTTTGAGGAATTTGATCAGGCATTCGCGCGGGATGCGGCGGTCTTGCGAACCCGGGATGCGGTAACCCTTGAGGCGACCGGAGTCGAACCATTTGCTGACGGTGCGAGGGGCGACCTTGCAGATCTTGGCGACCTGACCGGTGGTGAAAACCTTCATTGCTGACTCTCCGATAAAATTGTACGCGTGAGGTATCCAACGAAATTTCTTGCCAAAATCCGTTTCGGCGCGAAATTTTGCCGTCTCGAACGTCGCGACGCGAAGCGATCCTTCGCAAAGCGGCGTCGACGTCGGTCGAGACTTAACGAAAAATAGCGGACGGGCGCGCCTTCGTTAAGGAGAAGCGCTCGACTCCGTTTGACTGGTAACGTTTTCGGCGTTTTGTTCGCGTCTTCATCAGTAAAAACCGGAATAATCGCGAAATTATTTTTTTCCGGCAAACTTGATTCGCGGCGAAATCGCGAAATTCGACCGTCGGGTTGATTTTACGTTCAAAAGTTGATTTTGTTCGCAAAATCGCGTCGCGAGCGGATTCCGTTTGTCGGCTTTTTAAGGCGAATTTCCTTTGTCGGCCTTACTCGGAAAAAACTTGTCGACGCTGTCGTAGGGTTCTCATCGGCATTAACGGTCGACCGACTTTAACGCGTTTTAGTTTTCGTTCAAATTATGCGAGTGGAAACGGTCGTCGCGTTTTCGACGGCGGCGACGAGCGCGTTAAAATGGGGGATAAGGGGGGAACGTAGCGGTTGGCGCGCTTTGGCGAAACGTTAAAACGGGCGAAATGGGGAATGCGTAGCGGATACGGCGGGCGCGGTAGGCGACGGTTTTTAGCGATTGTTTGTAAAATAGCGGTCGGAGCGAAAGTAGGGGCTCCGGCGAATCGTTTTAAAAAATAAAATCGAATAAAGCGGCGCGATTTGTAGAAGGTTTGACAAAATTTTGTTAAAATGTCGAAGGCGGTTTCGCGTCGGCGGCGGCGAGCGACGTACTCTGAAGCGCGTCGCGGTCGAACGGGCGTTCGGCGGCGTCGAACGAAACGAAACGAACGAGACGGATAAAACGAATAAAACGGATTTGAAGGCGACGAGCGGTGAACGAGACTGATTTTCTTGTCGAACAGGCGGTTTTTCTGACGAATTGGACGCGACGCGCGGCAAACGGGCGCAACGAAGCGGAGCTTGTAACCGCGACCGAAGGGGCGTCGCGGGCGGATTTGGACGCGGCGCTCGATTGGGCGTCGCGAGTCGAAACGTTCGACGCCGGATACGATCCGCGCAATCTTTTTTTCTTTCCGACGTCGAGCGGAACGTTCGCGGTCGGGCGTTTGACTCCGGCGGCTCCGGAAGCGGGGGAGGGCGCGTTCTATTTTCAAACGTTTTTCGTCGAGGAGGAAACGTTTTTCCAATGCGGCGCGAATCCGGTCGCGCTTCTGCATTTGGCGTTGAACACCGCGAAGTTTTCCCTTTATCGACCGGGCGCGAAGTTGGAGGCGTTTCGTTTGGAGGCGAGGGCGCCTTGGCTCGACCAAGCGGAGTTGCGCCGAACGACGGAGCGTTTGGGGACGCGAGCGCTGACGACGTTGATTCAAGCGGTTCTCGATTCGCGAACGGCGTTTGTCGCCGATTACAACGCGTTTTTGGTCGTCGCGGCGTTGTTCGAGTTGACGCCGATTCATTGGCGCCCGACGCTGACGTTCGCGGTCGGCGTTCGTTTTCGCGACGATTCTTCGCTCCGGCTGATCGGCGCGACGGCGCGGCGCGGCGTCGAGGGGCCGAGCGTCGAATCGGGGACGGACTTTTGCGACTTGCGATACGTCGTCGAGAACGACGACGCGTATCCGATCGAGAACGCTTGGGCGGCGTTGGTCGAGTCGGCGTTGAAGAAGGGGCGCGTCGACTATTTATACGAGCGAACGGCGGAGGACTTTTTCCTTTATCAAAAGAGCCGAGACGACGGCGGCGAGCGCGGCGCGTCGAGCGAAGAAATCGCGGAGTTGGGGGCGCGTTGGCGCTTGGGGCTGGAGAGCGCGGACGATTCGATCGAAGCGAACCTCGGCGACGACGAACGAGACGAAGCGACGGAGGAGAACGAAACCTCCGGCGAGGCGGAGTCGTTTTTCGACGGCGAGTTCGAGGGCGGATGGCGCGATTCGGACGGCGACGAACGTTGGCGCGTCGACGAATCGGACGCGGCGGCGGAAAAGCGACCGACGGCGGAAGAACGGCCCGCGCCGACCTTTGTTTTCGACGTCGTCGAACCGACCGAAGCCGAGCGCGTCGAATCGGAGAGCGGGCGGGAAAAAGGTCGAGAAGAAAACGCGGCGCGAAAAAAAGACAATAATAACGATAACGAGGGGAAACGAGGCGGCGAGCGCGCTTCTTCGGACGGCGATATTTTCGCCGGCGAGTCGTTCGAGGACGAGTGGGCCGCGACCCAAAAAGGGCGAAACGAAAGCGACGCTTCCGGCGAAGAAAAACGGAACGCCGAAAGAAAAGGAAACGGTAAAAATTGCCAAAACGGCGAAGTTGGTAAAAACGTTAAAGCGGATAAAGGCGGCAAGGTTGGCGAAAACGGCAAGGACGGCGAGTCGACCGGCGGCGCGAAGGAGAGCGAGCGGGAAGAGCGGAGCAAGGCGGCGCTCGAAGCGTTGCGTCGCGTTTTCGCCGGAAAATACGGCGTCGCGGGAACCGACGGAGAGCGGCGAAGGGCGGTCGCGGGGCGTTTTGAGGAATTTTTGGAGCTGGTGAAGGTCGAACGGGCGTTCGACGAGCCGCTCGGGTTGGACGGATTGGCGAACTTGAACGCGTTGCTCGACGAGCGCGGCGCCGAAGCGTTGGAGCGTTTGAGACGAGCGACGCGGCGCGAGTCGGGAAAAAGCGACGAAGACGAGCGGCGAACGGCGGATCGGGACGCGCGGCGATTGCGGTTGGCGCCGTTCGCGGCGTTGTCGGCGGAGTTTCCCGGTTGGAACGAAGAGTTGCGGAAGTTCGACGCGTTGTTCGACGACGCTTGCGTCGGAAACGACGCGGCGGCGGAGACGTTGCGCGATTTTTGGCGACGTTGGCGGCGCGATCTCGACGAAGAGACGGTCGACCGAATTCGCGGCGCTTACGAGGAGCGGTTGCGCGGGCGCTTGACGGCGGAGGACGGCGGCTCGATCGAGCGAACGGAGCGGCTGTTGGCGGCGTTGGCGATTTATAGCGCGATCTTTTTGGAACGTTAAGTAGATAACGAGCGAAAAACGGAGGGAAGACGCGGCGACGCGCGACGACGAAGCGACCGACGGAGAAGAAAAATGAAGCGAAATCGGAAAATCGGAGCGAATTTTGCGGCGGTTTGCGTCGGCGTCGCGTTGGCGGCGGGCGCGACCGTCGCGGCGGCGGGGAACGAAGCGGGAAAACAAGTCGGCGAAAGCGGCGAAACCGCGCGCGTCGCGACCGACGCCGCCAAGTCGAACGGCGCGAACGGCGCGAACGGCGAAAACGGCGCGAACGGCGAAAACGGCGCCGCCAAGTCGAACGGCGCGAACGGCGGGAACGCGGAGCGTCAAGACGGCGAAGCGCGGACGCGGCGGGCGGTCGAGGAAGCGGTCGCGTCGACGGTCGACGAACCGGAGAAGTTGCGGCGACTCGACAAAACCGCGCCGATTTGGGTTTCGAGCGACCGCAAGCGCGTCGTTCTCGGCGGCGTCGTTTGCTTGCGGGAGGGGCCGCTCGAGTTCTTCGCCTGCCGACGCGGGAGCAAGGAACACGAGTCGGTCGTTTCGCTCGACGTCGCGCCGCACCTGATACACGCGGCGTTGCTTGCGATCGGCGCGAAACAGGGGAAACCGGCGAAGTTCGACCCGGAGTTCGTCCCGCCGACCGGCGAAGAGATCGAAATCGAGTTGCGTTGGCGCGACGCGGAGAGCGGAGCGGTTCGCAAAATTCGGGCGCAAGAGACGGTTCGCGAAGCGGAAACCGGGTGCGAAATGTCGGCGCCTTGGGTCTTCACCGGCGGACTCTTCGGCGTCGACGCGGAGGGAAAGAAGTATTACTTGGCGAACGTAACCGGAGAAATTTTCGGCGTTTCGAACTTTCCGGGCTCCGTTCTCGACGTTCCGTTCGAGAGTTCGAGCGACAACGCGCTTTTAACCTTTGAAGCGAATACCGAAAAGATTCCGCCGACCGGAACGCCGACGGCGCTGATTTTGACGCGCAAAAATAAGCCGAACGGCGCGACCTTCGGCGCGGAGCGGAAAAAATGAACGACGAATATAACGATTGGGGAAGACGCGGCGGTTCCGGCGATTTCGGCGGTCTTGGCAACGTCGGCGGTTCCGGCGGTTGGGGCTCTTCCGGCAACGTCGGCGGTTCCGGCGGTTGGGGCTCTTCCGGCAACGTCGGCGGTTCCGGCGGTTGGGGCTCTTCCGGTAACGTCGGCGGTTCCGGCGGGTTGGGGGGTTCCGGTAACGTCGGCGGTTCCAGCAACGTCGGGAATCCGGGAGACGCGAACCGATTCAACGAGGCGGCGAACGCTCCGAACGTTTCGAACGGCGCGAACCGTTTTAACGCGCCGAACGTTCCGAACAACGTTCCGAACGCGTCGCGGTTGACGGCGGAAGATCGGGCGGCGTTGCAAAAAGCGGCGGCGACTTACCGGTCGACGTTCTTGATTTTCGCGTTCCTTTTTTTGACCGGATTGGCGGTCGCGCCGTCGTTGGCGGAGCGAATCGCGCTGGGAATCAACCGCGGCGCGGAGCAAGCGAAGCTCGAAGCGGCGCGCGAGTTTTTGGCGGAGAATCCGGGCGCGGTCGGGCGAGCGCGGATTCCTTACGTCGCGAAGTTGGCGGCGCCGAGCGTCGTCGGCGTCAAGACGAACCGATTCGAGCGGACGTTTTTCGGCGGCGTCGCGAACGCGGAGGGGCAGGGTTCCGGCGTTATCGTCGACGCGGACGGCTTCGTTATCACCAACTTTCACGTCATTTGCGAAAACGGGCGGCTCGTCGACGGCGTCGAACTCGTCTTGAGCGACGGGCGAACCGTTTCGAACGGGATAACGCTGATCGGGTTCGACGAAGCGCTCGACGTCGCGGTCTTGAAGATCGAGGAGCCGAATTTGACGCCGATCGCTTGGGGGGACAGCGACGCGTTGGAGGTCGGCGACGCGGTCGTCGCGCTCGGCAACCCTTACGGCTTGGCGCAAACCGTTACCGAAGGGATCGTTAGCGCGAAAGAGCGGTTCGTTTTGAACGAAAACGGCGTCGCGACGCAAGAGTTCCTGCAAACGGACGCGGCGATCAATCCCGGCAACAGCGGCGGCGCGCTCGTCGACGAACGCGGCGAGCTGGTCGGAATCAACACGGCGATTTACGGCGAGCGTTACCAAGGGATTAGTTTCGCGCTTCCGAGCGCTCGGGTTCGCGAAGTTTACGAGGAGATCGCGCGGAGTTATCGGGCGACTTACGGTCGATAACCGGCGAAGCGTCGGCGGCGAACGTCGGCGACGGGATTTACGTCGAGCGGCGGCGGGCGGAACGGTTTTTTCGGACTTTTTTTCGGAGCGTATTAATATAATGACGGATTGGACGGTAAAACGGCGCGTCGCGGTCGGTCGCGTTTCGTTGGCGGCGGCTTCGTCGGCGGCGTTGGTCGCGGCGGCGTTCGGCGTTTCGACGACGAAAGCGTCGGGAGCGAACGGGAGCGAAAACGGAAAGGCGAACGCGGCGGCGGTCGCGGGGGACGCGAACGCGGAAACGGCGGAAAAATCGGGAAAAACGGAAAATTGGGACGCCGCGTCGGAGAAAGCGTCGGCGGTCGAGCTTTTCGGCGACTTGAACTTCGAACGCGGGTTCGAGATTTTCAACGGCCCGAAAAAGCTCGGCGTTCTGCGCTTGCCGTTCGACGGCGAAAACGGCGAAGCGGAGAAGTCGGGCAAACCGGGTAAGTTAGGAAGAGGCGGCGAAACGGGGGAAAACGGCGACGTCGCCGCCCAAAACTTAACAATGGGGCCGGAAAGTTTAGGCGGCGAAACGGGGAAAAACGGCGTCGACGGCGCCGCGCCGACTTGGAAGCTCGCGCAACATTGGTCGAAGTTCGACTTGTCGCGCCCCGAAACGCGAACGGCGACCGCGACCGAAGCGCGCGCCGCGACGCCGGGGCTCGCCGTCGCTCGAACGAAAACGCCGGACGGCTCCGTCGCGCTCCGGTTGGAAGTCGCCGCCGACGCCGAGTACGACGCGCCGCGTCGCGCCGACCAAAATTGGCTGCATCTCCTGTTGCAACGCGACTTTGCGCCGTCGGAACGCGTTTCGTTCGCCGACGTCGAGTCGTTGGTCTTTACCTGCGACGCGCAAGTTTTGCGCTCCGAACGGCTGATGAGCGACGAAGAGTTCGACCCGAACCTGCACGCTACGCAGGCGTCCGTTTACTTCGCGATCTCGAACGACGACCCGGAATCGCCCGATTTCCGCGATTTTATTTGGTTTGGCGTTTCGTTTTTCGACGACCGTTGGGAAATTCAAACCGATTACGTCGCGGTCGACGGCGACCCGAAGTCGATCGGAACCGGCAAGCTGATTTATCGACTCGGCGAACAACGGACGATCGACGATATTTTAGGGGGCGTCAATCCGTTTTCCAAGAAACCGGTTCGGATTGAAATCGACTTGGCGAAATATCTCGGCGACGCGCTCCGGGCGGCGAAGGAACGCGGCTTCTTGACGGAAACTCGCGTCGAGCAGATGAAAACGGCGCATTTCAACTTCGGGTGGGAAACGCCGGGAACGTACCGCGCCGCGCTCGAAATTAAGAACCCGCGCCTCGTCGCGACGTTGAAGAAAACGGTCGGCGACGCTAAGTAAGAGGAGGCGGAAACAACGCGCTTCAAGCGGCGAAGGAACGCGGCTTCTTGACGGAAACTTGCGTCGAGCGGAGGAAAACGGCGCGCTTCGAAACCGCGAGGAAACGCCCGGAACGTACCGCGCTAGCGTTGATTAAGAACCCGCGCCTCGTCGCGACGCCGAAGAAAGGGAAAGACGACGCTAAATAAGCGGGAAACGACAAAAACGCGCTAAATAACGAAAAACGCCGAACCGTTCAAGGGAGCGGTTCGGCGTTTTTGCGTTCTTGACGCAAGAGTCGCCGTTAAAATTTAACGATTTTGACGGCGGCCCGTTCGGGCGGCGATTAGAGTTCGCTCTTAATGTCGAACTCGATCGGCGTTTTCGCGTCGACGACGTTCACCTTGAACTCCGATTTCGACGCGTCTTTGTACTCCGCCGGAAGGAGGTCTTTCGGGAACATTTTCGGCGCCGGTTGCGACGGGTCGTATTCGGCGTTCGGGTCGACTTCGTTTCCGTTGGCGTCGACCCAAATTTCCTTCGAGAAGGTGAGGACGTATTCGCCCGGCATCACGCCGGCCATTTTGGCGCCCGGAGTAACGACGCGGAACGTTCCGTCCGCTTGAGTCAGCCCGGACGCGGCGCGCTGCGACGTTCCGTCCGCTTGAATCGGGTTGACCGGCGACAGCGTAACGACGATTCCCTCGACCGGGGCGCCGTCGACGGTGATTTTGCCGGTAACGTCGACGACGCCGAACGTGTTGCGCGGCCCGCAACCGACCGCCGTCAACGCCAAAGCGCAAAGCGCGACGCAAGCGAAAAGAGCTTTGTTCATCTTGTTTTCTTTCCTGTGTTTTGCGACGAAGTTTCGTCGGTTTTGTCAATATTATTAATAAGGGAAGAGCGAAAGGAACGCGGCTCGACGTTTTGGACGTCGAACCGCGTCGTTCTTTCCGCCCGTTTCGTTAACGTTGGAAGCGGTCGAACGGCGAAGCGTCGAACGTCCCGACGACGAAGCGCCGGAAACGATTAGAGCGTAACGTCGGTTTCGCCCGCCGCGGCGGTGCCGAGCGCGCCCCAGACGCCGTACGGGCTCTTGCCGCTCTTGCCGCGATAATCGTCGTTGTTGGCCGACGAGTCGCCGCAGTCGATCGTTTCGCTAATGAAGCGAACGGAACCGTCGCAACAGCAGACGTTGACGCCGCCCGAGTGGTACGAACCCGGCGTAACGATCGAACGTTCCGCGTCCGACGTCGAGTAAATGCAGTGAACCGAGTTCGGCGGGAGAACGGTGTTGAACGACGAGTAAATGTACATACCGTCGCACCAACGGCGACCGAGCCAAGGTCGCGTAACGGCGGAGGAGACGAACGAATTGACGTCGTTCGGGTCTTGGTAACCGACGCAAGTGGAAGCCCATTGCGGGTTTTTCCCGGTGAGAATTCCGGTTTTGATGTTGCGAGTGATTTCGTCGGAACCGCCGGTCGTCGCGTGCGTCGGGACTTCGGCGAACATCAACGTGTTGCTGGTTCCGTCGGTGATGTACGAGAAGGAGCGGGTCGTGTTGCCGTTGTCGACGCAGAACGGGCCGCGAGATTTCGCGCCGTCCGGGCCGAAGTAGCACGACGCGATCGTCGCGTCGCCGAGGCCGGCGCGGTAGTTCGTGCGTCCCGGGAACCATTGCGCGGCGGAGTCGGAGCCGGCGGGGTCGCTCGGGCAGATTTTGCCGGGCATGCTAACGTACCAGCAGGCGATATTCCACTCCCAAGGGTTCGCTTTGTAACCTTCGATTTTCGCGTCGGTGCGGGAGCTGCTCGGGTTGCCGGGAGAGCTAAGAACGAGGTTGCCGCCGTTGGCGTATTCGTTCCAAGCGGCGCTTTGTTCGACGTAGGGGAGAATCATCACGAGCCAGCTGACGCGCGACATTTTCGAGTTGTTTTGCGCGATCGGCGGGAGGTAACCGTGAACGTCGTGGAAGTTTTGCGCGGACAAACCGAGTTGTTTCAGGTTGTTCGTGCATTGCATGCGGCGGGCGGCTTCGCGAGCGGCTTGAACCGCCGGCAAAAGCAGACCGATCAAAATGCCGATGATCGCGATGACGACCAACAGTTCGACGAGGGTAAAACCAAAAAGTTTACGCCCCCCCCCCATTTTAACATTCGTTTTCATTTTATTACCCTTATAAAGGCAAGGTCGAAGACAAACGAACGGAAACGCGTCCGTTCGCGGCGAATCTCGCGACGACGCTCGACAAAGAACGGGAACGAGCGGACGCGAACTTTTGCTTACGTCCTTATTATATCGGCGTTTTTCTCGTTGTTAAGGGGACAAGGCGTCGAGCGCGGAAGGTTCGGCGTTTTTCGCGCCGTCGACGAAACGATTAAAACGGTCGCGCGATTTTTTTTTTTTGAACGACTTTAGGGAAAAGGGCGATTTTAGCGGCGGAGCGTCGGTCGCGGCTCGGCGACGAGCGGCGGCGCGGACGGTCGCTTCGGAAAAACGGATTATTTTGGTCGTTCCGGTCGTTCCGGTCGCGCGGCGTCGACGGCGGGAAAAGACGGCTAAAAAGATGGGCAAGATGGAAAAACCGCTTGATTTTTAACGATAATGCGGGTAGACTAATAAAAAGGTTCGCTCTTTGCGGAAAAATTGTGCGCTCCGCAAGCGATTTGTCCGAAAATGATAACGACGCGTCGCGTTGGCGCGTCGCGGTTTGTTCGAAAGCTCCGCGCCGACGTCGCATAAGCGGCGCCGGTTCGAACGTTCGACCGCCCGAGTCGGGGCGCGTCGGCTTCGGAAACGCGTCGGCGTCGGCGAAAAGCGTTGAAATTTAAAGGTTTGGAACGTCGTTAAGGAAATTTCATGGCGAGACTGAATTATCTTGGAATTCTGAACAGACAAGGGCTTTTGAGCAAAAATCAAGTTTTGGAAGCGCAAGAGCTTTCGAAAAAGACCGGGATTAAGCTGCAGGAAGCGCTCAAACAGCTCGGGTACGCGACGGCGGAACAAATCGCGCAAGCGATCGCGGCGGAACACGGGCGCCGTTACGTACCCGAGCTGTTTAAGCGCTTCCGGCAGTTTAACCCCGGTCTTTTTCGCAAGTTCTTGCGCTTCCAAG
>JAFSDX010000167.1 GCA_017436025.1 Thermoguttaceae bacterium
TACGTCGACGATACGATCGCCGACGTCGACTATTATCCGCGTCAATTTTGTCAAAAGTTTGACTGGCAAACGACGCATTTGACGTGTTTTTTGCAATTCGCGCTGCGTCGTCAAGTGTTGACGAACAGTTTTGGAACCGCTATCGTCAATTTGATTCCGCACGAGCCGGTCGACGGGAAGTACGCGGTCGCAACCCGCGAAGAGCCTTACTTCGAGTATCGCGCGGATAAATACGACGGACACATAACCGCTATTACCGTCAATACTTACTTCGATTTTCGGCGTTACGTCTTGGAGGCGGACGACCGCGAAAAGAGCCGAATGTTGGCCGAAACGTGCGAACGCGAACTCGTCGACCTCTGCGCGCTCTACCATTGGGACGCGGAGCCGATACGTCGAGCGTTTCAGGCGTTTAGGGACGTCGATTACGTTCCGAAGTCGATTTATCCCAAGGCGACGCACACGCCCGACAAGGCGTTCAAAATCGGCTTTTATTTCGAGTGGAGCGTCGGCCGTATCGATATTTACGTTCTCGTCGGCAAATACCGTTCGAAGAAGGTTTTGCAGCGCGTTTTTATCTCGTCGATACGTTGCGATTACGATGCGATTGGGAACTATTTCCACTCGATTCAATGGTTGACGCCGCGTCGCTTTCTGCTGCGAATGAACGACCTTAACGGGAAGAAAAAAATCTTCGACCTAGAAACCGGCCAAGTCGAGGACGCGAACCCCGAAACGCCGCTTGTTTGATTTTAATCGTTTTCGAGCGTTTTTCATCGGGCGGCGTTTGGCGGTGGGCGGCTCGACGTTCGGCTTTGATTCTGTTTGTTTTCGAGCGTTTTTCAACGAGGGCGACGGCGGAAGCGCAACCTCCGGCGGCGGAAGCGTTTCCGTTGGGAGCGTCGCGTTTTTGGGTAAAGCGTCGCGAAAAAATTTTGACTTTTTTGGAAAAAAAGCGTTTTTTTTCTTGAAAAACGCTTGGGGAACCTCTCTAATGAGTGCAAGGGGCGAGAACCGCTTCCCGGCTTGCGTTCAAACGCCGTTTGAAGTTCCTGCGATAAAAAGGCGTTGGCGCGGGCTGGCAAGGGCAAAACTTACGTTGCGCGTTTGACCGACGATTGTTGACGCGGCGTCGCTTCTTGTCGCGATTTCGATGCGCGGAAGACGGAAGTTCCGCGTTTAAACAGGTTATAAAGTAAAGGAGACGTTTCCGATGATTCATACCCTGAAAGATTACATTAGCGACAGTATGCCGCAAACCGGCGGCTTTACGACCAACGCCAACCTCGTCAAAAAGGTCGACGCGAACGGCAAGCTCCTGCCGTTTTACGGGAACACCGTCGTTTTCCTGTTGGACGACGAGTCGAAGCGCGCGCTTAAAGCGGTTCAGGACAAACTTTACGCAGCCGCTCCCGATATGCTCGCGGAGCCGTTGCCGGAAGAGTCGTTCCACTTGACCGCGCACGACTTGGCGAACAACCCGGAAAACACGCCGGAACTGCGAGCGCAAATGGCGGAGGCGGCGGCGAAAACGCTCCCGCTCGTTCGCGAAGTTTTGCCGAAAAAGCCGATCCAAATGAAGGCGACTTGGGCGTTTAATATGGTTAGCGTCAGTATCGTCGTCGGTTGGGAACCGGCGGACGAGGAGAGTTACGCGGCGCTCGACAAGCTCTATACGACGCTGGAAAAGGTCGTGCCGCTCGGGTACGCGCTTTGCCCGCACATCACGCTGGCTTACTTCCGCCCCGGCGTTTACGAGCAAGAGGCGGTCGACCGTCTCCGCGCCGCGTTGCAACCGGTCGACTGGACGCTAGAGCTGAAGCCGGAAAACCTTGTGTTGCAAAACTTCGAGAGTATGAGCGACTATAAAACGGTCGACGGTTGGGCGTAAAGCGAGCGCCGTTTTTTGACGTCGCGTCGCTCAAGACCGGCGTCGAAATCGCCGATATAATTAACGGCTTTTTTGCGACGCGTCTTCACTTTGCGACGCGTCTTCACTTTGCGACGCGTCTTCGCTTGCCGAACGGCGCGTTCTAACCCTAAGGAACTCGATATGTTAAATTCGACCTTGGAACGTTTGCTCGAAACCGTCGTCAATTTGTCGCATAACGACGGCGGCGTCGAAATTTTCGAATTCGAAAAGGGCGCCCCGGCGACGGACGCCGAAATCGAACGCGTTGAAGAAGAGTTGCAACGTCCGCTTCCGCAAGCGTTTAAGAACGTGTTGACGACGTTCGCTAAGGAGCTTTCGCTCGGTCTGGAACCGTCCGACGAGGCGCAGGAGTTGGACGACGTTTCTTTTGAAGGCGGTGAACTCGGCTGGTCGCTCGACGGACTTCCCGAGCTAGTCGCGGAGTTCGAGGAGTTCCGCAACGACGTATATCCCGACGCCGACGACGCTTACGCCCGGGCTTGGCAAAACAAATTTCCCGTTTACCGCTTCGGGAACGAGGATTATTTGGCCGTCGACGTCGCGTCGCAAGAGGTCGTTTATCTTTCGCACGACGGCGACGCGGAGCTTAACGGGCTCGCGCTCGGGCGCGACTTCGAGGACTTTGCGAAGCGTTCGCTTTGTTTGGCGGCGAGCGTCGAGTATTTACAATTTGTCGACGAAGGAACGCCTTACTTAAACGTCGACGGCGAAAACGCTTGCGCGTTGCGGGAAAGCCTCGGTTGGGACGCGGCGTCGAACGGGTAATAATCGGCGTTTTTTGACGAACGACGTCGCGTCGTTTTCTTCGCGGCGTCGCTCTTTTTTTTACAAAGCGCCGTCGATAAGAGCGGGCGGCGTTAATCAACGTAATGACAAGCGCTTAAAATCGCTTAGAAAAGGGGTTGTAACGATGAACAAAGAAGAAGCGTTGGAATTTTTGCGCCGCCATCAACCGACGCCGAGCGAGTTCGACGACGATCTCGACTCCGAGACGGTCGACGCTTGGGACGCCGCGCGGGAGTACTTTACGGAGAACCCTTGCGAGGAAGCTATCCCTTTATTTCTCGGGTCGATAGGCGAAGGTTATCTTTTCGGAACGTACCAAATGCTCGACAATTTTTTCGCGCTTTTCGAGCCCGACGTCGTCGTTCCGCATCTTGTCGACGCCTTGTCGTCGGAGTCGTCTTGGACGCGTCGTTGGGCGGCGGAGTACGCGTCGGCGGTCGAGTCGGGCCGCTCGGATTTGATCGAAGCGCTCCTTAAACTCCTTTTCGACCCCGACGAGGAAGCGCGGACGGCGGCGGTTATTACATTGAAATATAAGTTTTTAGACGGACTCGTTAATTGGCGCGATTACGAAGCGACGTTGCGAAGCGCTTACGCGCAAGAAACCGACGACTGGAACAAAGAGCGGTACGACGAAATCTTCGCGACGGAGTAACGCCGCCGCAAACCGAGTCGACGCAACCGTTTCCAACGCGACTAAACGTCGGCGGCGGAAACGGTTTCAACGCGTCGTTTTTTTCTTGACGTCCGCTTGGGCGAGCGCTATCATAGAGAACGTCGAAGCGTCGGGCGGAGCGTCGACGGGACGCGTCTTGCGAAACGACGTCGCTATTTTATTGGACGTTTTATCTTGGGCAAAGGGGAGCGTTGGGCAAAGGGGAACGCGACGATGATTAAATCATACGCTGGCATGACTTGCGAAGAGATTTACGAAGCGGCGCTAAAAGACTGGCGCTTTATTGCCCGCGGGTTAATTTACAGCGAAGAGACCGAGCGGCGCTTCGCGGAGACCGTCGCGCGGCTTTGGGCGGATTTCGCGACCGAGCGCGTTTCGGTCAAGGAGTTCTGCGACGGCTTTTACCGTTGGCTTGACTCGTTTTACGAGGTAATTTGTCGTTCGACGCGCTACCTTCGCGACGAAGACGTCCCGAGTTGGGCGAGGAAGGTCGACGAGCTGAGGTCTAGGGGAAAGCTCGATTTTACGCTGGAAGAAACGCGGGAATTTAAAGTCGAATATTTGAGCGCGGCGCATTGGTTGGAGGCGGATTTTTTTGAGGCGGCGCAGCTTCTTTGCGAATGCGCGCGAAAAGCTCCCCAATTGGCGAAATCTCCGGCGTTTGCTCGCCTTATCCAGCAAATTATTTTGACCGAGCGTTTCGACGTCGGACGGCGCGGATTTATCGAATTTCTCCTTCCGGCGACGAAGTTTGTCGAAGGAATCGACTTGCGTTCCTTTGCGCTCGATCCGAAGTTCGCGGGGCATACGTTCGCCGCATTGTCGAAATTGAAGGACGGGCGTTTCGTCGCCGAAGCGGAAACCGTTTTGCGCGAAAATCCGAACCTGTTCGCGCTTTACCGAAAGCGTTTGGAGCGTTATATTAATCGTTACAAGCCGGCGGAATGACGTCGACGCTAAAAGAGGCGCGGCGGTTCCGGGCGTTCGAGAGTTAAGAGGAACGCTTTGCGGTCGACGCCGCCGTCGTAACCGGTTAAACGACCGGAGCTTCCGACGACGCGGTGGCAAGGGACGACGATACAAATCGGGTTGCGGTTCAGCGCGCCGCCGACCGCTCGCGAACCGGTCGGAACGCCGATTTTTCGCGCGATTTCTCCGTAAGTCGCGGTTTCGCCGAACGGTATCGCCGACGTCGCGGCCCAAACGCGGCGCTGGAAGTCGGTTCCGACCGGCGCGAGCGGAAGCTCGAACCGCGTTCGCGTTCCGGCGAAATATTCGGCGAGTTGAGCGGCGGCGCGTCGCAAAATCGGCGGCGTTTCGGGCGCGTCGAGCGATTCCGGCGTCAAAACGGCGTCGGCGTTAAGTCGAGCGGCGGTAAGCGTTGGCGCGTCGAAACGAGCGGCGGCGAGTTCTTGCTCGAACGGCGTTTTCGGCGAAAAGATCGGCGAAACAAACGCGACTTCGGCGAGACGCCCGGCGACTTCGCGGAGCAAAAGCGCGCCGACCGGCGACGGAACGATAAGAACGACGCTCAACGGCGGAACTCCTTGCGCGGTAAGAGGTTGGGAAACGGTCGATGAAAACGGAAAACGCCGCGTCGCTCGACGAATCGAAACGGCGCGGCGTTTGGTTAATCGGCGTCGCTAAAGCGCGTTAAGTCGTTGAACGTCAGTTGTTGCCGACGAAGCCGACGCGATAGATTCGCGCTTGCCCCGAGCGTTTCGGGAAACCGACGACGACTTGCTTCATCGCGCCCTTATAATCGTCGAGTTGCGACAAGTTGACGCGGAGCGTTCGGCGTTCGCCGTCCCAATCGACCGGAACCGAAACGACGACCGGAGCGAGCGCCGGATGCGTCTTCGCCTTTTCGGCGCGGTCCTTTTCGACGCTCTTATCTCCTTCGCTCCAACCGAGATAGTCGACGCAATCCGCCGGAGCGACGCGCTCGATCTTGACCGAAAGAGCGGTCGGCGCGGAAGCGTCGGCGTCGGCGGCGGACTCGAACGCGGCGTCGATCTCCAAAATCGGCGCGTCTTCCGAACGCCAAAAATAACCGGGCGAGACCGCGGAAGCGTCGGCGTTACCGGGAACTTTCACCTTCAAGCAGTCGGAAATCGGGAAACCTGCGTCGGTCGTTCCGCGATAAATCCAGTTTTGACGGTCGTTCGTAAACGTCCAATTCGGGACGACTTGCAACGCGTCTTTCTTGGCGAGTTCGTAAGCGGTCGCGCGAATTTCGTCGAGCGCGCCGACGATAAAGGTCGTTCGGTACGTTCGGCGGATATTCCAGTCGAGAATCGTTTGTTCGAGCGGCGCGATGTAACCGGTCGGGCCGTCTTTCGCGCCGAGGGAAGCGCCTTTGTTCCCGTCGCCCCCGTGAAAACCGGCGGTCGTTCGCGTCGCGCCCGGTTGGTAAACGCCGATTCCGCGGTCGTTTTCGTCGAGCAACGCGCTCCAACGCTCCGGCGTGTAATAATTGACCCAAGGCCAACCTTTGCCGTCGCGCTTGTCGACGACGACGGTCGTCGGCTCGTTTTCAAACGGCTTGTCGCCGAGGTAAGTAACGAGCTTGTACCAAGGCGCGTTCGTGTAAAGCGCCGGCGTTTCTTGACTTCGGCCCGTGTATTGCGTTTTGTCGGAACGGTTGTTAACGATTGTCGCGTTCAGCTCGAAACCGTTGGCGGTCAAGCGGTAAAGGCATTCGAAGACGCACTCCGCCGGAACGCCCTTGTGCGGCCAAAGTTGCGGACGCGTCCGAACGAACGCCGTCGCGTCGTCGATCTTCTTGAATTCCAACACTTTAGATTTGTTCCCGCCGCAGTCGCCCGATTGAATCGGGTTCCAACCGAGCCCGGCCCATTCCGGCGCGGGCTGTTCGCCGTTCGGGCCGACGAACGGGTTCGGGCCGGAGTAATACGAGAGCTGGATTTGGCGACCCCAGTCGAAACTGTTGATCATATTGCCGGTTTCGTACTTCTTGTCTTCGAGGAAAACGACCGCGCCGCCGATAGATAGGTCGAAACCGACTTTCAGACGGTCGTTTTCGATGTAACGAAGCGGTTCGTCGCCGAAGTCGAACGGCGTTTCGGTCGCGTAAGGATAGCTCGGCGCGGCGTCGTCGGCTTGCGTCGGACGTTCGAAAACGCTCCCGACAAGCGCAAGAGCGGCGACGGCGAGAAGGGCCGCGCGACAAACGGCGAAATTTCGCGTTAAAGAAAGGCGCATAACGGTCTCCCTTGGAAAATAGGCAAGATAAAGAAAGGGGGAAAACGGCGCGCCGTTAAATAAGCGACGCGGCGTCAATAGTCGTAATCGTCGTAATCGTCGCGGCGACCGCGTTTGCGTTCGCGACGGCTCTTTGCTTTTTCGCGAAGATTGACGTTCGAACGTCCGCCGTCGTAATCGCCGTAATCGCCGTCGTTGTTATAATCGTCGTCGAGTTCGTCGCCGTAATCGAGGTACTTCGCCCATTGCTCGTCGTTCCAACCCGGATTTTGCGCGCTGGAACCGCCGCTTTGGGAAGCGTTTGCGTTTGAGTCGCGTTCGGACGGCGCGGCGTCGCGAACGGGGCTAAGGTCGATTTCGTCGAACGTCGTTTGCGCGGCGTTCGAGCGTTCGGCGGCGCGGGACGTCGGCGTCGAAACGGGCGTCGCGTCGTAAGAGGTCGAGCGGTACGCGGCGACGTCGCCGTCGGCGCGGGGGACGGGCGGGGCGGTATACGGAAGGGGGGCGTTCACGACTTCGGCTTGAACGCTCGGGCCGACGGCGTCGCGGCCTCGCCATTGCTCCATCGTAACCAACACGTCGCGCGGACGGGACGGTTTGGCCGGGTTTTTCGGCGTTACGATCCCTTCGGCGGTCATCGTGTCGATCAAGCGGGCGGCGCGACCGTATCCGATGCTAAGTTTGCGTTGCAACGCCGACGTGCTTGCGCTTCCTTCGGAAATAACGAAGTCGACCGCTCGGACGTAAAGCGGGTCGTATTCGATTTCGTCGCGTTCGTCGTCGTCCGGGGAGGTCGGGTCCGGGACGACGAACTCGTATTCCGGCTCGTCGACGGAGATCGACTCGATGACGGCGTCGATTTCCTTGTCCGAAACGAACGCGCCCTGTCCGCGAACGAGTTGGCTCGTGCCCGGGAGGAGGAACAACATATCGCCGTTCCCGAGGAGCTGCTCCGCGCCTTTGGCGTCCAAAACGACTTGACTGTCGGTGCGGCTCGCGACGCCGAACGCAATGCGCGCCGGGAGGTTCGACTTGATTAAGCCGGTAACGACGTCGACCGTCGGTTTCTGCGTCGCCAAAACCAAGTGAATGCCGACCGCGCGGCTCTTTTGCGCCAAACGGACGATGTGTCGCTCGACGTCCTTGCCGGACGTCATGATCATATCGGCCATTTCGTCGGCGATGATGACGACGCTCGACATCGTTTTCGGGAACGCGGCCCATTCCTCTTCGTCGCGAGGTTGCAGGCGCTTGCGCTTCGTCGCTTCCGGCATCGCGTTGAATTCGCTCAACTTGCGCGCGCCGACGGCGGCGAAGATTTGGTATCGCTGCTCCATCTTCTCGACGGCCCATTCGAGAATCGCCTCGGCCTTTTGCATATCGACGACGACCGGGTGCATCAGGTGCGGAACCGTTTTGTACGGGCTCAACTCGACCATTTTCGGGTCGATCATAATCAGCTTCACCTCTTCCGGCGAACGCGTCATCAAGATCGACATAATGATCGAGTTCAAGCAGACCGATTTCCCGGTGCCGGTGCGCCCGGCGATCAGGAGGTGCGGGAGCTTCGCCAAGTCGGCGACCATCGGCGCGCCGCCGACGTCTTTGCCGAGGAAAATCGGAATCGCCATCTTCTCGGCTTGCGCGGCGCATTCCTCCATCACCTCGCGGAGACGGACGAGCTGGCGGCTTTGGTTCGGAACCTCGATACCGACGGTGTTTTTGCCGGGAATCGGCGAAACGACGCGGACGCGCGGCGCCTTCATCGCGATCGCGAGGTCGTCGGTCAAGACGTTCAGTTTGTTGACGCGAAGACCCTTTTTAAGCTCGATCTCGTAAAGGGTTAAAACCGGGCCCGGCTGCGCGTCGACGACTTTCAACTCGACGCCGAAGCTGGCGCAAACGCGTTCCAACTCGGCGCCGCGTTCGAGGATGGCGTCGTGAAGCGCGTCGAGGTCGTAACGCTCCGGAGCGGCGAGGAAGTCGATCGACGGATAGACGTATTCGCGGCGCGCCGGGCGGGGCGGTTTCGGCGGCGCTTCCAAGTCGTCGTCGAAATCGTCGAACGCGTCGTCGACCGGTTCCGGCGCCCGTTTTTTTGCGCCGAGTCCGAACGCTTGCGAAAGGAGCGACCGTTTCGGCGGTTCCGGCGCGGCGTCGCGGGAGTCGTCGGCGACGGAGGACGAAGCGACGACCGGTTCGACGCGAAGCGGGCGCGGGTCGGCGTTTGGACGTTCCGGACGACGCGGCGCGAGATCGTTCGACGTCGGCGCGACCGGCGCGAAAGCGGGACGGCGGCTCGGTTCGGCGAACGCGGCGGGGCGGCGAGTTCGGCTCGGCTCGGCGTCGCGGTCGTCGGAGGTCGCGGGACGGCGAACGAACGGAACGGCGGGTTCGGCGTCGTAATCGTCGTCGAATTCGTCGACGCGGGAACGAACCGGGCGAACTTGGCGGCGCTCCGGACGGTTCGAACGAGGTTTCGACGCGAGTATTTTGCGACGAAACGGCGCGGACGCCCATTCGAGCGCCGGGCCGACGCCGGTCGACCAAAGGACGAAACGGAGGAACGCGTCGCTTCCGGCGAGAACCGCGCCGGCGAAAAGAACGCCAAACAAGGCCAAATAAGAGCCGAAACGAACGAAATAGGTTTCAAGCAAGTATTTGACGACCGCGCCCGCGCAACCGCCGGGCCCGATCGGAGGGCCGACCGACGAGTCGATGAGAAACGCCGCCGCGCCGGACGTCGCGACTAAAACGAGAACGAAGCCGAACGTTTTCGTCGCCGGTTCGCGAACGCCGCCTTGACGCCAATAGAATAAAACGCTGACGCCGAACGCGATCAAAACGAAATATCCGGCGACGCCGAACGCCGAAAAGATCGCGTGCGCGCACCAAGCGCCCGGGAGACCGGCCAAATTCTCGACCCGTTCGGAAGCCGAGTAAACAAATCGACTCGGCGCGTCCGAAGGCGAGTAACTCAAGACCGAAGCGCAAAGGAAAATCCAAACGACGAACAGCAAAACGCCGAACGCGAATTTTCCCAACGTTTCTTTGTATTTGTCTTTAGCTTTGGCCAAAACGCTTGCTTTCCGGCGCGCCGCTCGAACGAACGCGTCGCCTTGTTTTTGGTGTTCGTATTTAATTAATGTCGCCGATAACGGCGGCGTTCGACCGCGTCGCAACGACAAGAACGCGGACGAAAACGGAACGCGACGACGCCGAGCGTCCGAAGCGGGCGCCGTCGCTTAAGGAGCGCGGTTAAACGCTCGATCGGGAAAACCGCGCGATTATTTGGACGCTTGCGCCGCGGCGGTTTGGCGACGAGCGGCGTTGAGCGCGTTGAGCAGAAGCATCGTAACGGTCAGCGGGCCGACGCCGCCCGGAACCGGCGTGATCGCTCCGGCGACTTCCTTGACCGCTTCGAAGTCGACGTCGCCGACGAGCTTCGAAACCTTGGTCGGCGCGCCGTTTTCGTCGACGCCGTCTTTTTCGACGCGGTTGATTCCGACGTCGATAACGACCGCGCCCGGCTTGATCATATCGGCTTTGACGAACTCCGGTTGGCCGATCGCCGCGACGACGATATCGGCTTCGCGGAGGATTTCGGCGAGATTTTCGGTGCGGCTGTGACAGACGGTAACGGTCGCGTCGCCGCCGATTCCTTTTTGCAGAAGGAGAAGCGCCATCGGCTTGCCGACAATGTCGCTGCGACCGAGAATCGCGACGCGCTTGCCCTTCGTTTCAATGTTCGAACGGACGAGGATTTGTTGAACGCCGTAAGGGGTGCAGGGGAGGAAGCGCGGGCGGCCCTGCGAGATCAGCCCGACGTTCTCCGGGTGGAACGCGTCGACGTCTTTTTCCGGGTCGATCGCGTCCAAAACGCGTTGTTCGTCGATTCCCTTGGGAAGCGGAAGTTGAATGAGAATCCCGTGAATCGTCGGGTCGGCGTTCATTTCGGCGACGAGCGCGAGGAGTTCTTCGGTCGTCGTTTCGGCGGGAAGGCGGCGCATAACGCTCTTCATTCCGGCTTTGACGCAAGCGGCTTCTTTGTTGCGGACGTAAACTTGGCTCGCCGGGTTTTCGCCGACGAGAACGACGGCCAAACCGGGTTGCGCTTGCGTTTCGGCGACGAAACGCGCGACGTCCTCTTTGATTTCGGCGCGGATGATTTCGGCCAAGCCTTTGCCGTCGAGAATTTGAGCGGTCATAACGTTCCTTGGGGGCTCTTTGGGACGCCAAATTCGGAAGCGATTCGAAACGAGGAAGCGTTCGAACGGGGCGTCGGGCGATTTGCAAACGGGAGGGGGAACCGAGGCGCGGGCAACCGGCGTCGACCGATAAACCCGCTTAACGCAATTTTACAACGTCTTTCGCCGAAAACAAAGGGGCTTCGCGTCGTTTTCTCAATCTTTCTCGACGGCGTCGTCCGTTTATTCCGCGCGACGCGTTCATTCGTTTTTTCGCGCAAATTTTAACGTCGCGATTTCGGCGTTTTTTGCGTCTTGTCGCCGCGTCGACGCCGGTTAAGACGGTTTTTAGCGTTGGGAAGAAGGGGAATGTCGCGACGAAAAAGACGGTCGCGACGAATAAGCGGGCGGCGTTCAAAGTTTGACGCGGTCTTCGGCGCGGAGTTTTTCGAGAATTTCGCGCACTTGGTAACGCAGTTCGTCGTCGGTTTCGAGCGCTTCGGCGACGTCGCGGGCGCCGCGGAGCGTCGTCGAGTGATCGCGGTTCGAAAATTCGCGTCCGATTTCTTGAAACGTCGCGTCGGTTAGTTTTCGCGCGAGGTAAAAGACGACGTTGCGCGCCAAGACGAGCGTTTTCGAGCGTTTTTTGCTCCGCATTTCGACGACCGAAACGGAAAACTGCTTCGCGACCGCTTTCAAAACGCGGTCGAGCGTCCAAGTCGGCTCCGGGTTGCGCGCTTCGAGAATCGCGCGAAAATTTTCCGGCGACGGGGAGCGCGTTCGGGAGGCGAACTCTTGCGCCGCTTGAACGAGCGTTCCGCAGACGCCGCCGACCGACGCCGGGGAGTTGTCGACGCAGAAGTCGATCGTCGCTTCGTCGAGGCGGAGGCCGAGTTTCGCGGCGGCGCGTTCGACGACGAAGCGTTTCGTTTCGCGGGTCGGGAAACGGGTCGGGATTAAGAGACCGGCGCCGAGACGCGCGGCGAGTTCGGGGGAAAAACCGGCGATTTCGTTGGGATTTTTGTTAAATGTAACGACGACAAGTTTCCGTTCGCGGGCGGCGGCGTCGAGAATCGGCAAGAACTCCGCTTGCGCCGCGTCGCGTTCGGCGAGAACGTCGGCGTTTTCGATCGCGACGACGCGAGCTTGCGCCAAGAGCGTTCGAAAAATTTGCGTTTGGTCGCGGCGGATCGCGTTTGTTAAGGAGCGGGCGAAGTCGGCGCCGGAAAGGTAATAGAGCGTTTTGTTCGGCTCCGCGAGTCGGCGACTTTGGCAGATTCCTTCGACGAGGCGCGTTTTACCGGAACCGCTCGGGCCGTAAAAGACGAGCGGAGTGAAAAAGGACGCTTCTTCGAGCGGTCGCCAACCGACGACGCGGGGCGTCGAGCGTCGCGTCGAGGCGATCGACGCGGCGTTTGACGGGATTTCGGCGTCGTCGCCGTCGTCGCCGTCGGCGGTTTCGTCGAGCGGAAAGAGCGTCGGGCGGCGTTCGGGCGAGCGAGCGGCGCGCGAGGAACGGTCGGCGACGCGAACGGCGCGGCGGTCGAAGATCGCGTCGAAATCGGCGTCGTTTTCGCCGTTCGCCGCTTGACGAAAGAGGGTTTCGAGGTCGTCGCGGGACGGCGCGCCGTCGGGACGCGTCGCGTCGTTCGAGCGTTCGTCCGTCGCGCCCAACGGGCGTTCGAAAATCGGGACGCCTTCGACGGCGAAACGAACGGCGAGTTCGGCGAGGCGGTTTTCCGGGCCGGAAACGAATCCGCCGAGGAGGGCGTTCGGCGAAAAAGGGTCGGATTCGAGCGCGACGCCGTCGTCCGAGACGGCGGGAAAAACGGGAAGCGGAAGGACGCGGCGAAACGAAGCGGGGGGCGAAACGGACATCGGCGGCGGTTGCAACGGCTCAAAGGCGCGTCGAGAAGCGAGTGGAGGGCGCGATTTTGTCAATAATACTATAGGGGGCGATTAAAGGCGATTATCGGCGAACGATAAATTCGACGTCGATCGGGTCGTCGTCGGACGGCGAGCGCGAAGGCGACGCGGACGAGTTCGGCGTCGAGGCGACCGTTTCGACGTCGATCGGGTCGTCGTCGGCGGCGGGGGAAAAGACGTTGGGGTCGGCGAAGGGCGCGCCGAAACCGTCGCCGAACCGATAGGCGCGAAAGACGGAGAACGGCCCGTTCGCTTGACGGTAAAGGTCGACGCCGCAACGGCGAATCGCCGCGAGGAGGAATTTGCGCGTCGGAACGAAGATTAACAGCGCGCCGAAGGCGTCCGAAACGAAACCGGGTAAAATAAGCAAAAGAGCGCCGAGATTGCCGTATAGGTAATTTTCAACGACTTGCGTTGAAAAACCGCGTTGAGCGAACGAAGCGCGCGTTCCCTGCGTTCGGAGGAGGTAAACGCCGAGAAAGGAAGTCGCCAACGCGAGAAAAAGCGTCGACGCCCAACCGATTTTGTCGGCGACGAGGAGGAAAACGGCGATTTCTAGAACCGGATACAATAAAAGCGCCAAAAAAAACATAAAGCGCGCTCTTTCTAACGGCGCGAGCCGTTTGGGGGGACGGTTTTAACGGCGACGTTTCAAACGTCGGAGGGAGGCGAACGATTTTACGTCGCGGTCGCGGGACGGCGACGAAAGGGGAAACGTTTCCGGCGCGTTGGCGAAGCGTCGTTTCGGCGAAGCGTCTTGCGAATCGCCTCCGTTAACAAATTGTATCAAAAAGACGGAAAAAAGCAACTTCTAACGCCGCGTCGAGGGCTCGAAGCGAGAAAAAAAGAGAAAAGATTGAGAAAACGTCGCAAAATAGGTAAAGATCGAGGGCGAAAAAAAGACCGTCGGCGCGTCGGGGGGCGAATTTTCCCCCGAAACAACCCCGAAAAAGTTGCGCGATCGTTAAAGTTTGACTAATCGAAAGAAAAGTTAAAAAAGTTTTAACGCGAACGGCGACGGCGGACGATAAGAAAGAAAGAGAAGCGGCGTCTCGAGTCTTCGACCGAGTTGCGCCGAGACGGCGGAAGCGAGAGGAACGATTGAAAAGGTCGCGTCGCCCGCCGAGAAAAAAAGAAAATAATTAGGTTCGGAATTTTAAAAAAAGGACGAATTTGTTCCGAACGCGCCCGATTCGTCGGGACGCGAGGAACGTTCGAGAAGGGACGCTTCGACAATGACGACGAAGAGAAGGACGAAAAAAAGCCGCGTCGCGCAAATCGCGATTCTTTTGACGCTTTTGGGCGTTTGCTCTAACGGCGCGTCGAGCGCTTGGGCGCAGGTCGCCGGATTCGCGTCGTCGCGTCAAGAGGCGCCGGCGCGCGCCGAGAGCGGTTCGAGCGTTCGCAATTTTGTTTCAAATTTGAATCCGTTTAAGCCGAAGGAGGGGACGGAACCGGCGAACGTCGTTCCGCAAGGGCCGGCGCGAGTTTCGTTTGCCAACGTTCCGGCGACGCGACCGACGAGTTTGCCGAGCGCGGAGCAAGAGCGCGCGACCTTGATCGGACGTCCGGCGACTTTCGGCGCGGCTCCGACTCCGGCTCCGGCTCCGGTCGCGTCGCCCGCTCCGGTTCCGACGGTTTCCCGTTCCGGCGGCGCGACGACCGAAGCGCGAACGTTCGGAACGACGCGCGCGGCGGTCGCGAGCTTGGAAGCGTCGCGTCGTTCTTCGCTCGGTGTTTCGACGGCGAAAAAGTCGTCGACCGGCGGCGTCGCGGCGCTGTTGCTCGACGAGTTGGAAGAGGAAATCGGCGACGCTCCGATCGCGTCGAAGAACGACGTTCGCGTTTCGGCTTCTCGACGGAAGGCGTCGGCGCGCGTCGAGCGACGCAGTTTGCGCGGCGAAGGGGGGCTCGGCTCCTTGGAATTGCTCGAAGAATCGCTTCTCGAAGAGGCGGCGGACGCGTCCGAAGATTGGTCGGAGAGCGCGGCGCTCGTTTCGGTCGACGAGGGCGAAAGCGACGAAACGCCGTCGCGCAAGAAGAGTCGCAAAACGGAAAATCGGAGCGCGAAGAAACCGGCGTCGCGTTCGAGCGACGTTCAAGACGACGCCGAGTTTGTCGGGCCGGCGATTCCCGTTTTCTCGACCGAGTCGGAAAGCGACGCGGAAGAGTTGAGCGAGTTGGACGACGACGCGCTTTTGAGCGACGCGGAAACGTCGGAAGAATACGCCGAGAACGCGGACGACGAAAACGACGGCGATTCGGTTGAATCGGAGGTTTCGGAAAGCGCGGTAAAAGAGGAAAAACGGAAAGACAAGGAGGCGCTTTCCCTCGTCGCGTCGGACGTCGCGAAGGAAGAGTCGGAGAAAAAATCGGAAGATTGGGGCGAAAAAACGGCGCTCGACGAACTCGACGACCGTTTCGGCGCGTTTTTCCAAGACGGCGTCAAAATTCAAACGAACGCCGAGCCGTCTTCCGAAACGCCGAGCGAACGCGCTTCGACGTCGAAGCGAACGAACGCGAACGGCGGCGCTTGGCGCGTCGCGGAAGAGAAGAAGGAAGCGGAAACGACCGTTTCGTCGCGCTCGCCGATCGTCGAAATCGAAACGATCGGGCCGAAAAACTTGGTCGTCGGGCAAGAGTCGACGTTTAAAGTGCGCGCTCGCAACGTCGGGAGCGTCGCGGCGCGGAAGCTGGTCGTAACGACGGAGCTGCCGGAAACGGTCGCGGTCGCCGACGTCGAAGCGAAAATCGGCGACGCGCAAATCAAGACGCGCGACGTCGGGTTCGACGGCGAATCGCGCCGTTGCGTTTGGGAGGTCGGAACGCTCGACGCGGGCGCTTCGGCGGAACTCGAATTGACGATGACGCCGCAAAAACGGAGCGCGTTCGAGTTGGTCAGCCGCTTCGAATGCGAACGAGCGTCGGCGCGAACCGGCGTCGAAGTCGTCGAGCCGATTTTGGAAGCGCGCGTCGAAGGGCGCGACGCGATCGAATGGGGCGTCGAGGACAAATACCGCCTTCGTTTGCGCAACGTCGGGAACGGCGACGCGCAAGACGTCGAACTTTTCGTTTCGACCGGCGAAACGAGCGCGACGCAGCGAATCGGCGTCCTGAAAGCGGGGGAAGAAAAGTCGATCGAAATGGCCGTGAAGACCGTTCTGGACGACGAAATCGCGATCGAAGCGCGAGCGACCGGCGCATACGGCGTCGAAGCGAAGGCCTCGAAGAAGATCGCCGTGTTGCGCGGCAAGCTCGACGTCGCGATCGAGGCGCCGGAACTGCAATTTGTCGACGGCGAGTTCGAGGCGTTGGCGCGAGTGAAGAACGTCGGTTCCGCTCCGCTCGAAAACGTCGACGTCGCGGCGCAAATTCCGGCGACCGTCGAGGTTCTCGCTTGCGACGGCTCGGCGCGACGCAACGTCGAAAAGGGGCGCGTTTACTGGACGATTCCGCTTCTGCGTCCGAACGAAGAAATCGTCTTCAAAACCCTGTGCCGTTTGACCGAAAAAGGCGACGCGACTTTCGCCGTCGTCGGCGCCGATCAAACCGGCTTGACCGCGCAAAACGAAACGACCGTTCAAGTCGAGTCGATCGCCGTCTTGGCGATGCGCGTCAACGCCCCGAAAGACCCGGTCGCCGTCGGGAAGGAATGCGTTTACGAACTCGTTATCGAGAACAACGGAACGAAAGACGCGTCGGAAATCGAGTCCGGCGTCTTCCTCGGCGTCGGTTTGAAACCGGTCGCGGTCGAAGGCGGACTCGGAACGCTGAGCGAAGCGGAGTCGAAGGTTATTTTCCGCAAAATCGAAACGTTGCCGGCGGGCGAACGCGTCGTCTTCCGCGTTCGAGCCGAAGCGCTCGAAGCCGGGAATCATAAGGTGCAAGCGATGTTGCAGTCGATTCCGGAAGAAGCGCGTTTGTTGAGCGAAGAAATGACGTACTGTTACGAACGGCCGACCGGGCGTCGGCAACTCGGCAAATCGCCGTCGATGGTCGCGCTCGAACCGTCCGAAACGGACGCGACGACCCGTCGTTGAGCCGCAAGCGCGGTAAAACGGCGAAGTTAAGTCGAGTTTAACGAAGAATCGGAGGCGAGCCGAATCGCTTCTCCGGCGAAACGTCGGGGAACGCGGTTTGACTCGTTTCGCTTTTGACGGTTAAGGAAGCGGGAAAGAGTCGGTGAGATGCGAAAAATAGGAGAAACGGCGAGAATGGATAAAGAAACGCGACCCGCCGTCGACGCGTCGCGGACGTCGTTCGGGACGCCGACCGTTCGGTTGCGCCGACTTTTCGCTCCGACGGGCGTCGAGGTCTTGCTAAAATTAGAGTCGGCGAACTTTCCGAGCGGCCTCAAAGACCGGGCGGCGCGGGCGATGCTCGACGCGGCGGAAAACGTCGGAATTTTAACGCCGTCGACGAAAATCTTCGAGGCGACGAGCGGCGGCGAAGGCGTCGCGTTGGCGTTCGTCGCGGCGGCGCGCGGGCTCGACTTGACGCTCGTCGCGCCGGACGTTTTGAGCGAAGAGCGAATCCGAACGCTGACGACGCTCGGCGCAAAGCTGATTTTAACGCCGAAAAAACTCGGGATGAGCGGCGCCTTAAAAGCGGTCGACGACGCGGCGCGAACCGACGCTAACGTTTGGGTTCCGAACCTCTTCGAGAATCCGGCGAACGTCGCGATTCACGAGGCGACGACCGGGCCGGAACTTTGGCGTTCGACCGACGGGCGGCTCGACGTTTTCGTCGCGGGCGTCGGTTCCGGCGGGACGTTCGTCGGCGTTTCCCGTTATTTGCGTCGCAAAAATTCGGCGATTCAAACGGTCGCGGTCGAGCCGGTCGAGTCGCCGGTCTTGAGCGGAGGTCGGCCCGGCGCGCACGGGATTATCGGGATCGGCGCCGGTTTCGTTCCGAAAATTTTCGACTTCCGCCTCGTTAGCTCCGTCGAAGCCGTTTCGACCGAGGAGGCCGCCGACTGGACGCGTCGTTTGGCGCGAGTCGAGGGAATTTTCGCCGGGATCTCGACCGGAGCGAACCTCGCCGCCGTCGCTCGACTTGCCGAACGCCGCGAAAACGCCGGAAAAACGTTCGCGACCGTCGCGCCGGACGCCGGAGAGCGGAGTTGGGCGGGCGGACTGTTCGACGACGGAACGCGGGGCGACGTTCGCCGACTTTGATATTTCTTTATTTAGGTCGTTAATAAGTTAAAGCGTCGAAAAAGTCGGCGCGAGCGAAAATCGACGAGAGACGCGCGGAAGACGAGCGCCGAACTTTATCGAGAGTTAGGGAAGGCTAATTTTGTTGAGCGTTTATCTTACGCGACGGGTAAAATCGGCGTTTTTTTGAAGAGTTTTGCGAAAAAAAAGTCGATTCCCCTTGACGCTTTCGCCGCGCTCGATACAATTAAAACAATTTGGCGAACGCCGAAATCCTTCCGATTTTGGGCGATTCGTCGACTCGACGCGCTTTCAAAAGGCGGGAAAGTTAAGGCCGGCTAATTTTGGCGAGCGTCGAGCGAACCTAAGCGGCGCCGGGCGTTCGAAGAACGACGCCGAGCGCGCCGCTCGACGAAAAAACGGAGTTTTCCGCGTATTTTCGGCTCTTCGCAGCGAAAGGAATAAAAGTAAAATGGCGTTGATCGTGCAAAAGTTCGGCGGAACGAGCGTCGCCGACACGACGAAAATTCTCTCGGCCGCGCGCAAAGCGATTCGCGAAACCCGCGCCGGAAACCAAGTGGTGATGGTCGTTAGCGCGATGGGCAAACAGACCGACCGCCTGATCGAGCTGGCGAACGAACTCAGCGACCGTCCGAACACGCGCGAAATGGACATGCTCCTTTCGACCGGCGAACAAGTTACGATCGCGCTGATGGCGATCGCGCTCGAATCGCTCGGGCACCAAGCGGTCAGCTTCACCGGGGCGCAAATCGGCATCCGCACCGACGCGACGTACAGCAAGGCGCGCATTCGCTCGATCTCGACCGACCGTATGAAGAAAGCGCTCGACGAAGGGAAAATCGTCATCGCCGCCGGCTTCCAAGGGATCGACGACGATTTCAACATCACGACGCTCGGACGCGGCGGAAGCGACACGACGGCGGTCGCGTTGGCGGCGGCTCTTAACGCCGATTATTGCGATATTTACACCGACGTCGACGGCGTTTACACGACCGACCCGCGCGTCGTTCCGGACGCTCGCCGCGTCGACCGCATCAGTTACGACGAAATGCTCGAATTGGCGAGCCTCGGCGCCGGCGTCATGCACAGCCGTTCGATCGAATTCGCGAAAAAATTCGGCGTCTTGGTTCACGTTCGCAGCAGTTTCAGCGACGCGCCGGGCACCGTCATCGGCCCGAAACCGGAATGCGAAGACGCGCCGGTTTGCGGCGTCGCGCTCGCGAAAAACGAAACTCGCGTTACGATTCTCGGCGTTCCGGACGAACCGGGCGCGGCGATGAAAATCTTCTCGAAGTTCGCCGACGCGAAAATCCCGACCGATATGATCGCGCAAAATTCGAGTTCGAAGGGAAAAACGGACGTTTCGTTCACCATTCAAAGCGAAGACGCCGCCAAAGCGCGCGAAGTCGTCGTCGACGTCTTCAACGAAATCAACGCCGCCGGGTTCGAAATCGACGAAAACGTCGCGAAAGTTTCGATCGTCGGGCTCGGAATGACGCGCCGACCGGGCGTCGCGCAAAAAATGTTTCACGCGTTGGCCGAACGCAATATTAATATCGAAATGATCGCGACGAGCGACATTAAAGTTTCCGCGTTGGTCAACCGCGACGAAGCGGTCGACGCGTTGCGCGCCCTGCACGCCGCGTTCGAACTTGAAAAAGCGCCGGTCGTTTCGGACGCCGCCGCGACCGCCGACGAAACCGGTTCCGCGTCGAGCGAAGAGTTCGCGAAGCTCGCGTCGGCGCAATGGATTTCGCGCCTGACCGGGATGGAAGACCTCCTCGTCGAAGGCGTCGATTTGGACGAAAACCAAGCGCGCTTCACCCTTTGCGACTTGCCCGACCGTCCCGGTTTGGTCGCCGAAGTTTTCGACCGCGTCGCCGAGGGGCGCGTCGTCGTCGATATGATCGTTCAAAGCGTCGGGCGCGACAATTTGGCGAACGTTACGTTCACCGTCGCCCGCGAAGAAGCGGAAGCGGTTTCGAAGATTACCGAAGAGCTGGCCGGCGTTTACGGTTGCCGCGTCGAGTCGCACGTCGCCGCCGCGAAGTTGACCGTTCGCGGGACGGGGTTGCGCAGTCATACCGGCTTGGCGTACCGTATGTTCAAAACGCTCGCCGACGACGGCGTCAACGTCGACGTCATCAGTATGAGCGAACGGAGCGTCGGCGTCGTCGTCGACGCGTCGGTCGGCGAAC
The DNA here is from genome assembly GCA_017436025.1 of Thermoguttaceae bacterium. GTDB lineage: Bacteria > Planctomycetota > Planctomycetia > Pirellulales > Thermoguttaceae > RUG369. Next base: position 20,109 of record JAFSDX010000167.1, read on the forward strand.
GCGGTCGCGACCAACTGGCTAAAGAGTTCGCCGAAGAAACGCTTTAATCGGCTAGATTGCTTTAGTCGCTTTGATCGGTTAGGACGCTTTAATCGGTTTAACCGGTTGTGTTGGCGTTTGGAGTTTTCGCGTCGGCGGGCGGTTCAATTCCGTTCGGCGGCGCGAAACGACGATTTCGACGGCGGGCGCGCGACGTTTTTTCGGTCGAGCGGTTCCGCCGTTTTGTCATTAATACTATAGAGCGCAATAGAAAACGAAAACCGCGTTGGTTGGGCGCGCGTAAAGTTTTTGCGTTTTGTCTAAATTGTCCCGTCGACGCTTTTTAGCGCTAAGGAGATCCCAAGATGACCGTTCGAATCGAACTTTACGACACGACGTTGCGCGACGGAGCGCAAACCGAAGGCGTTTCGTTTTCGTTGAGCGACAAACTGCTGGCGACGGCGCGTTTGGACGAGATGGGGTTCGATTACGTCGAAGGCGGTTATCCGGCGTCGAACGAAAAGGACAAGGCGTTTTTCGAACGCGTCGCGCGGAATCCGCCGCAAACGGCGCGCGTCTGCGCGTTCGGGATGACGCGCCGCAAGGGCGTTCGACCGCAGGAGGACGCGGGGCTCGCGAGTTTGGTCGCGTCCGGCGCTCCGGTTTTAACGATCGTCGGGAAAGCGTCGGCGTTCCAAGCGCAAGACGTCGTTTGCGTTTCGCTCGAAGAGAATTTGGCGATGATCGACGAGACGCTCCGTTTCGCGGTCGACGCCGGCAAGCGCGTCTTTTTCGACGCGGAACACTTCTTCGACGGTTGGAAGGAGAACGCCGAGTACGCGCTCGAAACGCTCCGAACGGCGGCGCGCGCCGGGGCGGCCTCGGTCGTCCTCTGCGACACCAACGGCGGAACCCTTCCGGACGAGATCGCGGCGGGAACGAAAGCGGCGCTCGACGCGGTCGCGCCGTTCGGAGCGTCGGTCGGGATTCACGCGCACAACGACTGCGGGCTCGCGATCGCGAACTCGTTGGCGGCGGTCGAAGCGGGCGCGACGCTCGTTCAAGGGACGATCAACGGAATCGGCGAGCGTTGCGGGAACGCCGACCTGATCGCGATTTCGGCGATTCTCGCGCTGAAAAAGGGCGGACGTTTCGACGTGTTGCGCCCGGGGGCGTTGGAAAAGTTGACGCAGTTTTCCCGGTTTATGGACGAGTTGGTCAACGTCGCGCCCGACCCGCGGCGACCGTTCGTCGGACGGAGCGCGTTCGCGCACAAGGGCGGGATGCACGTCAGCGGCGTCAACCGTTCGTCGGCCTCTTACGAACACATCGCGCCGGAGACGGTCGGGAACGAGCGGCGCGTTTTGGTCAGCGAGTTGGCCGGGCGGTCGAATTTGGTCGCCTGCGCGAAAAAATACCGGCTCGAAGAGAACGGCGTCGTCGACGCGGAGACGGTGAAGGCGGTTTTGGACGCGGTTACCCGCAAGGAGAGCGCCGGATACCAATACGAAGCCGCCGACGGTTCGCTAAAGTTGCTTGTTCAAAAGATTAAGGGCGAGTTCCGCTCCAGTTTCCGCCGCTTAAATTACCAAACGAGCGTCGTCGTCAACGACGTCAACGACTCGCTGACGACGAAAGCGACCGTCGCGACGGTCAAACTCCGCGTCGGAAAACGGGGCGAAATCCGACACGAAGTCGCCGAAGGGGACGGCCCGGTCGACGCGCTCAACAACGCGTTGCGCAAAGCGTTGCAACCGATATATCCGGAACTCGGCGAAATGAAGCTCGTCGACTATAAGGTGCGCGTCCTCAACTCCGACGCGGCGACGGCGGCGACGACTCGGGTCGTCATCGAGAGCAAAGACGGCGACGAACGCTGGGGGACGGTCGGCGTCAGCGAGAACGTCGTCGAGGCGAGTTGGATCGCGCTCTGCGACAGTATCGAGTACAAACTTTCGAAATCGTTGCGAAACAAGAAACGCGACGCGGAAAATTAAAATCGCGACGTTAAAGCGGCGAGAACCTCGTTGTTCGACGGCGTTAAATTTTGCCGATTTTGTCCCGTTTGACCGACGGCGGCGAAGTCGGCGTTTTTTCGGCCTTTAATAATTAACGATAAAAACGACGACCGGCGTCGGCGTCGGCGGACGGCGCGAACTCGGCGGCGCGAGGCGATTCCCGACGGCGGCGGAAAGCGGCGTTTTTCTTAATTGGGCAATATCGGCAAAAAGGGGAGACTGCGGCGACGCGGCGAGTATTGAAAAGATGCTAAAACGGTTCGGACTCGACGGCTTTATTCTTTCGCTCTTCGGGGCGATTTTTCTCGCTTGGCTTTACCCGGATTTCGGGGCGCGCGACGGCGTTTTTTCCCTTTCGACGGCTGCGAACGTCGGCGTTTCGCTGATTTTCTTCTTTTACGGGCTCCGGCTGAATTGGGAAAAAATCCGTTCCGGCCTTGCGAACGTGAAGACGCACCTTGTCGTGACGGCGTCGACGTTTCTTCTCTTTCCGCTCCTAATTTTAGCGACGATGAGCGTTTGCGGAACCTTTCCGACGCGAGCCGACGTCGCCGCGCTCGAAGCGAAAGCGAGCGGCCCGGGCGGCGGTTTCGCCGCGATCGCGGAAGTTGGCGGAAATAGAGAAGACGTTGCGAACGGCGGTTTAGCGCAAGTTGACGAAGGCGGCGAATCA
>JAFSDX010000168.1 GCA_017436025.1 Thermoguttaceae bacterium
CCCGGGAGCGCGGTCGATTCGCCGTCCGCCGCCGGCGCGAGTTTGATCGCCGCCAACGAAATTTCGGCGCCCAAGTTCCCGGCGAACGCGCTTTCCGCCGCCGCGACGGCGAGACCGCCTTCGCTGAGGTCGTGCGCGGCGCGGATAAGACCGCTTTGAATCGCCTTATGAACCGCGATATAAGTTCGTTTCGCGACGTCGACGTCGAGCGTCGGAACTTGCCCGCCGACCCAATTGCGAACGAGCGAAAGGTGCGAGCCGCCGAGTTCGCGCTTCGTTTCGCCGACCAAATAAAGGGCGTTTCCGGCTTCCTTCAAGTCCATCGAAACGGCCTTGGCGACGTCGTCCATTTGCCCCATCGCGCTGATGAGCAAGGACGGCGGAATCGCGATCGGCTCTTCGCCTTCCGGACGGAACTCGTTGTTCAGCGAGTCTTTACCGCTAATGAACGGCGAACCGAACGCGACCGAAACGTCGCGACACGCAAGCGCGGCGCGAACCAGCGAGCCGAGAACTTCCGGTTTGTCGGCGTTCCCCCAACAGAAGTTGTCGAGGATCGAAATCGTCGTCGGGTCGGCGCCGACCGCGACGGCGTTGCGCGTCGCTTCGTCGATGGCGGAGGCGGCCATCCAGTAGGCGTCGTAGTCGCCGTAATTCGGGTTCATCCCGTTCGAGACGACCAAACCGCGGCGGCTCGTCAAGCGCGGACGCAAGACGGCGGCGTCGCCCGGGCCGTCGCATTCGACGCCGACGAGCGGTTTCAAGACGCTTCCGCCTTGAACTTCGTGGTCGTATTGGCGAATCGCCCAGTGTTTGCTCGCGACGTTCAGCGAGCCGAGAATCGCTTCCAAGTCGAGCGTCGCCGAGGTTTTGCCGCTTTCTTTACCGCCGCAAGGGCAAGCGACCGTCTTCGAAACGGCGGTTTGGCCCGGGAGTTCGACGCCTTCCGGTTTGACCGTAATCGGTTCGACCGTCGGGACTTCGTAAACGGCCTTGCGGATCACCGGCGGGCGACCGTCGTGCATGAAGGCCATCGCCAAGTCGGCGACCGTAACGCCGTCGTATTTCAGGACGAGACGGCCGGTCGGCTTAAATTCGCCCAAAACGATCGCTTCGACGTCTTCGCTTTCGGCCAACGCTTTCAGTTCCGGCCATTTGTCTTTCGGAACCGAGAAGACCATCCGCTCTTGCGCTTCGCTGATCCACATTTCGGCGTAAGAAAGGCCTTCGTATTTGAGCGAAATCGCGTTAAGGTCGACTTCGGCGCCGATTTTTTCGCCCATTTCGCCGACCGCGCTCGAGAAGCCGCCCGCGCCGCAGTCGGTGACGGCGTTGTAAAGGCCGCGGTCGCGCGCTTCGAGCATCACGTCGAGAATTTTCTTTTCTTCGATCGCGTTCCCGATTTGCACCGCGCCGCCGGAGAGCGTTTCGCTTTCGCTCGTCAGTTCCGCGCTGCTAAAGGTGGCGCCGTGAATCCCGTCGCGCCCGGTGCGACCGCCCATCGCGACGATCAAGTCGCCGACTTTCGGCTCTTTGAACGACTTGTCGACCGGAATCAAGCCGACGTCGCCGCAGTAAACCAACGGGTTGCCGAGGTAGCGTTTGTCGAAGAAGATCGAGCCGTTGACGGTCGGGATGCCCATTCGGTTGCCGTAGTCGCGGACGCCGGCGACGACGCCTTTAATGACGCGGCGCGGGTGAAGGACGCCGTTCGGCAGCTCGTTCGGGTCGAATTGCGGCGGCGCGAAGCAGAAAATATCGGTGTTGCAGATCGGTTTCGCGCCGAGGCCGGTGCCCATCGGGTCGCGGATGACGCCGCCGATTCCGGTGTTGGCGCCGCCGTAAGGCTCGAGCGCGCTCGGGTGGTTGTGCGTTTCGACTTTGAAGCAGACGTTGTATTCGTCGTCGAACTTGACGACGCCCGCGTTGTCGGCGAAAACGCTGACGCAGAAGTCGTCGGCGCCGAGGTTTTCGCGGATTTTGACGGTCGCGCCGAAGATCGTTTCCTTCAGCATATTCTCGAAGAAGATTTCGCCTTCCGGGCCGCTGTACGAAATCCGCCCGGCGAGCGTTTTATGGCTGCAGTGTTCGCTCCAAGTTTGCGCGATCGTTTCGAGTTCGACGTCGGTCGGGTCGCGGTCGAGGTCTTGGAAATGCTTTTGGATCGTTTGCATTTCGACGAGCGACAGGTAGAGCTGGCCTTGCTTGCTGAGCGTTTCGAGTTCCGCGTCGTTCATCGAGCGAATCGCGACCGTCTTCAGCTCGAACTTGTACGGCGAGCCGACTTGAAGCGAGTCGAAGCCGAGTTCGTCGAACGCGACTTGCTCGATCGCGTCGTTGGCGAGGAGTTTGCGGGCGAGGCGTTCGATTTCCGCCGCGTCGACGCCGTCGATCCAGTACTTTTTGAAGGTGCGAACCGCTTCCGGTTCGATTCCGAAATCGGTCGCCGTTTGGCGCGCGGCGTCGGCGACGACGTCGGTAACGCCCGGTTTCGGGAGGACGTAAACGATTTTACCGGTTTTGCCGGCGAGCGACTCGGCGAGAACCGCGTCTCCGACGACGCCGATCGAAGCGCGTTCGACGACCGGGTCGGCGAGGAGGCGCGACGCGAGCGTTTCGACTTGTTCGCGGCTCAAATCGCCTTGAAGGAGGTATCCGCGAGCGAAGCCCAAGGTCAAATTCGGCGAAAAACCGAGGTCGGCGGCGTCCGCGACCGTTTCCGTTCCAACGACGTCGGGCAATCCCGGCGCGGCAAAAATGTCAACTTCCCAAAGCATCTCGTTTCTTCTTCGTTTCCTTCAAAAAGGTTAAAATGGATTCCCGGTCGTTCTCTTTCAAGAACGATTTCCAAAGAACAATCTTCTCTTCCAATAACTCGAGGGCGTCGAGCGTCGCGGCGCGGTTCGAACCGAAAATCTCGCCCCAAACGTCGGGCGCCCCTCCGGCCAACCGGGTAACGTCGCGGAAACCGGTTCCGGTAAAAAGGAGTTCCTCCGTCGGAACGACGCTCGCCGTCAAGACGGACGCGAGGTGCGGCAAATGGCTCGTTCGCGCCAAAATCCGGTCGTGTTCGTCCGCCGACGTTTCGACGACCGTCGAGCCGAGCGCCTCCCAAAACGCGCGAACGGCGGCGACCGCCTCCGCTTTCTCCCCGGCGACGCAACGCGAAATCTCGCCGTTCAAACCGGTTTTAGCGGTCGCGCCGACTTCGCCGACTTTGCCAATTCCGTCAATTTCGACAGTTTTGCCGCTTTCACCGCTTTTATCGACCGCGCAAATTTCGCCGTTTTCGCCGATTTTAGCGGCGGCGTCCGAAACCGCTTCCCCCTTTTCGAGCGCGGCGCGACGGTCGGCGGCGCTCTCCCAAGGCGTTAAAATCGTTAATTTCCCTCTAAAGAGGTCGGCGGTCGCGAACTCGACGCCCGATTTGTCGCTCCCGGCGATCGGGTGCGCGGCGACCGTCTCGATTCGAACCCCGTTCGGACGCTCCGGCGAACTCAACAGCGCGTCGACCGTTCGGACGAAGTCGCCCTTGACGCTCCCGACGTCGGAAAGCAAAAACGACCGCCCGGCGAACGCGTCGGCGCCCTTTTTTTCGCAAATTTCGGCGCAAACGCGGCAAAAATCCCGCAAAACCCGCAAATTCGTTTCGACCGGCGCCGCGAAAACAATTTGAGTCGTCCCTTGCGTCCCGGCCCCGAGTTCGAGCGCGCCCCGCCAATCGGTCGCGAACGCGTCGACGGCGTCCAACTCGACCGCGCGGCGCAGTTTCGCCTCCGACCGCCCGAACCCGACGATTCGCCCGCCGACGCCCGCTTTCTTCGCCGCCAACCCTACCGAGCCGCCGAGGAGCCCGACGCCGACGACGATCGTTTGCGCAAAATCCCGTTGCATTTATCCCTTCGTTCAACCGCCAATCAAAAACCGCGCGTTTTTCGACCGATTCAACCGTTTTCAACGCAACACGAACCCCGCAAAATCGGCGCGACCGCCAAAATCCGCCCGAGACGCCCCAAAATATCGCCTAAAAACGGTCGGCGCGTAAAAACGGCCTCAAATATTATAACCGATAGAATTTCCGCGTCAATTCGTTTCGACGCGCCGCGCCCCGATAATTCCCGATTCGTCGCGATTTTTACGCTCGTTACGCGCTCGACCGTTACAACCGCTTTTATCCGCAAACTCCTTTGCGCCGCTTGTCGAAATTTCTCCGGCGGTTTTGACAAAAAAGTCGAAAAATCGTTTGCAAAGCGGACGCGTTTCCTTTATAATATAAGGAGACGTTTTGAGAGCGGCGCTTTTCGGTCGCTCTCCCCGCGTTCGCGCCTCTTTCCTCAACGAAAAGGACGGGCGAACGTTATTACCGTTATCATCCGTTTTATCGGCGCGACCGTCAAAGTCGGACGCTCGCGCGCACCCCAAGGAACCGAACTTATGCGTCGACGAGAATTTTTGACCTACTCCGCCGCGACCGCGGCCGCCCTTCCGTTCGCCTCCGCCCTTTCGCAACTCTTCGCGGACGAGAAAGCCCCGAAAAAAATCCTCTACTTCTCCCGCTCCCAAGGGTTCCAACACGACCCGGTCAAGGTCGGGCCGGACGGCGAAAGCGTCTCCGATAAAGCGTTCAAACGTCTCGCGAAAGAACTCGGCGTCGAAGTCGTCTGCACCAAAGACGGCGGCGTTTTCGACGGCGACCTCTCGCAATACGGCGCCATTATCTTCTACACGAGCGGCGACCTCGACAAAGAAGGCGGCGCGGACGGCGGCAAACCGATGAGCGAACAAGGCGTCAAAAACTTCTACGCGGCGATCCGCTCCGGCGTCGGTTTCCTCGGCTTCCACTCTTCGACCGACACTTGGCGCGGGAACACCGGCTTCAAAGTCGACGCGTTCTTCGACCAATCGGAATACATCCGCCTTCAAGGGGGCGAGTTCATTATTCACGGCGAACAACAAGAAGCGACCGTCGAAGTCGTCGACGACGTTCTCCCTTGGTCGAAGGGCAAAAAATCGTTCCGCCATCACGACGAATGGTACGCGAACAAGAATTTCGCGCCGGAAATGCGCGTATTGATGTCGCTCCAAACCGCCGGTATGAAGAACAAAGATCACAACAAGTGCTACGATCGCCCGGCGTTCCCCTGCGTTTGGGCCCGCAAAGAAGGCGCCGGAACCGTCCTTTACTGCGCGTTCGGACACAATAATTCGTTCTGGGAAGGCGACTTCGACGGCCTCCTCGTCGATCTGACCCGCGCCGCGCTCGGCGAAATCGCGATTTCGACCGAACCGAACCTTAAAACGTCCTGCCCGGGCGCCGATATGCTCCTGAATGAGTGGAACGGTCGCGGCAACGGCGAAAAATATTGAAAAACGCCGCGATAAAACGTTTTTCAACGTCGACGCGTCGCGTCTTTGCCAACGTCGCGTCGACGCCGTTTTAGGTCGTTTTTGTCATTATTAATTAATAAGGACGCCGACGCGGTTAAAACGAACGCCGATTTCCGTCAAATTCGGCGCTTCGTTCGTCAGCCGCGCCGACGACGTCGTTTTTATGCAACCGAACGCCGCCGAATACTTCAACACCGCCGACTTTTTACGCCGTTTCGCCGCCTCTATGCCGGACGCGATCGCCGTCGCGCAACCCCTTTACGAGGGCCGAAGCAAGCGCCCGCTTCGCGACCCGGCGGGAAAACGCGTTTATTCGACGCTGACCTTCGCCGAACTCGATCAAGATTCCGACCGAATCGCGGCCGCGCTCCAGCGTTCCGGCGTCAAACCGGGCGACCGGCTCGCGCTGATGGTTCGGCAGGGCGTCGATTTCGTTTCGCTCGTTTTCGCGTTGTACAAAAGCGGCGCCGTTCTCGTCTTAATCGACCCCGGGATGGGAATCAAGCGGATGCTCGCCTGTCTGCGCGACGCCGAACTCGACGGTTTTATCGCGATTCCGCAGGTTCAAGCGGCGCGCGTTTTCCTTCGCCGACGTTTCCCGAAAGCGAAAAAGAACCTAACCGTCGGTCGTCGTTGGTTTTGGCGCGGTCTTTCGCTCGACAAAATCCGGCGCGAACCGTTCGTCAGCGCCGCCGACCCGAAACGCCGACTCGACGACGCGGCGGCGATCATCTTCACCAGCGGCAGCACCGGCGTCGCCAAGGGCGTTTTTTACTCGCATCGAATGTTCAAAACGCAGGTCGAGGAAATTTCGAAGCGGCTCGACGCGCGGCCCGGCGGCGTCGACTTGGTCGGCTTCCCCTTCTTCGGCCTCTTCGACGCCGGAATGGGCGCGACGGCGGTTATTCCCGATATGGACTCGACCCGTCCGGCGTCGGTCGACCCGCGTCTTTTCCTCGAAGCGGCGGACGACTGGCAAATCACTCAAGCGTTCGGCTCCCCCGCCCTTTGGAACCGCGTCGTCGACTTTTGCCTCCAAGAAAAGCGGACGATCCCGACGCTCAAGCGCGCCGCGATCGCCGGAGCGCCGGTTTCGTTCAAGCTCCTTGAAAAATTCCGCCGCGTACTGCCGCCGGACGCGAACATTTTCACCCCTTACGGCGCGACCGAGTCCCTTCCGCCCGCTATGATCGAGTCGCGCTAAGTCCACGAAGAGACGGCGGCGAAGACGCGGCGCGGCGCCGGGATTTGCGTCGGTCGGTTCTTCGACACAATCGAGCGGCGCGTCATTCCCGTTACCGACGCCCCGTTTCCGCGTTTGGAAGGCGTCGTAACGCTCGGACGCGG
>JAFSDX010000169.1 GCA_017436025.1 Thermoguttaceae bacterium
CTCCTGCTCCGGAACAACCGTCGGAAGCGGCTCCGGCTCCGGAAACTCCGTCGGAAGCGGCTCCGGCTCCGGAACACCCGTCGGAAGCGGCCCCGGCTCCGGAAACCCCGTCGGAAGCGGCTCCTGCTCCGGAAACCCCGTCGGAAGCGGCTCCGGCTCCGGAACAACCGTCGGAAGCGGCCCCGGCTCCGGAACAACCGTCGGAAGCGGCTCCGGCTCCGGAAACCCCGGCGGAAGCGGCTCCGGCTCCGGAAACTCCGTCGGAAGCGGCTCCGGCTCCGGAACAACCGTCGGAAGCGGCCCCGGCTCCGGAAACCCCGGCGCAGCAACCCGCGCAAGCGGCGCAACAACCGACGCCCGAACAACAAGCGCAATTTGGGTTCCAGTTGATGCAACGACGGAATTGGTTGAACGGTCAGTTGCAAATCGCGCAAAATAGATTGCGTCAAGGGCAAATAAACCAAGCGCAATACCAACAAACGTTTGCGCAATATCGAACGGCGACGAACGAGGTAATGACGCGCTGGAACGCTCTGCCGGAAGCCGCTCGAGCCAAAGCGCAAGAACTTTGGAACGAACAGCTTAAAAAAGCGCAAAACGCGCAAAATAATCAAAACGCTCAAAACGCGCAACCGGCGGCGGGACAACCGTCGACTCCGGCTCCGGCGGCGGAACAACCGTCGACTCCGGCTCCGGCGGCGGAACAACCGTCGACTCCGGCTCCGGCGGCGGAACAACCGCAATCGGAAGGCGCGCCGAGCGCCGCGTTGGAACGTTCGCAAACCGCTTGGACGGAGGCTTGATCGATGGGAAATCTGCAAAAAATCTGCGTCTTGTTGGCGGCCCTGTGCGTCGGCGCGGGAGGCGGCGCATACGCGTTTTATAAAAAAGCGTACCAAAAACCGCGCGCCGAGATCGCGCAACAAAAAGCGCAGTTTGAAACGTACATTGAAACTTGTAAAAAAAACGGCGAAAATTTCGACCGTATGGCCGCGCGTTTCGCTCCGGTATACGCCCTTTCAATGCCGACCAACCGGCAAAGCGCGAGCGTCGAGTATCAAATTTGGCTCGAACAAATGCTCGAGTTCTGCAATTTGACCGAACCGCAAACGAAAGCCGGGCGTTACGTCCCGAATCGCGCGAACCGAACCGCGACGCAAGAATTCTCCGTTCAAGCGCAATGTTCGACCGCCGATTTGACGCAATTTCTGTTCGAGTTTTATTGGACGCCGTTTTTGCACCGAATTACCGCGCTCGATTTGAAGCCGGTTGAAAGCTCCGACCTCCTCGACGTGCGGATGACGATTCAAACGATGACGGTCGGGTACAAAGAACGACGCGACCCGACGACCGCGGCGAACGAAACGGAAAAAGCGACCGCCGAAACGCTGGCGAAATTCGCCGCTTATCCGAAAGCGGACAAACTTCCGCTCGAAACGACGCCGACGCGGCTTCTCGCGTCCGGGCCGTTGGCGGCTTATCGTCCCTTCGCCGAAACCGAGCTTTTCCGCGCCGTTCGCACCGGGATCGACGCCGCCGATTTCGCAAGGTTGACCGCGACGCCGGAAGTTACCGACGAAAGAGGGAACACGACCCGTTTTTCGCGTTGGCACGTCGGGACGGAAGACCGAACGATCACCTTGAAGGTCGGCGAGCGAATGCAAATCGGTTCCGTCGACGCGGACGTCGTTGAAATTCTCGACGATTTCGTTCTCCTGCGGCAACGCGGCGACGACGAACGCTTTTGGGTCGTTCTTCTCGGCGGCAATTTAAGCGAAGCGTCGGCCGTCAATCTTTATTGACGACTCGCGACGTCGACGAAACGGCGCGGCGCTTTCGGCGTCGCGTCGTCTTTTTTTAATTTTCGCGCTTCGCGGCGTTTCGAGCGTCGGCGAACGTTGGAAAACGGGGCGAGCGGCGACGTTCGCCGTCTTTTAACGTTAATTTAGAGAGAATAGTGAAAACGGGAAAATGACTAATTGGTCGAACGCGGACGCGGCGACGTATGATTTCGACGTGATCGTCGTCGGCGCCGGACACGCCGGGACGGAAGCGGCCCTCGCGGCGGCGCGAATGGGCGCGAAAACGGCGCTTTTGACGGGCAACCTCGACACGGTCGCGCAGATGAGTTGCAATCCGGCGATCGGCGGGGTCGGCAAGGGGCACATCGTCCGGGAAATCGACGCGCTCGGCGGAGCGATGGGGCGGGCGATCGACGCGACCGGCTTGCAGTTCCGTATGTTGAACGTTCGCAAGGGCCCGGCGATGCGCGGCCCGCGAGCGCAGGCGGACAAGCGGCTTTACCAAGACGAGGTCAAGCGAATTGTCGAGGAAACGCCGAACCTTGCGCTCCGTCAAGAACGGGTCGTCGCGTTGGAAGTCGAGCCGACGGCGACCGGCCCGGACGAAAACGGCGCCGACGCGTTTCAAATCGTCGGCGTCCGCGTCGACGGCGACTCGATTTACCGCGCCAAGGCGGTCGTGTTGGCTTGCGGAACGTTTATGCGCGGCGTCCTGCACTTCGGGACGCAACTGACGCCCGGCGGTCGAATGGGCGAGGCGCCCGCGAACGCGATCAGCGACTCGATCGAAAAGGTCGGGATTCAGCTCTTGCGCTTCAAAACCGGCACTCCGGCGCGTCTGAACGGGCGAACGATCGATTATTCGCGTCTCGAAATTCAACCCGGCGACGAAAATCCGCGTCCGTTCTCCTTCATGACGGGCAAACTGAACGTCGACCAGCTCCCGTGTTGGACGACTTGGACGAACCCGAAACTGCACCAATTTTTGCGCGATAATATGTCGCTCGCGCCGATGTACAGCGGTCAAATCAGCTCGACCGGCCCGCGTTACTGCCCGTCGATCGAGACGAAAATCGACCGTTTCGGCGATAAAGAGCGGCACCAGCTCTTCCTCGAGCCGGAGAGTCGGACGACGAACGAAATTTACATCAACGGTTTGTCGACGAGTTTCCCGCGCGCGATTCAGGACGAGATGATCCGAATGATCGAAGGTCTTGAAAACGCGCAGATTATGCGTTACGCTTACGCCATCGAGTACGATTACGCGCCGCCGAGTCAGTTGCGTCAAACGCTCGAAACGAAGCGGGTGCGCGGACTCTTTTTCGCCGGGCAAATCAACGGGACGACCGGGTACGAGGAGGCGGGCGCGCAGGGCTTGATCGCCGGAGCGAACGCGGCGGCGTCGCTGTCGTCCGATTTGGAGCCGCTCGTTCCGACTCGCGAAGAGGCGTATACCGGCGTTATGCTCGACGATTTGACGACGCGCGGCGTCGACGAGCCTTATCGGATGTTTACGTCGCGGGCGGAGTACCGTCTTTTGCTCCGCGCCGACAACGCCGACCGCCGCTTGACCCCGCTCGGGCGCAAGTTGGGACTGATCGACGACGAACGTTGGGCGCGCTTCGAGGCGAAAGAGCGGTCGATTCGCGAGACGTTCGAGAAGTTGGAAACGACGTTCGACGCGAACGGGTCGATTTTGAAGTTTTTGCGCCGTCCGGAAACGGAGTGGAGCGAGGTGGTCGCGCGGATACCGGAGTTGGCGGCGGTCTCGGAGGAGGTCGCGGAAGAGGTTTGCGTCGACGCGAAGTACGCCGGTTACGTCGAGCGTCAAGAGCGGGAAATCGCCGCGCGCCGACGTTGGGACGCTCGCAAAATCCCGGCGACGTTCCGCTTCCGGGGCCTTTCGAACCTCCGCGCCGAAGCGCAAGAGAAGCTCGAAAAGATTCGCCCGACCGACCTCGGCCAAGCGAGCCGCGTTCCGGGGATTACGCCCGCCGATATCGCCGTCTTGACCGTTTATCTCGAACGGGACGCCGCCGCGCAAGAGTCGGAAACCGGCGAAAAGTCGGCGGAATAACGGCCGAAAAATCCGCCGAGCGCCCGGCGAGAAGTCGGTCGAATAAACGGCGAAAAATCCGCCGAACGCCCGGCGAGAAGTCGGTCGAATAACGCCGAAAAATCCGCCGAACGCCCGGCGAGAAGTCGGTCGAATAACGCCGAAAAATCCGCCGAACAACCGGCGCCGCCGAGCGTTCTCGCGTCGGCTCGGCGCGCAAACGAACGCCGAAACGGTTAAAGGGCGACCGTTTCGGCGTTTTTTGTCTTTTGGGGGAAAATCGCGCGAAATTTCTCCGAACGTCGTTTTTTTCTTGACAAGCCCTTCGGTTGGGCGATAATAACGGGTAAGCGATTTCGCAACCGCCGCGCGAGCCCCGAACGCCCGACGCTCCTCGACAAAAAATAATTTTCGCGATACACTATAACGCCTAGTTCGCCTATCTTAACGGAGGTTTTATGGCGTCCGACAAGAGTCTTTTAGGAAAATTGGCCGCGACCGCGCGCCGAGTCGCCGACGTCGCCGAAGCGGCGGATAAAGCGAACCCGTTCGCGAAAAAGGAAACGGCGGAGGCGTCGGAAACGCTTCAAACGCCCGAAACTCCGGAAACGCCGTCGCCGTCGGACGCTCGACCCGCGACCGAAAAGAAAGGCGCGTTCGCCCGCGTCTCCGGAGTCGCGGAAAATTTTGCTTCTTTCGCGAAAAAAGAGAGCGCCCAATCCTCCGTTCCCGTCGAATCGCCCGCCGCGTCCGAAAAGCCGAGCGAAAGCGAACCGCAAGCGGAAGAAAATACGGTCGAACCGCTCCCGCCCGCTCCGCCGCAAATCCCGGAGTCGTTCGGCGACGAAGTTTTTCGAGAACGCGACGTCGTTTTTTATCGCGGAGGTCTCGTTAAAGGAAACCGCGTTGTCGATTATCGTTCGGCGACTCGCGTTCTTTTGAATACGAACGCTCGCGTTTTCCCCGGAGCGCCGGGATATTGCGGTCGCGACGGCATACTCGAAACCGCCTTCGACGGGGCGGAACTCGGTTCTATCGTGCCAGGCGGTATGCTTGCGGGCGCGGCGGTCGGCGGAGTTCTCGGACTTCTCAATTCTTTCGCCCCGGCGACGGAAGAATTGCACAAGCAAATTTGGCTTGAAGCAAGCGACTCGCCGGAGCCGATTCTTCTTTACTCCGACAAAATCTGCGACAAATTAGGCGCGAGAGTACTTGCGAATATCGCGGCGAATAAAATATTTAGCGCGTTCGAAAAAGCGGGCGCGGAGCCGGAAATTTTGCTCGACGGGCAAAAAGTCAAACGAAATTATCGTTGGGGGTTCTTACTTCTTTACCAAAGAAGAAGATTTTTTTAAACTCCCAAGTGCGAAATTTGGCGTCGCGGTCAAAAATGTTGGTCGCGTTTCGTTCGTTTTGTTCATTTTTAACGACGTTTGCGTCCATTTCGCGTCTATTTTTTGAGGAAAAGGGGGCGTTTTTCGCGTTTTTCGGAAAAACGGTTGAAAATCGCGTTTCGCCCGGTGTTTTTGCGGAGTTTAAACCGAAAATTGAGCCGATCGCCTCCGATTTCCTAAAACGACGATTCCGCGACCGGCGCCGCGTCGCGAACGGTCGAGCGGAAACGGCTTTCGACGTTTCGACTTTTAACGGAGGAAAAACAATGACTTGCGATAAGAGCGAAAACGTCGCTTGGGACGCGAACCCGGCGGCGGGGACGCGCAAAACGCTGGAAATCGCCGGCGTCGAGTTTCCGTTTCGATATTGCCCGCCCGGAACGTTTACGATGGGGAGTCCGGCGAGCGAAACGGGATTTTGGGCGTTTCTGGAAACGCCGCATAAAGTAACGTTGACGCGCGGCTTTTGGACGCTCGAAACGCCGGTAACGCAAGGGATGTACAAGGCGGTCGACGGTTCGAATCCGAGCGCTTTTAAGTTTGGCAAGCGGTTTCCGGTCGAGAACGTCAGCTGGTGGCATTGTCAAGCGTTTTGGGAGGCGTTGGAACGGCTAAACGTCGCGCCGACGGGGTTTGCGTTTCGTCTTCCCTGGGAGGCGGAATGGGAATACGCGTGTCGGGCCGGAACGTCGACGGCGTATTATTGGGGCGACGCTTGGGACGGCGACCGCGCTAATTGCGGCGGCTGTCAGAATCGCGACGCGGCGCCGTCCGCGGTCGGGCGTTACGACGCGAACCCTTGGGGGCTTTTCGATATGAGCGGGAACGTCGCCGAGTGGGTCGCGGATTGGTACGGCGAATACGACGCGGCGCCGCAAATCGACCCGACGGGGCCGGAGTCGGGAAAATATCGGGTAACGCGCGGCGGCGGCTGGATGGGGCTGGTCGAGGATTGCCGGTCGGCCGCCCGACGGGGTTGCGGCGCGGAGGCGCGAAGTATGACGATCGGGTTTCGTATCGTCTTAGCGCGCAAGGTTTAGCGTGGGAAGTCGGCGCGGAAACGTCGACGCGAAATTTGCAACGGGAGAAATAACAATGATTTGCGATGAGAACGAAAAGGTCGCTTGGGACGCGAACCCGGCGGCGGGGACGCGTAAAACGTTGACGATCAACGGCGTCGAGTTTCCGTTTCGGTATTGCCCGCCCGGAACGTTTTTGATGGGGAGCCCGGAATACGACGCGGAAGGCGTTCGCGAAGTAACGTTGACGCGCGGCTTTTGGACGCTCGAAACGCCGGTAACGCAACGTTTATACGAAGCGATAACCGGCGAGAATCCGAGCGAATTTTCGGCGTCGGGGCAGTTCGCGGACGACGTCGCCGGGCTCGATACGTCCGATTTTCCGGTCGAAAACGTTTCTTGGTTCGACTGTCAAGATTATTGCGAAGCGTTGAACGCGCTAAACGTCGCGCCGACGGGGTTTGCGTTTCGACTGCCCTGGGAAGCGGAATGGGAATACGCGTGTCGCGCCGGAACGACGACGCCGTTTTTCTGGGGGTCGACGCTGAACGGCGACCGCGCTAACTGCAACGGAAACGAGCCTTACGGCGACGTCGAACCGGGGGCGTATTTGGAACGACCGTCGGCGGTCGGCTCTTACGGCGCGAACTCTTGGGGGCTGGTCGATATGTCCGGCAACGTTTGGGAATGGGCGGCGGACTGGTGGGGAAAATACGACGCGACGCCGCAAACCGATCCGACGGGGCCGAGCGAACCGACGCCGGGTTGGGGACGAATCGTGCGCGGCGGTTCTTGGGACGACGAAGCCGACCTCTGCTTGTCGGGAAGTCGGCTCGGCGAATTTTCGGAGGACGTCAACTATATTTACGGGTTCCGTATCGTCTTAGCGCGTAAGGTTTAGCGTTGAAACTTCGGCGAAGGAAACGCCGCTTGGCGGGCGAACGGGAGCGGGCGAACGTCGGGCGGTTTGAAAACGAGCGGGGAAACGCGAAACGCGGGAAAAACGGAAACAAAGGAGCGACGCGATGGAACCGAACGCGAGCGAAACGGCGGTCGAGCGCCTTTTTAGGACGGCGACGGCGTTGGGGAATTTCCTCTTCGAGGAGAGGCGCGACGCGGCGCCGCGAACGACGACGCTCGCCGGAGTCCGCGTCGATTTCGAGCGCGTTCGGCGCCGCGTCGCGGAAACGACGGGCGACATTGCGACCGATTTTTCGGAATTGGCGGCGCGAACCGACGTCGCCCGCGACGCGCTCCGAACGCTCGACGAAACGGTTCGGGCTTTCGACGCGAAGACGGAACCGCTTGAAAAAGAACTTCTTAGGAAGGGGCGGCGTTTTCTCGAACTGGCGGCGAGCGCGGCGAACGAACCGCGTCGGGCGGGCTATTGGGAGTTGGCGAAGGAGGCGTTCGTCGAGTCGTATTCGCTTTTGAAAAACGAACGCTTGATCGCGGCGCGTTTCGGGGCGGCGTCGGCGTCGATTCAACGGGGCGAGTTGGCGACTGGTTGGGCGACGTTGGAGAATATCGCGTCGATTCCGTTCGACGCGAAGGCGCCGCGCTCCGATTTCGCGACGTTTTCGCGGTTGAAGCGCGAAACGCGCGACTTTTTGGCGCGGCTCGGCGGCGTCGAAACGCTAAACGGCGGCGTCGCGGCGAGTTGCGGAACGTCGGACGGCGAAAACGCGGGCGACGGCGTTTGGGCGTCGAATCCGGCGCCGGGGACGCGGGCGACGCTCGAAATCGCCGGCGTCGAGTTTCCGTTTCGGTATTGCCCGCCCGGAACGTTTATCGCGGGGAGTCCGAGAACCGAGGACGGACGGGAAGACGAAGGCGTCGAGCAAGAGCGCGAAATAACGCTGACGCGCGGCTTTTGGACGCTCGAAACGCCGGTAACGCAAGGGATGTGGAAAGCGATGACCGGAACGAACCCGAGCCGCTTTCGGTCGGGGGACGATTACCCGGCGGAGACCGTCTCTTGGTTCGCCGCGCAAGATTTCTTGGAGCTGTTGAACGCGGCGAACGTCGCGCCGCCGGGGTTCGAGTTCCGCTTGCCTTGGGAGGCCGAATGGGAGCGCGCCTGTCGAGCCGGAACGACGACGGCGTTTTACTGGGGCGACGCGTTCGCCGTCGACCGCGCCAACTGCGACGGAACAAGATATTTCGGCGACGGCGCGGAGGGCGTTTTCTTGGAGCGAACGACGCCGGTTCGGAATTACCCGTCGAACCCTTGGGGGCTTTTCGATATGTGCGGGAACGTTTGCGAATGGCTCGGGGATTGGAATAAAACTTGGCGCGACAAGTCCGGCGTCGCGGCGCAAACGAACCCGACGGGACCGAAGTCGGGGAAATACAGAGCGTTGCGCGGCGGCGCTTGGAGTCTCGACGCTCGTTGCGGGCGTTCCGCCGCTCGAAGCTGTCAACTGCCGACGGTTCGGCTGAGCCGAATCGGGGTTCGCGTCGTTTTGGCGCGCAAAGGTTAGCGGCGCGCTTCTTCGGCGACTTTTTACCGCCGCGACGCTTTTCGGAAAGGAAGCCGTCGCGGCGTTTTTTTTGCGTTTTTGCGGAAAATAACGACGATTTCGGAAAATTTTTCGCGAAATTTGCGCTCGGCTCGCCTCTTGACGTTGGCAAAACGCGTTTTTTATGCGAAAATAGAGGCGGAAATCGTTTCGCGTTCGCTTTTCGTTTCGAACGCGATTTTTTTAAGAAGCGCAAAGCGAGAGGAATGGGGAAAATGAAAAGAATGGCGCGGGCGCGAGCGGAAGCGCGACGTTGGAATCGGCGGAATCGAATCTTGGCGGCGGCGCTCGGTTTCGTCGCGACGACCGGCGCTTTCGGCGCGTTCGAGACGTTCGGAAACTTTGCGCTTTTCGGCGACGAAACGGCGACGGGCGCTCGACCGATCGTCGTCGAGCCGAAAGACGGCGCGTACAAGTCGCCGACCGGGCGCAAGGCGTTTCTCGTCGCGGCGGACGATTACGGCGACGCGGCGAACCCGTTGCCCTGCGCGAAAAACGACGTCAAAGCGTTGAAGGCGCGGCTCGAGTCGCTCGGCTTTACGACCGTCGTGCTGGAAACCGGCGCCGGGCGCCAAAACGAGCCGACGAAAGCGATTATCGAGCGGCGGTTCAAGCGGTTCGTCGCCGATTTGCGCGAGGGCGATTTCGCGCTTGTCTACTTAAGCGGACACGGGCTGAAGCCGTTCGATTCGGAGGAGTCGTTTTTCGCGCCGGTCGACGTCGACCTCGAGGATTTGTTCGGCTCGTCGGTTTCGATTAATGAGATGCTCGACGCGTTGAAGGCGAGCGACGCGACGTTTCGCTGGGCGATCGTCGACGCGTGCCGGGACGACCCGTTGAATCCGGAGGGCGATTCGAACGCGTCGCCGATTAGGAGCGCGTCGAAGTCGTTTGGGGCGAAGGCGCTCGGACAAATTGCGTCGGTTCCGGACTCGGTCGCGCTCCTGCAAAGTTGCCAACCGGGGAAACGCTCGTACGAAGGGGGAAGCGAGGGCGCGGAAGATATTGAAAACGGGTTCTTTACGTTGAGTTTGTTGGAAGCGCTCGACGCGAACGAGTCGAAAGCGGACGCGAACCGAGACGGCGTGTTGACCTTTTCGGAGACGTTCGATTACGTTTCGCAGCGCACGAACGCGTTGGCGACGCGCTGTTACGGCGTTCGTCAGGAGCCGAATTTGACCGGCTCGATCACGAACTTCGCGCTCCTTGACGGACTGCTAATCGACGGAATCACAAAGGCGAAGTGGGACGAGGCTGACGGTTTTTACCGAGAGGCCTGCGCGTTGCGCCTGCAAAAACGTTGGCGCGACGCGTTGACGAAAATCAAAAAAGCGCGCGAAATCAACGAAAAGCGCGAAGAGTACAAAACGGCGGAGGCGGAGATTCAAGCGCAGGTCGACGCGACCGATATTAGCGAAAAGCGCGCCGAAGCGGACAAGTTGGCGGCGGACGCGTGGACGGCGTTCGACCTCGGCGGCGAAGCGAACGTCGAGGGGGCGATTAAGTTGATGAAGGAATCGCTGAAACTAGCCGACTTGGCCGCTCGCCGTCGCGTTTTGAAAACGTTTGAGGACGAGCTTGAAGCGTTGCGCAACCCGGCGCCGTTGGCGGACTCGTCGGCGGTTCTTTACCGTCGCGGTCGGGCGGCGGCGTTCGGGCTGGACGGTAAGATCGACGCGACGTTGGGGTTTGCGCTCTTAAGCGAAGCGGCGGAAAACGGTTTGACCGACGCGAAGGGCGCGCTCGCCGTGTTGTATTTCGACGGTTGTGCCGCGACGCCGCCGAATTTCGAGGAAGCGTTTAAGCTCGCGAAGGAAGCGTCGGACGCCGGAAACCCTTGGGGCCAATACGTTTTGGGCGAGTGTTACCGGGAAGGGCGGGGCGTCGCCAAGGACGCGACTCGCGCGGAGGCGGAGTATAAAAAGGCGCGCGCCGGTTTCGCGAAACGCGCCGCCGCCGATCCGTTGGCGTCGACGTATCTGGGCTTGTGTTGGTACTGGGGACGCGGCGTAGTAGAATATAAGGATGAGGCGACGCGACGTTTCCAAGAAGCCGCGGACGCCGGGCTTCCCTTGGCGGCGTATAGGTTGGGCGTTTGTTACCAACACGGTTATGGCGTAACAAAGGACGAAGTCCTGGCTGTTGAATGGTATCGTAAAGGCGCGGAGGCTGGGAACGCCCGCGCGATGTTGTGTCTCGGGTTTTGTTACCAGACTGGTATCGGGGTCGAGAAGGAACCTGAAAAAGCGTTCGAATGGTATCAAAAAGGCGTGGAGGCTGGGGAGGCCTACGCGATGCACTGTCTCGGGTTTTGTTACGAGACTGGTATTGGGGTCGAGAAGGAACCTAAAAAAGCGTTCGAATGGTATCAAAAAGGCGCGGAGGTTGGGGAAGCCTACGCGATGGGCTGTCTCGGGCATTGTTACGAGACTGGTATCGGGGTCGAGAAGGAACCTAAAAAAGCGTTCGAATGGTATCAAAAAGGCGCGGAGGCTGGGAACGCCCGCGCGATGTGCTGTCTCGGGCTTTGTTACGAGACTGGTATCGGGGTCGAGAAGGAACCTGAAAAAGCGTTCGAATGGTATCAAAAAGGCGCGGAGGCGGGGGACGCCTACGCAATGAGCAACCTCGGGGTGTGTTATGA
>JAFSDX010000170.1 GCA_017436025.1 Thermoguttaceae bacterium
CGACTCGCCTTTTCTTGCGAACGCCGACTCGCGCCGACGTTCGCAAAACGCCCGTCGCGCTCGATCAATCGCCGCGGAGCTTGACGTTGAAGTTGACCAGTTTTTCGCGAATTTCCTTCAAGCTCGTAACGCCGAAGTTCTTGCATTCGAGGAGTTCGTCCGCCGAACGCTTGACCAATTCGCCGATCGTTTGAATGTTCAAGCGATGCATACACTTGCGAGCGCGCACCGACAGTTTGAGGTCGGCGACGTCGCGCGCCAAGACGCTTTGTTCTTCCGGCGAAAGTTGTTGCGTTTCGACCGTTTCGACCGGTTGACGTTCGGTCGAGTGCATCCCGAGTTTGAGACCTTTTTGTTGCAAAATTTCCTTAATTTCGGCCAAAGAGGTTTCGCCGAAGTTTTTGCTGCCGAGGAGGTCTTGCTCGGTGTGCTTGCAGAGGTCGCCGAGAGTGCGAATCTTCATATCTTCCAAGCAGTTGCGGCTGCGGACGGAAAGTTCGAAGTCGGTGATCGGCAAACTCAACACGACGCCCATACGGTCGCGTTTGCGTTGTTCGTCTTCGTCGAAACGCATATCGTTCGACGCTTTGACGTCCTTCAAGAAGAGCGCGGCTTTGGCGTTCGTCGGGAAGGAGTCGAGGACGCGTTGGAAACAAATGATCGCTTGATCGTACATCTCGAGGTCTTCGTAAAGAATCCCGAGGTTGATCAGCGTTCCGACGTTCGTCGGAAAATGAGCGACGGCGCGCTTGTACAATTCGAGCGCTTCTTCGTCGTTCCCGCGACGTTCGTTTTCGAGCGCGAGCCCAAAGAGCGCGCCCGGATGATTGCGGTCGACGGCGAGAGCGCGTTCGTACAACGCGATCGACTCTTGCGGATTCCCGCCGATAGCGCCGACGGTCGCGCCGCGTTGATACAGGTATTCCGCCGTTTGCTCGATGGCGCCGGAGAGGCAGTCGAGTTCTTGCAAACTTTGCGACAACCGCCCCATTTCGCGATAGACTTCCGCTCGCCCGAGCGCGCAAACGTCGACGTTGTACCCGGCCGATTGCGCGGTGTTGTACGCGGCGATCGCTTCGTCGTATTCCTTATTG
The DNA here is from genome assembly GCA_017436025.1 of Thermoguttaceae bacterium. Classification (GTDB taxonomy): domain Bacteria; phylum Planctomycetota; class Planctomycetia; order Pirellulales; family Thermoguttaceae; genus RUG369. Next base: position 1,095 of record JAFSDX010000170.1, read on the forward strand.
ACGGCGCGGAGTTTCGCAAAATAGAACTGCGCGAGCGCGCCGCCGTCCCCCTTTTTCAGGGAGGCCAACGAATCGGCGTAATTTCCGACCAAGAACTCGCAAACGCCGAGCTTGACCCGAACCGCCGGGCTCAACTCTTCTTCGTCTTTCGCTTTGAGTTCGCCGATCGCTTCTTTTAACTCGTCGAATTTTTTAAGATCGCGAGCGATTTCTTCGCGCAACTGGTCGATTTCGCGCGGCCCGAACGAACCGCCGTACAACACCAGTTGTTTTAAATCAAACTCATGGGCGCCGATCGCCATAACGGTTGTCTCCTCAAACTTCTTTCGCGACGCGCCGCCGTTCCTTAAAACGCGGCCCGAACGCGGCTAAAATCACGCCCTCCCAATTAACGGCGTCCTTTCATTTTAACAACGCGAGCCAAATTTTCAAGGGGGCGGAGCCGTTTCGCGAGGCGCTCGGCGTTTTTTTTTAAGAAAATTTCAAGAAAATTTTACGCCGAAGCGTTAAACGCCGACGCGGCGACCGACGCAACTTCCTATTTCAACGCCGTTTAAACCAAGCGAGTTCCGCACGAAGCCGACGCGGCGAACGCTAAAAATTTCTAAAAAAAATTTTTAAAACGTTCGCCCAACGCTCCGTTTTTTGCGCGCGACCGTTTTTTTCGTCAAATTCAACGTCGACCCAAACGGGGCGCTCCTTTGCGCGAAGCGCCCGTTTTCGCTATTTTCGCCAATCTCACTCGGTCGCGCGTGTTCGCGACCGGCGTCCGCTTAGTCGCGGTTCAGCGACAAGAGCAGGTGCAGAACGTAATAGAAGAGCGTCATCAGCGACGCGAACAGCTCGATCGACGCGACGACGTCCATCGACTCGTCGCAGTGGAGCATCACCTTCGACGTGTCGTAAAGGATGTAACCGCAAGCCAACGCGATCATCGCGCCGGCGAACACGGCGCCGAGCGCAAACCCGAAAAGCATCGACGCGAGAATCAATCCCAACGCGGCGAACGAGGCGAAAACCAAAAACGCCCGCAGGAACGAAAAATCTTTTCGCGTAACGAAAACCGCCGCCGTCAGCGCGACGAAAAGGGAAACCGTCAGCCCCGCCGCTTGCCCGATCAACGCCAAACCGCCGTCGGTAAAGAGGAGCGCGACCGCCAAAATCGGCATAAAGATCAGAACGTACATCGCGACGTAAAACGCCAGCGCGACGTAATGCCCGACCTTCGTTTTCGACGCGTTCAAAATCGCGTTCGCGACGAACGGCCCGCCCAAGCAGAGCGCCAAAATAACGAACCCGGTCAGTTTCCCGCTCGCGGTGAAGAGGTTGACGATCGCGTCGCCGCAAAACGCGAACAGGAGCGTTTCGATCGCCGCGAACGCCGCGACGGCGCCGGTCAAGTTGAGATAGGTTTTCGTCAAAAAGCGCGAGCGCGCCCCGACGTCTTCCAAAAGCGAAACCGCGCCGCGTTCCATACCGCGAGCCGCGTTGTCGTAATATTCCATTTTCGTCTCCTTTTTATTATATACGCCGTCTTCTTGGCGACGACGGTCGCCCCTTTTTACTTTCGCCAATTTGCCAAACTTACGCAAATTTCGCGACTCGCGCAAACCTCCGACAAAACGAACGTTTGCCGCCTCTATCCTTATTATATAAAAAAGAGCCGCGAACGACAAGAAATAACCCTCGATAAGGGAATTTTTTTCAAAATTTTATCAAAAAACAAGAAAAAAAACGCGCCGACGCAAAAAACGTCGGCGACGCGCTTCAAAATAGGCGTTTTAGGCAAACAGGGGCGTTCGTCCTTCGGGCCGCTTTCGCCGTCGACGCGTCCCTCGTTTCGCTTCCCGACCGCTACAGTCGCCTTTTTAGAGACCGGTTTCTTGTTCGAGGGCCGAAATTTTATCGACGCGGCGCGCGTGCCGTCCGCCGTCGAAGGGCGTCGTCAGCCAAATACGAACGAGCGATTCGATTTCGGCGAGTCCCAAAAATTCGCCGGAGAGGCAAAGAACGTTCGCGTCGTTATGCCGTCGGCTGAACTCGGCGGCGACCTCGTTGCAACAGACCGCCGCGCGGACGCCGCGAATTTTGTTCGCCGCGACGCACATTCCGATTCCGGTGCCGCAAATCAGAATCCCCTTGTCCGCTTGACCGGACGCGACCGCTTCGGCGACCGCCGCCGCGACGTCCGGATAATCGACCGCTTTCGGCGCCGTTTCGTTCGAGTCGTCGCGCTCAAAATCGGGCTTGCGAATCTCGACGCGACCGGGCGCCGTTCGTTCGAGCGAATAAATCGCGATATCCTCGCTCGTTTCGGCGCGCTCGCTTTCGTCGAACGAATCGGAAACGGAAGCGCCGACGAGCAAATGCGCGCCGACGAGCCGGTCGCCGTATCGCCGAGCTTCGTCCAAGTCGGCGTAATGTTCGCGAAGAAGGACGTCCGCCGCAATTTTTTGAGCGATTTGGGCCCCGCGATGATCGCTTCCGACAGCAATGCGCATTTCGATTTTCCCCTTTCGACGCCGCCCGTTGCCGCGCGCCGTCAAATGTCGTCGTTTCCGTTTTCCGGCGTTTTTTCCGACGTTTTCCTTAACGATCGGCGCGCCGTCGCGACGCTCGAACGCCGTTCGCGTTCGCAAAAGCCCGACTTTTCGTTTCCGTCGAGCGTTCGTCGCCGTCGCCGAATCGTTCGCTCCGCCCGGACGCAAGAAAGACGGGAGGCGAGAAGAAGTCGGCCTAAAATTGGATTTATTATATCCGAGAAAACATTTTCAACAAGGGGGCGCGACTCATTTTCCCTTAAAAAAGGAAGAGCCGCCCTCAAAAAACGCGAACGTCCGCCTTTCAAGCGCCGTTAACCGCTCGTTGCGACGCGGCGCCGGAACGAAAATCCGCCGTTGACCGGAACGTTTTGCCCGTTCACATACGCCGCCGCGTCCGACGTTAAAAACCGAACGACCGCCGCGACCTCCTCCGCCGTTCCCCAACGTCCGCTCAGCGACTCCGCCGCGACGCGCTTCGCCGCCGCCTCCGACGCGACCGCGCCCCAAGTCGTCCGAATCCAACCGGGCGAAACGACGTTGACGCGAACCTCCGGCGCCAGCTCCTGCGCGAGCGACCTCCCGAACGAAACGACCGCGCCCTTGCAAACCGCGTACAACTGCGCCGTTTCCCCCTCCATTCCGCGTTCGAC
>JAFSDX010000171.1 GCA_017436025.1 Thermoguttaceae bacterium
TTCCGCGCAGCAGGTCGACGGCGGTGATCATCGCGCCCGGCCCGAACCCGAATTTTTCGGCGAACGGAACGAGCCGCGGTCGCGTCCCCTGCCCCCAAAGCCAACATTGCGTCGCCGGGAGTTCCCCTCGTTCGACGCGGCGCTTGTTCGTTTCCGACGCGGCCAAGCGCTCGGCGCAAAGCTCCATTAGTCGGCGGAGCGCGGCGCCCCCTTTCCCTTGCGGCAAGACGTCGAGAATCGAGCGGTCGGCGTAGTCGTGCGGCGGCGCGGTTTGCGTCGACGCGTCGAACGGCGCGCCGTTTTCTCCATTTTGCCCGTTCCGCCTATTTTCTTCCATTTGCGAGCCGTCGCCGGAAATTTTCGCGCCGTCCGGCCTAAAAATCATCAGATTGCGGTATCCGACGCCGGGAAAAAATTCGACGGTTCCGCCGATTTCCGGCGCGATTTCGGCCCAGCGCGGCGCGACGTCGGCGTTAATCTCGGCGAGAAGCGCGGTCGCCTCTTTCGTCGAAATATGCCCCGCCGAAAAGTCCCGCATAACGCCGTCCTCGACGCAAACGAGATTGCAGCGGAACGCCCAATCGTTCGGGCCGAGTTCGAGATTTTGCGCCGCCGCTTCGAGCGGAGCGCGCCCGGTGTACGACTCGGTCGGGTCGTATCCGAGAACCGACAGCGTCGCGACGTCGGAACCGGGCGTCATTCCGTCCGGAACGTTGAACGACCGCCCGAGCGCGGCTTTCGGCGCCAGCGAGTCGAGCGTCGGGGTCGCCGCCGCTTCCATCGGAGTTTTTCCGTTCAAGGCCGGAATCGGGTCGTCCGCGAACCCGTCCGGAATCAACACGACGCGTTTAAAATTCTTCATCGCCGTCTCGTCGTTAGTCGTTTCTTCTTCTGCCGTCGTTATTTATCCCAAGGGGAGCGTCAAAATAGGCAAACTCGCGCAACTTTGCGTCCGCCGTCGTTCGCCGTTCGTTCCGCTCGTTCAGTCGAAATCGCGGGTCGCGACGACCGCGACGCCGGTTCCGAGCAAGTCGGCGATCAGCTCGTCGCCGCGACGAATCGGCTTCCGCAACCGGAGCGCGTCGATTTCCTTCATCGCGTCAAAAAGGCGGCCCTTCGGAATCGGCGCGCCGGTGCGCACCGGCGCCATATCGACAAAATCGCCGTTTTCGTCGACGATTCGCGCCGTCGTCGTCAGCGTTCGCGTCGGGTTCGTCGTCTCGGCCAAGCCGTAAAGCTCGCCGCGTTTGCAAGTGTTCCCGGAAACCGTTCCCGCTTCGACGTCGACTTCGAGCGCGCACCCTTGCGGACAAACGATACAAACCAATTTTTGCGTCGCCATTTTTTCGCCTTTATTAAACGATTAAACGTTTTCGATTATTTTTTCTTTCGCGCAAACTTCGCCGTTTTGCGCAAATTCGCTATTTTAGTCTCTCGCCGACTTGCGATAGGTCGCGCGGCAGTTTTTCGTTTCCCAAAACTCGACTTGGCCGACGACGAAACCTTGCGCTTCGACGTATTCGTAAATCGTTTTCGCCAAGCGTTCGGCGGTCGGGTTCTCGTCGAAGAGGAAAACCGGCTCCCCGGCGGCGATCAACGTCTCGGCCAACGGGTCGTCCTTCGCCAAAAAGACGCGGTGATCGAGCGTTTCGTCGATCCAGGTTCCGACGATCGCCTTCAAATCGACGAAATCGAGCGCCATTCCCTGTTCGTTCAGGGAGTCGACGAGAATTTCGACGCGCACTTCGGCGTTGTGCCCGTGCAAACGTCGGCATTTTCCCTCGTATCGATAAAGTCGGTGCCCGTAAGAAAAGGAAAAGTCGCGAGCGACGGAAAACATACGCTTAACCCCAACGATATTTTTTATTCGCGTCAAAATTCGACGTTAACGTCGACTTACTTCGATTCGGCGCCGACGTCGTTTGACGAGAGCGCCGACTTTCTCATTATACCTTCTCTTTTTTTTCTTGGAAGACGGCGGCGACGCCAAGCGACGCGTCCGAGCGTTTTTTTCGTCAAAATTTCCGTCGTTCGCCGACTTCCGATTCTTTCTGTTTTACCTATTTATTCCATTTTACCTATTCGTTTACCGCTCGTCTTTTCTTTGAGGTAAAAAAAGATCGTCTTTCCGTCCCCCGCCGCTTTTCAAAATAAACAAAATGGGTAAAATATACAAGAAGAATAAAAATAGCTCAATTTGGGCGAAAAATTTACCGACTCACAAAGATTAGGCGGTTTAGGCGTTTTTCGAAAACGCGTCGGAACGCGACGACGTTTCGACCGCCTTTCACGTCGTCGCGTCGCCGCGAACGACGCGTTTTCCGAATCGCAGCCGTTTCGACGCGAAGCGGCGCCCGTAATTTTTAAGGAGAAAAAAATGAAATGCAACCTTTTCGCGGGCCTTTTGGTCGCCGCCGCGCTCGCCTTTGTTTCGTCCGCTAACGCTCAAGACGCGCTCGTCGCGACCGACGCCGCTCCGGCCCAACCGGCGGCGCAAGTCCAAACGACCGACGTTTGCAACGAATGCGAAGGCGGCGTCGTTCTCGGTTCCGGTTTGGGTCTCCGCGGTCGCGTCGTCGGTTTGCGCGCCGGTTGGGGCGAACGTTCGAACCGTTTCCGCACGAACCTTGAAAACCGCCTGTACGTCCGCGACGTCGTCGCGCCGTCGCCCTACGCGGTTCCGTCCGGCGAACTCCAAGATTGGTCGCGCTTCAAGCACTATCCTTACGGCTACTACCAACACAACTTCCGCGACGCGTCGGGCCAACCGGCGTCGATGGGTCTTCAAATGTTCAACCCGGCTTGGCAAAACTATTATCCGGCGCCGCGCCGCTTCCACGAAGGCAAACACTTCATTCTCGACGTTTTCTAATTGAAAACGTTTTCGCCGAAAAGCGAACTTCGAGCCGTTCCGATCGAGGAACGGCTTTTTTTAGGCGCGAAATCGGCGCCGCGTCCGTTAAACCGCGCCTTCTTCCCGGCGCCGCGACCGTCGCCCGTCTCCGTTCTCAACTTTTCGCCGACGTCGGCGCCGTCTCGCTCCGCAAACGCACACCTTAAGCAAAAAACCGAAAATTGTGCTGGGGAGTCCTTGCGCCGTCTTATTTCTATGTTATATTATCCTTCATAACAAAGAGGCGCTTTCAGAAAAATCGTAAAATTCCGCGTCGTTTAACGCCGACGTTCCCTCGTTATTTCGGAAAGCGCCGGACGGCGGAGCCCTTCGTCGTTCGAACGTTTCAAGCCCGCAAACCCCGAGAAGGAGAAGATTATGTTCAAACGCGCTCGTCGTTGTTGGTGGAGAGACTGTTTATTGTTCACCGCCGCTTGATCGTTCGTCGGCTTTATTCGACGATTCGTCGTCCTCGCGTTCGTTTACGAACGCTTTTTTTACGTCTTCTTGCTTATCGCTTCATTTCGCAATAAACGCCGCGTTTTTCCATTTAAACGCGCCCTTTCTTAACGAACGGAAACCAACGAACGGAAACCAACGAACGGAAACCAACGAACGGAAACCAACGAACGGAAACCAACGAACGGAAACCAACGAACGGAAACCAACGAACGGAAACCAACGAACGGAAA
>JAFSDX010000172.1 GCA_017436025.1 Thermoguttaceae bacterium
CCCGTCGAGCGAAACTGGGTAAGATGGAGCGCCGCGAGAAGGTAACCGGCGTCGTTTTGCGTTCCCGTTGAGCGAAACTGGGTAAGATGGAGCGCCGCGAGAAGGTAACCGGCGTCGTTTTGCGTTCCCGTCGAGCGAAACCGGGGCAAATGGACGCGGGGAACGACGGAACCGGCGCTTTTAACGCGTTGCTTTAACGTTGCAAGCGTTAAAACAAAAGGTTTGGGGTAAATAGAGAGAGTAACGAACGGCGATGGCGGCGCAAAAAAGAACGCGGTTGTACAGTCGGCGCGGCGATTTGGGGGAAACGGGGCTTCTGTACGGGCCCCGCGTCGGGAAAGATCATCGGCGAATCGAGCTGACCGGAGCGCTCGACGAGTTGAGCGCTTGGCTCGGTTGGGCGCGCGCCGAAGGGCTCGACCCGCGAGTCGACGCGGCGTTGGACGCTTTGCAACGGGCGATTTTCGACGTCGGCGCCGAGGTCGCGACGTTGACGCCGGCGAAGTTTAACGTCCGAACGGTCGGCGACGCCGACGTGAAAGCGTTGGAAGAAACGATCGACGCTTGGGACGCGCAAGTCGAGCCGCGACGCGGGTTTGTCGCTCCCGGCGGAACGAAGTCGGCGGCGGCGTTGCACGTCGCGCGGACGGTTTGCCGTCGAGCGGAACGTCGGGCGACCGCGCTGTTGCGATTCGACGAAACGTTTTCGCCCCGCGTCGTCGCTTGGTTGAACCGCGTCGGCGACTTGCTTTTCGCGTTGGCGCGCTTCGAGAACGCTCGGGCCGGGCGGCGGGGGGAACGGCTCGCCGTCGAAACGCCGACGAAAGTGAAATAACGTTGCGGAAATTGAAGGTTGAACGAAGCTTAAGCGGAATTTGACGGCGACGCGCCTTTTGCGTTAACGTCGACGGCCGCGCGAAAACGTCGAACGTCGAGAGACGGGCGGCGTTTTTTTATTTCTTGTCGGTTGGCGGCGAACCCGGCGAACGTTGAAGCGGCGTCGAAAGGGCGCGAAAAGCGGGCGCGTTCGCGTCGTTGCGTCGTCCGGGGCGAACCGAAAGAGCGAAACGTTAACGCCGTTCGTCGTTCGTCGCCGCGACGCCGCGAACGCGTTTGAGCCGTCGACGTCGAAGGACGTTTGCCGCGCCGACGACGAGAACGCCGCTCCAAGCGACCGCGCCGAGAATCGCGCCGACGAACAACCGACGGGGGCGGTAAGTCGCGACAAGGCAATAAGTTCCGGCGGGGAGCGACGTTTGGCGCAAAAAGCGGAGCGTCGGTTCGAGCGGCGCGTCGAACGCCGCGTCGCGTCGCGTTTTGAGGAAAGCGGAGGCCGCGTCGGCGTCGAATCGAGCGTTTTGGAGCGTCGCGACGTCGGCGTCGGCGTCGAGCGGAAAGGCGCGACCTTCCCAATCGGGCCAATATTGCTCCGCGAAAACGAGATCGGCGGGCGCGGTCAACTCGACGAAGTAAACGATTCGGTTCGGTTCGTAAACGACGACTTCGGCGCGTTCGTCGGGGAGCGGGGCCGGGCGACCGTCGCGGAAGATCCAAACGCGACTCGACGGCGTCCGAACGCGGCGCAAGTCGACGTTAACCGTCGAAAATTCGCCCGACGACGTTGGATTTGCGTTGTTGGCGAGGGGCGCGTTGAGCGGGTCGTTTGGGTTGTTTGCGGCGTCGGGGTTGTTTGAGTTGGTTTGAACGGTTTGGTTGTTTGCGGCGTCGGGGGCGTTTGAGTTGGTTTGAACGGTTTGGTTGTTTGCGGCGTCGGGGGCGTTTGGGTTGGTTTGAGCGATTTGGCGGTTTGCGGCGTCGAGGTTGTTTGGGACGGTTGAGTTGGACGAAGCGGTCGCGTCGTTGGGAGCGGCGAGTCGCGCCGTTACTTCCGGGGGGCCGAGGAAGAACGCGACGTCCAAAAAAGCGGCGTCGGCGTCGCGGTTGAAACCGAGCGGGAACGCGTCGATGAAGGCGGCGTAATTTGCTTCCATCGCCGTTCCGCGGGCGTCGATCGTCGCGATTCCCCGAGAAAACGGGTATTTGGGGAAGAGCGTCGCGGCGTCCCAAACGACGCGTTCGGCGATTCGGGCGCTCGACGAACGCGTCGGGAAAGCGACGGGGAACCAAATCGGGAAGCGATAAACGCGCAACGGCGGCGCGTCGAGGCGATCGAAAACGCCGGCGTCGGCGTTAAGTTGGGCGGGACGCGGGGTGTTTAACGGCGAAACGGCGTTAAGTTGGGCGGGACGCGGGGAGTTTGACGGCGAAACGGCGTTAAGTTGGGCGGGACGCGGGGAGTTTGACGGCGAAACGGCGTTAAGTTGGGCGGGACGCGGGGAGTTTGACGGCGAAACGGCGTTGAAACGAGAAGACGAGTTGGTTTGGGCGTCGTTGCCGTTTAAGGCGTTTGGGATGTTTGGGATTTTTTTGGGGGGGGAGAAGGTTGGGGCGTCGGCGAGTTGGGACGCGAGACGGGCGGCGCGCTCCGTTTCGACGATTCGCAAGATTTCCGAGCGACTTTCAAAAAAGGAACGAGGCGTCGTCGCGATCGTCCAAGCGTTCGCGGCGTAAAGGTCGAGCGCGGCAATCGCCAAAACGGCGAACGCGACGCCGTTGCAAAGAACGCCGGGACGAGCGAAAAAGGAAGAAAAAGCGGTTTTTTTGTCGCGACGATCGAATCTTGTTTGAAAAACGTTCCTTTCAAAAGCGAGCAAAAGGAGCGTCGCGGCGAGAACGAGCGCCGTTTGACCGAAAGCGCCGCGAGCCGACTCGAACGCAAGACGCGGTTGAACGGGGCCGTGCAGCGGGTCGACCGCTCGAAGCGTCGAAAAAACGCCGTCGCCGCAAGCCGACAGGGCGAGGAACGCGGCGAGCGCAAGCGTTCCGACGCCGCCGCCCAAAATGAAAAAACGTCGCGAAAATCGGCGTTCGTCCCAACCAATTCCGGTCAAAACGGCGAGCCCGAGCGCGCTTAACGTCAATAATTTCGCCGGATAGCGGAATTCGACGAACTTCGGAAGGGTCAAGTTGAAAAGCCAATAAAGCCCGCCGACCGGGTCGCCGTCGACGAACGCCGAAGCGGGCGCCGCGCCGCTAAGGAGGGCCGTTGCGAAACGAACCGCCCAAACGACGCCGAAACCGCCGAGCGCCGCCGCCGTCGAAACGACGACCAGCCAAGTCGCCCAAACGCGGAAAACGTCGAGCGTCGAACGGTCGCGGCGCGAAAACGGGGGAAGTTTAGCGATTGCAACGACCGCGTTCGGCGAGTCGACGGAAGGAGCGCCGACGATTTTAGCGATTTTGCGTTGGAAAAAGCGGTTAGGCCGACGTCGAGGTCGCCGTCGCGAACGTCGACCGCCGCCGACGCGGAACCGCGCCGCCGCGAGGGCGAACAAATACGGAACGACGCCGCAGTAAAGGGTCGGCGTCCAAACGGAGATTTCTTCCGGAAAAATCGCGAACCAACGGGACGAACGCGGGAACTGCCGCCCGCCGACGTTCGGAAAAAGCCGCTCCGCCCAACGCCAAGGCCCGACGCTAAAGCGATACGTCGCGCGGTTTCGACCGTTGTTTTCGATTTCGCCGCCGAGAAGAGACGCGGCAAACGACGGTTCGCCGTTTTGCGCGTTTTGCGTTGCTTCTTTGGTCGACGCGTCTTTTTTATTTTGCGCGGTTTTGTTATTTTGCGCTTTTTTCGGCGCCGCGTCGATTTGGGCGGCGTTATTTTTCGCCGAATTTCTCCAAAGCGCCGTCGGGACTTCCCAAAGGGAACGCGGAGCGCCGTTCGCGGCGCGCTCGGAACGGGCGATCAACTCGGCGCTCGGAAGAATTTGCGGCGCGGCGAGGAAAAAAGTCGCGGTCGACGCGACGCCGACGAGGAGAAGACCGAGCGCGAGCCGGGTTCGGAAACGGTCGCGAACGCGGCGGACGGCGAAAAGGGACGAGGCGGTTTGGGAAAAGGGAGACGTTGGGGAAGGGGAAAGCGTTTGAGTTTTGGGGGACGTTTGAGGTGTTTGGGGCGTTTGGGATGTTTGGGACGTCGGAACGGGGCGGGACGTCGGGGAGGGAAGAGCGGTTTTGACGGCGAGTCGAACCGGCGCGAAGAGCGCGAACGCGAAGAACGCCAACGTCGACAAATAAACGATTTGCGGTTCGCCGCCGAGGATCGCGAGCGCCTGCGCGACGCTCAGTTTCAACGCCGATTTCAGTTTGCCGGCGAACGTCGCCGACGCGAAAAAGTCGAAGGAGAAAAGGGCGAGAAACGGAAGCCAAGCGGCGCCGACGAGGAAAACGACGTTCGAATATTGAAACAAAATCGGCCCGGAAAACGAATACGACAAGCCCGCGAGAACCGCTCCGGAACGCGAAATTTTAAGTCGACGCGATAGAAAAAAAACGCCGAAAAATGAAAACGCGACGTGTCCGATTATATAAAGCGAAAAACAAGCGTTAAAGTCGACGCAACCGGCGCTCGAGAGGAAAAAAATCGCCTTGCCGGGGTAAAAAACGGACGACGTCGGGTTTCCGGCGAGCGGTTGACCGAGATTTTCGAACGGATCCCAAAGCGGGAGGCGGCCGCGTTCCCATTCGCTTTGGATTTGTTCGAAAAGCGGATAATAAAAATAGCCGACGTCGCGATAGGCGAAGCGCTCGTTTTCGATTAACGGACGGAAAAAAAGAGACGCGAGGAGCGCCGTCGGAACGAGAAGGAAAAGAAGCGTTTCGACGCGAAAAAACGGAAGACGACGGAGGCGGCGCGGGGCGGAGTCGGGGGCGTTCATCGGCGAGGGCGACGGTTGGAGCGTCGGCGTGTTCGGCGGTTGAGGCGTCGGCGACTGTCGGCGTCGCGTCGACCGGAGAAACGTTAAAAAGGAAATCGACGGCGCGAATTTTGTCGCGACCGTCGATTATCGAGTCGGGTTCGAATCTTTTTTGATTTCGTTTCGGGCGCTAAAATCGGAAACGTCGCGTTATTCTTGGAGCGTCGTGTTTTTCCAGCGATTTAAGAGGACGGTTTCAAAATCGGGAACGAATTCGCCGCGCGACGTAACGAGGAAGCGGCGCGAGGTCGCGTCGATCGGCTCGACGACGATTTCGAGCCGGTCTTCCGGCGTCGCGTCTTCGACTTTGTCGGCCCATTCGACGAACGAAAGGCCGTCCGACTCGAAATATTCGTCCGGGCCAAGTTCGAGAAACTCGTCGGAATCGCGGAGGCGGTAAGCGTCGAAGTGAAAAATCGACCGATCGCCTTCGTATTCGCGAACGAGAACAAAAGTGGGGCTCCCGACTTCGTCGCGAGGAACGCCCGACGCCGCGGCGACCGCCTGCACGAGGCGCGTTTTCCCGGCGCCCAAAGTGCCCAAAAGCGCGACGACGGCGCCGTTCGGGAGCGTTTCCGCGAGAATTTGGCCTAAAACGTCCGTTTGCCGTTCGGAGTCGACGACGATTTCGACGGTCATTAGCGGTTCCTTAAAGGGGGGAATGGGAGGTTGGGGGGGAATGGGAAAGGTCGGCGTTCGCTTGATTTTGCTTCCTCGACCGATCGCGCGTTCGTTCGGGGGGAAATGGAAAGGTCGGCGTTCGCTTGATTTTGTTTCCTCGACCGATCGCGCGTTCGGTCGGAGGGAAATGGAAAGGTCGACGCTCGCTTGATTTTGTTTCCTCGACCGATTGCGCGTTCGGTCGGAGGGAAATGGAAAGGTCGGCGTTCGCTCGACGGCTCAAGAGCGCGGCGGACGAACGTCGACTTTGCGGGTTTTAACGATAAACGCGGACGTTTTCTTCCTTAACGAGCGGTTCCAAGTCGTCGGAGCTGAGTTGGAACCGGACGCGGCAGTCGCCGACCGCTTCGCAAACGGCTTTCACTTTGTACGTAACCGCCGATTTCGCCGGGATTTCGCGAATCGCGTCGAAGACGAAAACGCCGTTTTGTTGCGAATGGCGCGTCGGGCCGTCGACCGAAACGATTTTCAACGCGTCCGGAGCGGCGATCTGCAACGTCGCGTTCGTCGACGCTTTCGTTCCGCGGTTGGCGAGTTGGATCTCGTAAACGATTTCCTTGCCGATTTCGACCGGGTTCGGCGACGTTTTGACGGAGTACGAGAGCGCCGGGAGGCCGTCGATCGCGACGTCCTTGGCGACTTGCGCCGTCAAGCCGAGCGGGCCGGTTCCGCCGAACGTCAAACGGGAGGCGCCGATCTTGGTCGGGGTCAGCGTCAGCTCGATTTCGCCCGCCGCGCCCGCCGGAAGTTCGGCGAGATCCCAATAAACGGAACGGGTTTCCGCTTTGTAAACGCCGAGGTTGTTCGCCGAAACGAACGTCGTTCCGTCCGGAATTTCCGCGACGAGCTTGACGTCTTTCGCCGCCGCGTCGCCGACGTTCGCCGCTTTCAGACGGTACGTCGTTTGGCGTTCGAGGTAAGGCGCGTCGGCGCCGTCGATCGAAAGTTCCAGTTTCGGCGCGAGAATTTTGATTTCTGTTTGAATCTCTTTGCGCAGGTCGCCGTCGGCGGTAACGACGAGATTGTTGACGGTCGTCCCGGACGCGACGCATTGGAGCGTCAGCGGGACGCGTTTTTTCTCGCCGGGCGCGAGCGTTCCGAGCGCGTGATCGAGGACGGAGCCGCTCGGATGGCGGAGACCTTCAGGAATCGTTTCGAGGAGCGCGACGTTTGTCGCGGCGCCGGTGCCGACGTTCGCGACGACGACGTTCAAGTCGATATTGGCGCCGAGCGTCGCTTCCGGCGGCGCGACGACTTCGACTTCGAGCGCCGGACGAACGCAACGGACGCGACCGGACGCTTCGGCGGCGAAGGAAAGGGTCGCGACGGAGCCGATTTCGCCCTCTTGCGTCGGGATAATTCGATATTCGAACGTTTTTTCGGAGCAAGGCGCGAGTTCGAACGGCGGCCAAGCGAACTCGCCGCGAGCGTTCGGAACGACCGTCGCGACGTCGGCGGCGACGAAGCGAGCGCCGACCGGGAGAACGTCGCGCAAAACGAGATTGCGAACCGGCGCGGAACCGACGTTCTTTACCTTGACGGCGAACTTGGCCTCTCGGTCGACTTGGATTTCTTTCGGGAGGATTTTTTCGACGACGACTTGCGTCGTTTGCGCGCCTTCGAGTTTTTTGTCGCCCGGGACGCCGGTTCCGACCGGTTCGCTCGGCGCGGCGACGAACGTCGGTTCCGCCAGTTGGTTCGCGACCGGCGTTTCAAAAGCGGGCGGGGCCGACGGGGCTTCGTCGAGCGCCGGGGCGAGCGGGGCGGGGTCGGCCAACGGGGCTTCGTCGAGAGCCGGAGCGAGCGGGGCTTCGTCGAGAGCCGGGGCGAGCGGGGCTTCGTCGAGAGCCGGGGCGAGCGGGGCTTCGTCGAGAGCCGG